>DATGYJ010000566.1:0-63936 GCA_035298105.1 Anaerolineales bacterium | reverse complement strand
AGTCATATTTTTGGGATGTCATTGCGAGCGCTCTTCCCTGGCAGGCAGTGCCAGGGAAGTTGCGCGAAGCAATCTCCTGTCTAACGAGCTAATTTTATCGAATAGTTTCAACCATTTAGCTGAAGGTTGCTTCGTCGTGGCGCCGCTTCGATTGCATACGGCGCTAAAGCGCCAGTCGGCGCGAAGAGCACCACTCCTCGCAACGACATATTATTAAATGGTATCTGCAAACGTCTTTTCCATATTGCGGAAGTAGAACAAGCCACTGATCAGGATCAGCAGAGAAATGCCTACTGAGATCCAGAGCCCGGCATCGGGACCATTGCCAACTCCCAACAACGCCCAGCGAAATCCGTTCACTACGCCTGCCATTGGATTCAAAGAGTAGACGAGCTGCCACTTTTCAGAAATTGCTTTGGCGGAATAGCCAACGGGCGTAGCAAAGAACCAGAACTGCGTCAAAAATGGAAGCACATAGTTTACATCCCTATATTTGACGTTAATGGCAGACAGCCATAAAGCCACTCCCGATGCAGTAATGATCGCCAATAGCAGGAAGAGGGGAAGGACCCACAAGAGATTCCAGGCGGGCGTGACTTTGTAATAAAACATCAAAGCGACCAAAATCACGGAGGCGATCGCAAAATCTACCAACCCGGCAATGACAGAAGCTAATGGCAGGATCAGCTTCGGAAAATAAACCTTTGTGATCATATTGTGGTTTGATGTCAATGAGCGGCTGCCTTGATTGAGCGCCGCGACAAACAGACCCCAGGGGAGCAGGGCCGTATAGGAGAAAATGGGATAGGGGACATTATCTGTTGGCAGTTTTGCTACCTTGCCAAACAGGAAAAACATTGCCAGCATCGTCAGCACAGGTTGAATGATCGCCCAGGCTGCGCCAAGCAATGTCTGCTTATAACGGACTTTGATATCCCGCCAGACCATGAAGAAGACCAATTCACGATAAAGCCATAAATCCCGTAGGTTTAGAGTGGTGAAACCTTTGGACGGCTTGATATAAATGGTCGTGGGTTCGTGTTTTACTAATTCGGTTATTGTCATCCTACACCAGGCGGCTGGAACAAGAAGAAAGGCATCTTTGCTCTTTCTTTTTACTTCTCAACGTATCTTCTCTCGATTTTCCTTGAACCACTCAATGGTCCGGCGCATGCCCTCTTCAAACGGAACTTGAGCGCCCCAACCAAAATACTCTTTCGCGCGGGTGACATCCAGTCCACGGCGGGGCTGACCGTTGGGTTGATCTGTCTGCCAGACGAGCTTTCCCTCAAAGCCTGTCATCCTGACAATCATTTCGGCCAGATCCTTGATAGAAATCTCATAGCCCGATCCAAGATTGACGGGTTGATCGCCGTTATATTTTTCCGCAGCCATGATGATCCCATCTGCGGCGTCTTCAACATATAAAAATTCACGGGTTGGTGAACCATCACCCCAAACAGGCAGCTCCCTGTCACCGCGCTGACCGGCTTCCACAGCTTTGCGGATCAATGCCGGAATGACATGGGAGGATCGCAGATTGAAGTTGTCGCGCGGGCCATATAGATTCACAGGCAGCAGGAAGATCGCGTTGAATCCATACTGCTGGCGATAGGCCTGTGCCTGCACCAGCATCATTTTCTTGGCGAGCCCATAAGGAGCATTTGTTTCTTCAGGATAACCCTCCCATAAATTTTCTTCCTTAAAAGGGACCGGCGTAAACTTGGGATACGCGCAGACCGTTCCAATCGCAACGAATTTACCGACGCCATTTTTATACGCCTGATGCATTAACTCCACGCCCATCATCAAATTGTCATAAAAAAAATCGGCGGGGTGTTCACGGTTCGCGCCAATACCGCCAACGTTTGCGGCAAGATGGATGACGACTACATTCTGAGGGTCCACGCTGTTCAATGCAGTTGAATACATGCGGCGGATATCATTCGGGTCGATCAGATTGTAGTTTTCAATACGCGGGATAAAGATACGCTCCGCGGTTGCGCCGCGTTGCTTTAGCTTTTCAATTACGAATGAACCCAGGAAACCTGCCCCTCCGGTAACGATGATACATTTATCTTTCCAAAAATTATCAGCCATGACTACTCCTCCATGTTTTTGTGAGACAGTGTTTTTTTCCAACACAGCAATCCCACTCATTAAGAGACAGTTGTCCTCCCACTCGCTGCGCTGCAGGCTATCGTGGCGGACAGCGCCAGAGGGTGCAGGGGTTGCTGCCGGCTGCGCCCTGGCAGTGACATACTACTGTACAATAAACTGAGCATTCCGATATTTCTCGTCGGTCGGGTTCCGAATGATCCCGGTCTTCAACGCAAACAACAATTCACGGATGCCATCGTCTACATCAAGCGTTGTGTTAAAACCAAGCACTTTCTCGATCTTGGCAAACGACACTGTAATATCACGCATATCACCACCGAAAGTCAGATCTTTATACTCAACAAATGTTTCCGGCATACGCTTCAAAACCAGACGGACAATATCGTCCTTTGAATAATTTCCATGATCCGTGCCAAGATTGAACACCTCCCCGCAGATCTTTGAGCGCTCTGCCTCCAATCCCATGATCACACCGCGTACTACATCACGAATGTGAACGAACGAACGTGAGTAGCCGCGTTGATAAATGATCAACTCACGTTTTGTAAATGCTTCGAGCACAAATTGATTGACAATCAGATCAAAACGGGTGCGCGGTGAAATTCCATATAAGGTTGCAAAACGAAAGATCAACGGGGCGCAGGAAGCATCTTTTTGTGAGAGCAAAAATTCTTCCGCGGCGATCTTGGTCTCCGCATATAACGACTGGGGATTTAATGGTGACTCTTCAGTGACAGGTTTGCCATCGGGGGATAAGCCATAATTGCTATAGGTAGATGAGAACACGAGTCTTTCCACGCCTAAATCTACTGCCTGCCCGAAGACCATTTTCGTCGCCTCGACGTTATATCGCCACGCGACCTGCCTTCCTACTGCCTGACAGGCCGGGAAGCCCACGATCGCCGCAAGGTGAACGATGGCATCTGGTTTCTGCCAGCCATCTTTGAGCGAATCTTTTATAGCGCGCGGTTCGGTCACATCCGATTTGACGAAATGAAGATTGGGGTGATACAAAAAGGGGACCAGCGACTCGCCACCGAAGAGCAGCGAATCAAGAACAGTGACGCGGTAGTTCGTGCGGAGCAGCTCCGAGGTCAAGAGCGAGCCGATATATCCCGCTCCACCTGTGATCAATACGTGGCGGTCATTCATCATTTCCCTCCATCCGTAAGAAAACTTTAAATCCTTCCACTTGCAAAATAGGCACGTCTTTGTCATTCACAACGCTGATGCCATGTTCCAAACAAGTCAAACGGCAAATATCTGCAACATCGCCTTTGCCGAGGATACGCACACGGTCATATCCGGAACTTTTCACGTGCGAAAGATATTCACCCACGCGCTGCCGGGTTTTGCGATAAAGCGAAAAAGAGCGTTCAACATAATCCACTGCCAGGCGAGCACGCAACGCAATCCCTTCGGGCGTGATGATATAACGCAGCTTCTTGCGTTCAGCCCGCTTCACTTTGACATATCCCTTGGCGACCAGACGCTTGAGATGCCAATTGACCGTGCCCACTGCCACACCCAGCTGGGTAGCCAGCGTGGATTGGTTTACATTGGGATCATTTTCGATATTTTCCAGCAGCGTAAGTTCACGAAACTCTTCGTTTGGCGATTCCATTGTTCCAAAATTCAGTGGCTGAATTATAACCGAGAACAATCCCCTGTCAAATCAATGAATTACCCACCCGTCTCAGGAATAGTAAGCTCTTGAATTGCTTTGTAAGCTGAATTTGAGCTTCTAATTTACATATGTATAGCAGAACTGCGTGCAGCACTTCGTAAAAGAAAGCCTCTGAAGCGAATTAAGCTTCGGAGGCCGGGGTTTTCTTCATAATTTTATGCAAACTGCTCGAGGTTCACGGCTACAAGCGGCAAGGCTTCATCTACAAACTCCTCGAGCACCGGGCGTTTCTTTGTATGGCTCCAGTGAGAAGCCAGGCCATAAATCGCCCAGGTGGCAACTGTTGCAGGGATCTCAGTGGCGATCTCCGTCTCACTCTGTTTTAACCAAACAGTAAGTAATTCGTAAATTTGCTTCTTGATCTGCGTTTCCACAAGGGATTCAAACTGAGGATGGGGCTGAGCACACTCACTGTGCAAATGAGCAAGAAACTCGCAAACTGCCAGGATCAGGTTTCGCAAATTCTCAGGCGTGTAATGGCAGGCGTTTAGCATCCGCTTTTCGACTTCCTGCATAAACATTTGTCTGATCCAATAGTCGAGCAACTTGTATTTATCCTCAAAGTGCGCATAAAAAGTAGCCCGGTTGATCTGCGCCTTGTCGGTCACATCTTGCACGGAGATCGACTCGAAGCCCTTCTCGCCGAGAAGTCCACTGAAGGATTGCAGGATCAGGCCGCGGGTCCGTTTGACACGCGGGTCAAGTTTTTCATCGTTGGGCAACATTTTTGCTCCAGTGTCGTTTAGTCAACAGAGAAGGGTTTTTGTTGGTTGACGCGACAGGTATGAAATAGTACATTAACAACATCTGTTGTTAAAGCAACAAGCGTATAGTAACAAATAACTCAAGGAGAGTCAAGATGAAAATAACAATTGTTGGTCCGGGAAAGATGGGACGTGCCATCGGCACCCGGGCAGTGGCAGGCGGACACTCGGTCACTTTTGTAGGCAAAACCCTCGAAAGCGCTAAAAAAGCCGCCGAGGAAGTAAAAGCCTCTGCAAAGAAAGGCGCTGAGGTCTCAGCTGCGGACTCCGCGAATGTTGAACTTGGTGATGTGGTCGTGCTCGCATTATGGTACGGCACAAATATTGAGGTCGTCAAGCAACTCGGCTCAAAGCTGGCGGGGAAAGTTGTTGTGGATATTGCCAACCCGCTGAACTCGACCTACAACGGACTCGTCACACCGCCCGATTCTTCCTCTGCAGAAGAAGTGGCCAAAGCTGCTGCACCGGGAGCGAAAGTGGTGAAGGCTTTCAACACAACGTATGCCGGTACATTGCTGGCAAGACAAGTAGCCGGTCAACCGCTGGATGTGTTTATCGCCGGCGACGATGCGAACGCCAAAGAGGAGGTCGCGCAACTAGTGAAGGACGGTGGGATGCGGCCGGTTGATACGGGTCCACTAAGCCGTGCTCGTCAAATCGAAGGGATGCAACTTCTACATATCACTCTGCAAAACACCCTTGGTACCAATTGGCAGAGCGCAATCAAAATATTGAGTTGACCCGGCTCAATTCAGCCCATCCTTCAGGATGGGCTGAATTGAGAACATCATCTATCAACTCACCTTACACATAGGCTAATCCCGAAGGGATAGAAGGATTCTAGCAGGATCGGCAATCGCATTCCAATCCCGAAGGGATGGCATGATAAAGATTATGTCACCCATTTCGACACGGGCAACATACCGCCTTTGGGTTGTTTTGCGTAACATCAATTATTAATTGAAGGAAAAGTAATATATGCTAGATCCAAACGCTGCTGTTTCAGAACAAATTCCAAATCGGGAATTTACCAAACTAGCCACGGACGAACAAATTGCATCTGTGGTGAAAGCGCTCGAAGCAAACAATATTCATGTGATTGTTGTTGAAAGCGGAGCAGAAGCCAGGAAACTGGTCTTGCAACTTGTGCCGCCAGGTGCCGAAGTATATGCCAACATATCCAGGACGTTGGAAAAAATTGGCGTCACGGATGAGATCGATAAGTCGGGCGGCTATAACGCGGTGCGTCCGAAAGTGTTGGCTTTGGATCGCAAAACACAAGCCGAGGAAATACGCCTGCTGCGCTCGCGCCCCGCTTACATAATTGGAAGTGTTCATGCCATTACCGAGCAGGGACAAATCCTGACCGCTTCAAACGGCGGAAGTCAATTAGCTCCCTATGCTTATGGCGCGAGCAAAGTGATTTTGGTTGCCGGTACCCAAAAGATCGTGAAAGACCTGAATGAGGGCTTTCGTCGGATCGAAGAATACAGTTATCCTCTCGAAGATGCGCGCCTGCGTGCGACTCTGGGAGTACCCAGCTCCATTGGGAAGATTCTCATCGTCAACCGCGAAATCATCCCAGGCCGCACAACGATAATCCTGGTGAAGGAAGAATTGGGATTCTAGACAGATTCTATTACGCTGCGTAGAGGGCATCTATGCAATTTTGTGACCTCGCATATTTGGAGAGTAAACGACAGATCAGAGGCGGAAATCCACCATGCTCTTTTATGCGTATTGTCTAATAACTTGAATGGATAATTTTGGAAAGCCCATTCAGTATTTGCATGCCGGCGCCATTTGCACTGCGAAAGGATAAAAGATCATGAAAATCTTCTTGAATATTATTGCTGTCTTGTTAACTCTTCTGGGCATAGGTTGGTTCTTACAAGGCGTCAACGTCTTACCAGGCAGTTTTATGTCAGGTCAGGTTCAGTGGGCAATCTATGGTGGGATTGCATTTGTTGTCGGGGTTGGGTTGCTTGTGTTCGCAAATCGGAGGAAACCTTCTTCCTCTAGCACCAAAAAAGTGAATTAATAGAAAGAATCTGCCCTTACCATTCGTCTTATTACATTAAGGAGAGAGCATGAGTGTATTATCAAACTCAGAAATTAAAGCAGAATTTTCCATCCATCCCGCTACGCGAATTGGAACCGTTTCCCTCAGGGTTGCCAACCTTGAGAATCAGATCACGTTCTATCAGCAGGTACTTGGTTTTCAGGTCCACTGGCGTGAAGCCAGCAAAGCGGGTCTCGGCGCCGGCGGTGTGGATTTGCTCCGCCTGACGGAAGAACCAAATTTAAGGAAATATCGCGGCGTCACCGGCTTATATCACTTTGCGGTGCTATTCCCGAATCGCCGTGAGCTGGCACGTGTGATGGCGCGTTTGTTCGCCCTGAAATATCGCAACTATCCCACCGATCACATCATGACGAAGACCACCTATCTCGATGACCCGGAAGGCAACGGCATCGAACTGTATTGTGAATCGCCTGAAGATGGTACCTGGACGATGGCAAACGGCGAGTACGTGACACGCCGCGCCGACGGTTCCTTGAGTAATGGGCGTGAGCCATTGGATGTGAATGCCTTATTGGGTCATTTGAAAGAAGAAGATCGCCTGGACGCGTCCATTCCGCCAGAAACACGCCTCGGTCATATCCATTTGCACGTGCGCGATATTGAAGAAGCCGTGAATTTCTATCATGGTGTGATTGGATTCGATATCATGGGCGTGGCAAAGTCGATGCGTATGGCATTCGTTTCTGCGGGCGGGTATCACCATCATATTGGATTGAACACCTGGCAGGGCGAGGGTGCACCTCCCCCGCCCGCCGATGCCGCAGGGCTAAAGTACTTTACCGTAGAACTACCGGACCAGAAAGCATTAGAGGAAGTCATCGCCCGGGTGGAAAAAGAAGGCATTCCCGCCAACCAAACGGAAGAGGGGCTTCTCTTATACGATCCTTCACAAAACGGCGTAATATTGACTCTCGCCCAAAAATAAGATCGTGCTTATACACCGTCCCGAAGACGGCGCCATAGCGACATCTTCGGGACGTTTCTACACGGGGGAAAACATCTACCCATGCAATGGCAGCAGGCCCGAATCTCCTCCCGTCGCGCTGAGTGCTACGCAATCAAAGCGGGAAAATTTGAGATTATTCTCCCTATAACAGATTCTTCCGAAGGACGTTATAACCAGCAAAGGGGCTATGTAAATCTCTGTACGGATCAATCACATAGAAGGAGAATACGTATGATACCAATCGGTGATGATGATAGTGCCCGCAGGCTTACCCCGGTGGTCACCTACACCCTGATTGCTCTGAATGTGGTGGTCTTCTTGTTGGAACTTAACAGTGGAGACGCCTTTATCGAGCGCTGGGCTTTTGTGCCGAGTCGCTTCCTGGCAAATCCTGCCGGCGATTTCGCAACGATCTTTACATCCATGTTCATGCACGCGGGTTGGGTCCACCTGCTGGGGAATATGCTCTACCTATGGATCTTCGGCGATAATGTTGAAGATCGCCTGGGCCATGCATTGTTCTTCGTCTTTTACATCCTTTGTGGGCTGGCTGCAACCTTTGCGCAAACAATTGTCAGCCTGGGATCGGACGTTCCCAATCTGGGAGCCTCGGGTGCCATCGCCGGAGTGCTGGGCGCCTACATTGTGATGTTTCCCCATGAGCGAGTCAATGTCTTGTTAGGCAGAGCCATTGTCCCCATGTCGGCGCTGATTGTGATCGGGTTCTGGATCGTCCTTCAGGTCTTTAGCCAAATTGGTGCCTTCTCTGCTTCTTCACAAACCGGCGGCGGAGTAGCCTATATGGCACATATCGGCGGGTTTATCGGAGGAGTGATCCTCACTTTTCTGCTCGGCGGAACGAGACGAGCCCTACCTCCCCCAACCTATCGTGGATATTAATCCACAAATTCAGCTCTTTTCAAGAGCAAGGAGAATCTGATGAAAAAGTGTAGTGACATCATGACAGAAAACCTGGTCTACTGTATGCCAGATGATACGGTGGCCAAAGCAGCGCAGTTAATGAAAAAAGAAGATATCGGTCCGGTTCTGATCGTTGATAATCAACGGACGAAAAAACTGGTCGGCATCGTGACCGATCGTGACCTGGCTTTGAAAGTTGTCGGCGAAGGACGCGATCCACAAAATACCAGAGTGGAAGACGTCATGACCCGCAAAATGGTCACCTGCCGTGCTGACGATGATGTTGAGAGTGCCATGAGCGCCATGGCACAGTACCAGTTACGGCGCATCCCGGTCGTGGGGGATAACATGAAACTGCTGGGGATCATCTCACAGGCCGATGTCGCGACCCGTGTCGATGAGCCGGAAAAGACTGGTGAAGTGGTCAAGGAAATTTCACACTCTTAACTCAAAGAAACATTCCGGTATCTGCGGAACAAATAATAAGCATCCGAAGTCTTTATATAGGGCTTTGGATGCTTGTTATTTTCGAATAGTGGGATAAAAGCTTTCCGGTGAAAGCGAGATCATCAGCTTGACAGCTTTTCAAATCTAACAATGCCTATAATATAGTCAACGGACTAGTACAGGATCAGTACAGGATGAGTACAGGATCAGCACAGGATCAACGTAACGAACACGAAGGCACAACGAGAGAAGCAGCTACGCTCTGGCTGCGAAGAGCTCGGATGTGGGAAACCCGGAAAGGTAAAGTGCTTACTGTAATGTTATAATTTTCCATTATGAACAAGTTTCTCGCCCGCCCTCCCTGCTAGATCTTCTCTAAACAGAGAGATGTTCTCTGTAAGGCCTCCTGGGCCTATTTTGTATTTCCCCTAACACCTAAAAAACCTACACCAGACGACCTGGACGGTGCCTGACGCAACCGTCCATTTGCGCGTGCGCGTAGTCCACCCCGCTCCATTCTGTCTCTCTTCATCAACTCGACAGAATGGAGGTTTCTCATGGAAACGATTCGGGGCAGAAAGTCCCTTCAATTAGACTTTAATGGATTGCAAGAACGGCTCGCATACCACACTCGCGTCGTCCTGGACCTGGGAACTGGTGACGGTCGCTACGTACGCACCCTGGCCGAGAGGAACCCTGACTGGTTCGTCATCGGCGTTGACGCGTGCCGCGAAAACCTGCGTGACCATTCACAGGCGAAGCTGAAAAATATATTATTCGTCATTGCCAATGCACAGGATTTGCCAAAAGAACTGAATGGATTAGCTTCTCATATCACCATCAACTTCCCGTGGGGCAGCCTGCTGGAAGATTTGCTGGCCGGCAATATGAAGATGCTGAACGGGCTTGCATCCGTTTCACAGCCCAGGCCGTCTATTGATATTCATCTAAATGGGGGTGCTCTGGCTGAAGCAAAAACAACGCTCGAGGCTGGAGCAGAAAAGATTTATGACAACCTGAGGCAAGCAGGCTGGCGAGTCAAGGCTCCCATGATGATGGATGTCAACTTTCTAAGGAGTTTTCCCACTACCTGGGCAAAGCGTCTCGCTTATGGGCGCGATCCACGTGCGGTGACATTGAGTGGTTGCTTCAAATAAAAAAGTAGGTCACGTCTCGGTGGTCGAGTAGAGCAAGTGTTCTTCCTGCTCGTACACCTGCACTTGCGTTCGGTGCAAGTGTCGAGACCAGGCGTGACCTACCATTCTCATTTAACGATCTTCTCTACATTTCGCGCCCGTATTGTAGGTTTCAAGGGTACGATGCTGCAATACGTTATTTCAAGCTGGTTTCTAGTATTCGATATTCTATTTCAGTGTTTGTTCCCAGAAAAGCAAAACCCTTTTTCTGATTTCCTCCAATGATGGGTGGATTGGATTTCCATTCACAGACAAGAATCCATGATCAGCATTTTCGATCACGATCAGTTGAGCTTCAATCCCCTCCATTTGCAAGTGCCTAAAAAATCTCATTGCTTGCTGTGGAGGCACGGTTGTATCGAATTCTCCTTGAAATATGAGAAATGGTGGATCATCCGGAGTTACATAACTAACCGGGCTGGCTTTTGCAAATATTGGATCCCGGTCATCAAATGTTCCAAAGACCTCATTTCGATCAAAGAAAAGTGTTTTGGTAAACGGTGGAGTAAGATCGGCTACCCCATCTATGTCAACTACGGCCTGGACACGGCTGGAATAATTCAAATACTCCCCGACATCGAAACCAGAAGTGTTATCGGTAACACCCAATAACGACACAAGGTGTCCACCTGCACTCGCACCGATTGCGCCAAATCGCTCAGGGTCTATGTTGTATTCATCAGCATGTGCTCTAAGAAATCGCACTGCACATTTCACATCTTCGATCATTGCAGGGAATTTATACATTGGGGCTAAGCGGTATTCTACTGATGTGAGTAAAAAACCAGCTTTCTGCAAGGCCTGTATATCGACCAGGCTTGCGCCGACGCTCTTAGTTCCACTTGTCCAGCCTCCGGGATGGACGTAGATGATCATGGGCCATTGTTTTTCTTTAGTGATAGGATAGTAAATGTCCATCTTAAGGACAACCCCATTCATCGTGCAGTATTTGACGTCGCGTTCGATGGTTCCAAGTTTCTTAATATCAAAATTTTGAGGGAGCGATTGGCAGGCGGTAATACTCAGGAAACATAGTACCAGCAATATCTTATATCGCAAATTGTCCTCCAACAGAACGGAAACACCTTCCTCTTACAATAACTTTACTATGTTCCGCCCTGTTACGCCGCTAACTCCTCCCCCGCCGTGGACACCGCTTCCGCACAAATACAAATTATCGATCGGTGTCTTATGATTTGCCCAGCCCGGGATGGGACGCATGAACAGGAACTGGTCGAGCATCAGTTGACCATGGTTCAAATCGCCTTCGGTGAGCCCATAGGTCTCTTCCAGGTCGAGAGGCGTGATAGATTTACGATTGACGATTGACGATTTTAGATTTACGAAGTGTTCTGCCAGACTGTCAATTGCCAATTTTTCGATGGTCTCACGTTCCATATCCCATGATCCATTCTTCAACTTGTAGGGCGCAAATTGGAAATGGATACTTACCACATTCCCTGAAGTTGTCACTTCAAGATAGGGCTGCTCGGAAATCTCGCCATATTTTGCTGCATCGTAAGCTTTCTCCAGGTATTTGATCGACGGCGCCAGGACAACGGTCCCTGCGGGAATACCATGCTGGCCATCGGTCAGCAAATGGACTTTTGCCACCGAACCCCGCATCTTGATGGATTGCGTCTTCCATACGAATTCAGGCGGCAAGTTCAGCGGTCCAACCAGGGACAAAAATGTTCGCTTGGGGTCTACTGCGGAAATGACCCTATCCGCAAAGATTTCCTCTCCGTTCGTAAGCACTACCCCCTTACAGGCGTATGTGTCTACCTGGATACTCTTCACCTCCGCCTCGCACCGGATTTCCCCACCATAAGACTTGACCGCACTTGCCAGCGCCCGTGTGATCTCGCCTGCCTGGCCTACATTGCCATGTGATAGTCCACCACGGTTGAGCCAATTATGGATTAACGAATAACCCGTCCCGGCAGACATGGGACCCAGGCTAGAACCATGAATTGCTACCGCAGCAACGGCAGCTCTGACTTGCTCTGATTCAAAATACTCTTCAAGTAATTCCTGGGCGGTCATGGGAAGTGCCCGGATGAAGCTGAGCATGTCCTTACGGCCTGCCAGGCGGAGATCAAGACCCAATTCCAGCAAGCCATAGCCTTCGCTCAAACTGAAGTTCCTGGGCAGGCGCGGCATGATCGTGCCATAGGTGACATCGAGGATATGGGCGGCTTTATTCATGAAGCGGACGAATTCGGGCCAGCGACCGGCATCCTTTTCTGAGAAGCGCTTGATAGACTCGGCTGCCTTGGCAGGATCAGAGTCCAGGACGAGATGATATGAATCGGGTTGCAAAGAAATAAAAGACGGGAGTGCAATCGCAGCGCGTGGAAGCGGGAGCTTCAGATCCTTGATGATGTCTGGACGCAGCATTCCCCCGGTCCAAACAGCATCAACACGAAACCCTTCCCCAAATGTTTCGGTGACCACGGACCCACCAATGATCGAGCGGCGCTCCAGAACGAGCACTTTCTTCTTTGTTTTGGCAAGATAAGCAGCCGCGACCAGTCCAGTGTGCCCTGCGCCAATGATGATGTATTCGTAGTGGTTAGATGTCATGAACGAGTCCTTTGTGTAAAAATCTAATTATGAAGGTACGTGACATTATCAAATTTCCAGGGGCGTCTGAAGCGCTGTTTCGATCACATCGCCATGAGAAAACAATTCTTTGAATCCCTTCACAGCATCCTGCCTGGTCCTTTCGCCTAACTCTTTCGGCAGGAAAACTCTTTCGCCGAAATCACCGATTTCCTGCACACACCACTCACATCTGTAATAGGCTAATGCAAGTCCATTGATCTTCACCTTTCCGTACCCGTCGAAGAAGAGTTGCTCTGTCCTGGTGGGAATGACGTATTCCCCAAGCACAAACATTAAGTCGCGCTCTTTGGGTGCAAACAATGTGTCATCCCAGTCAACGATGACCATATCCTGTTCCTGCGTAAGGAGTATGTTAGCTGTATGAATATCGGCGTGACAGAGAACAAATTCCAAATCGGCGTATTGGAGACGCTTCCCCATCGCTTCAGCGCGCTCCATAACAGTTTGAATGGTTTCGTTATTTTCCCTCCAGAAAGCCGCAAGTTCTTTTTGATAAGGATCATCATGGTCTCGTGTATCAATTCGCTTCTGCAACACTTTGGTGAGGCTGATCCATTGCGGAATAAAAGTTTCTCGCCTTACATATTGTGAAATATGAGCAGGAAGCTCGGTGGCATGGATTTGTTTCAATATCGAACCGAACTCTATCCATTGCGAATCGGTCATACCGACTTTCATTGCTGCCTGTCCTGCTACAAACGGGTAAAGGATGAGAAAGAACTCTTCCAGACCGATCCATAGTTCGTGTCTCCGCGTTGGAAGCGGAGCAAGTACCTGTGCAAGGCCTTGATCCTGAAGAAAACGCGGTACAAACAACCCGGCTGGGTTTGAGATTTCCTTTCTTACCTTAAGAAAATAGTTTTTTTGATTTTCTGTGCCAACACGATACGCCCAGGCAGATGCGTCATTGCCGATGGGTAGGAATTCGATCTGACCAGCCCCAATCGGAAAGTTTTGATTCAAAGCCATGATTATTTTATCGTCTTTGATCTCAGGCTTTTCAAGCATATATACTTTCTTAAAGGGAAACCTAAATTCCGGTCAAAAGGATCAATTCTCGGCTGCGCGTGAAGCGGGTTTTCATCCGGCAACCAATCCACAATCTCTAATTACCGCTTACAAATCACCATCTTTCAGTATTTCCTTCGCCGCCAGCATACCTGCTGCACCCATCACGCCACCGCCAGGATGTGCTCCACTGGCTCCGAAATAATACCCTTTGAGCGGTGTACGGAAGTCTGCCCATTGCGGGGTGGGACGCAGGAAGAAGATTTGATGGAGCAGGAGCTCGCCATGGAAGATATTGCCGCCCGTGATGCCGGCAATCCGTTCGATATCTTTCGGCGTAATGACCTGCATGCCGACGATGACTTTACGGATATTGGGCGCATATTGCTCGATGGTCGCAATGACCGCTTCACCAAGCTGGTCACGTTTCGCATCATCCCAGCCACCTTCGATATCGTACGGGGCGTACTGCACGAAGCATGACATCACATGCCCTCCAGCCGGCGCCATATTGGGATCAATCATAGAAGGAAAGATCATGTCGAGATATGGGCGCCTGGAAATCTGACCGTACTTGGCATCGTCGTAGGCGCGCTCGATGTAATCAATGCTCGGGCTAATGGATACCGCACCCCGATGCACGGCGGGTTCGTTGGGCAACGCAGTGAATTGCGGAAGTTCACTCAACGCGATATTGACCTTGCCCGATGAACCGCGCACGCGAAAGTTCTGAATGGCTGTCACGAATTCATCGGGGAAATATTTGCTCTCGACAAATTGGAGGAACGTGCGCTTCGGGTCTGCCGCAGACATTACGACCTTTGCATGGAGTTCATCGCCATTCTCCAATGCAACCCCGACGGCACGTCCATTCTTGACAATGACCTGCTTCACGCTGGTATTGACCTTGAGCTCAGCCCCAAGTGACCGTGCGGCATTGGCGATGGCACCGCTTACTCCACCAGAGCCACCTTTGGCAAAGCCCCATGCCCGGAATGCCCCGTCAATCTCGCCCATGTAGTGATGGAGTAACACGTACGCTGTGCCTGGTGAGCGCGGACCCAGGAATGTGCCGATAATCCCACTGGCCGCTTTCGTACCCTTCAACGCATCGGTCTCGAACCACTCTTCGAGCAAATCTGCTGACGATTGCGTAGCCAGTTTCGCGATCGTATAGAGTTCCTTCTCAGACAGACTGGCTGCGTATTGACCCACCTTGAGCAAACCCAACAGGTCGCGCGGATGCAGCGACGATGGGTCAGGCGGGATCAAATTGATGATGGGCTTGATCGCCTTGGCGGCACGTGCCATGATGCGTGAATATTCATCATAGGCTTCAGCATCCTTCGGCGAGTGACGGTAGATCTCGCGTCGGGTCAAATCGTGGTCATCCCAGGCGGCCAGATAATCATTGTTTTCTGTCGGCGTGAACGTGGATGGCAGCGGCAGGATCTTGAGCCCGTGCCTGGGCAATTCCAATTCACGGATAATCTCCGGGCGTAAGAGGCTCACGACGTACGAAAACTCGGTGAACTTGTACCCGGGGAAAATCTCTTCTGTTACCGCCGCCCCACCGACGATGTGCCTGCGCTCCAGCACCACAACCTTCTTCCCAGCCCGCGCCAGATAGGCAGCGGCTACCAAGCCGTTGTGTCCACCACCGATCACGATCACATCACATGTATTTGACATAATTAGTTCTCAGGGACGATAAGCGACAGTGCAGGGCCTATCATCATTCCTATGGTCTGATTTGTCTACTCCCGATGTTGAGCGTCTCGCCACTTTCACAAGCGCGTACCAAGATCCTCGATTCTACGATTGATAAAAGGCGAAAAATGATTTCGATATCTTTCCTGAACATCTTCTCGTCTCCAGTCATCTCCTGTAATCACACGGCGACAATATGGCGAGCCACAATGACAACGATTATCCAACATCCAATTTGATTGAGTTGTAAACAATGCATAGTCCACGGTGACTTCTTCTTCAGGCTCTATATCCCGGCGGGCGACAAGCGTCACTTCATCATCCATCCAGGCACTTGAGTCACACGAATGATTCATAGAGCCTTCCAGGTATCGAGTGATTTCAGGGTCTTCCACCAAATGCAGGTGGTCATCAATTTGAATGGAGTTGTAAAGCCGATGAGTGGTTTGGAAGGCCGCAAACTCAGAATCGGTCATCACTGTCCCCCCCACAATACAGACTGTTTCACCTTCTTTTATCGGCTCGCGTGCGAACATTCCATTGCCGCTGATACGCGACTCTTTGAATTCAATTCGAGGATCCTTCCAGGTTTGGGTAAGGTAATTCTTCATTGCGTGTTTATGCATGCAATCCGCTCTGCTCTCTTATTTCTTCTTCCACTCCGGCTCATAGAACGGCAACTTCACCACCTTCGCAGGTGCATGCTGGCGGTGATGTTCCACCGTGATCTCCATCCTGACATTCGCGCCGACTTCATAATATGGCTTTTGCAGGTGAGCGAGCGCAACGTACTTCTTTAAAAGCGGTGACCACGTTGACGTGGACGCGTAACCGATCTGCACATTCCCAACCAGGACAGGCAAACTGCCTCTTATCGCCATACCAGGAATTTGCGGCGGCAAGCCAACCTCTTTGAACAATCGCTCCATCCCGTCCCATTCCACTTCCAGCCCCATCAACTTCCATGCCGAGCCTTCATGTTTCTCACGTTCCAAAGCGCGGCGTCCGACAAAGTAACCCTGCTTATCGAGAGCCACCGTCCAGTCAAGGCCCAGTTCGAACGGCGATGACTTCTGCGGTTCGATCCAGGCATGGCTGGTGGAGGTGTAATCCACTTCGATCATGAACAGACCTGCTTCCACGCGTGCCATATCCATGGCGAGAATACCCACCGGAGTGATACCATAATTCGAACCTGCATCCATCAGGGCATCCCAGATGGTAAGTGCATCTGGCGCGTCCATCCAAATCTCAAAACCCAAATCCCCGGTATAGCCCGTTCGTGAAATCGTGACCGGGATGCCATCCACTTTGTTTCGCATGAAACGGAAATACTTCAACCCGTCAACGGGATCATCTGCCACACGGTTCAGAATCACCCTGGAGTTAGGTCCTTGAAAGCTAAGCGCGGCGACATTGTCGGTGACTTCGCTGATCTCCACCTCCAGGCCGACTGCGTTCATCGAGAGCCATCTCAGGTTCGGGTCTGCCGATGTCATGCGGAATGTGGTCCCGTCCAAGCGGCTGATAGTACCATCATCGATCATCTTGCCTTCCTCGTCGCACCAGCCCGTGTAATAGACCTGCCCCACTTTCAGCTTATCCATGTCACGTGTCACTACCCGGTTCAACAAACGAGACGCATCCTTGCCTTGAATGAGGTACTTCATCAATGGTGAAACATCAATTAATGCTGCCGCATTGCGGATCGCCCAATATTCACGGTCGAGGGTCAAATCATAGGAGCCCGCCACGAGATACCCCGCCCAGCGTCGCCAGTTCTGCGGCAGGCATAGCTTGGAGGTTCTTTCGTGGAAGGGGGTAGTTTTTAGCTGGAACATACGCTCCTAAATAATGATTATGGACGATAGACCATCAGGTTCATCATCCATGGTCTACTGGAATATTCCGCAGGCGCAAAGCTTGCCCTACATTTATCGAGGAAATGCTGTTTATGCCTTTCCGATCACCGGGCCGGCGCGATACCGGTATAACCCCACACCAGCGCCAGTCAGGACAATGCCTAAAGCGATCCATAATTCATATCTGCCCATGTCCACCAGAATGGCTTCAGCTACGTGACCGAAGAGATAGCCTGCCAATCCGAAAATCAGCGCCCAAAGGAATGCGCCGATCGCATTCAAAAAGAAAAATCGTTTCGGAGCAAATTTGCTAATGCCAAATACAAATGGCATAACAGTCCGCAAGCCGTACATAAATCGAAAACCAATAAACAACAGAGTCATATTCCGTCTGAGCAGAGACTTTGCCTTTTCTACGTTTGGTTTCCAGGCAGGTCTTTTTTCAAGCCACTGGTTGCCCCTTGTGCGTCCCAACCAAAAGAAAAACTGATCGGAAGCCAGGGTAACCATAAACCCAATCAGAATCACCAGCGGCAGATCTAAATAGCCACGATGAGCCATGAAAGCCGCCAATACCAGGACACTCTCACCTTCAAGAAGCAACCCTGCTACAAGTGCAGCATATCCAAACTGGGAAATGATTGTCTCAACAGACATGTTTCCTACTCCTTGAGGGTGTACTCCGCCGGTGCAAAGAAGACCAACACCGTTAGTTCTTCTTCCAACGAATGAAATCGATGCTCTACATTCTTCCCCACATAGACAATCGACCCAGCCTGCACCTCACGGTCTTCATCCCCAACTCTGATCTTCGCCTTACCGCTCACTACATAATACACCTCATCCTCGGTGTGCGGTGATTGGGGATCCACACCGCCTGCCGGCAGGACATATATTCCCATACTGAGGTCAGGGACCTTGAGAAATTCGAGGTATAGTTTGTTACTTGATTCTCTTTGAGAAATCAATTGAGTGAGTTCAAAGGCTTGCATGTCTCCTCCGACGATGGACAATGAACCATAGACCATCGACAATAGTCTATAGTCTAAAATTATATATAATTCTACCTGCCTTTTGAAAATTAAATCACAGGAGTGTTAAAGCAAAATGACTCACAAAATAAGTCCTCTAACTTACTTCGCAAGTCATTTTCCTTGATGAAATTATAGACTCAGTTTATCTTCCCCACCCAGCATTTTCAGGCATTGGGATGGGCTCCGCATTCTCCCAGCCGTTCTTGCGAAGATACTGCTCAAGCGTCAGCAAACCGGGATGAAGTTTGCGCAGCGCAGGGATGTCCGCACTATAGCCTTCGGCGTTGAAGAAATTGAACATGGCGATCATCTCTTCTTCCGATCTGCGCCCCCCGCCTTGAGTTGGCATAGTGAGCTTCACGGGTCTCCCAATCACTTTTGTAAACGTATCCGCAATTTGGGATTCGGTCAATTCATCGCCGGCCAATTCAATGGTTTTGCCTGTATATTGTTCCGGGTTTGCAAAAGCAAGCGCAACAAAGACGGCAATATCCTGAACTGCCATGCTTTGTATTCCCTTTTCAGGTCGCAGGCCCATGCCCGTAAAAATTCCGTTCAGGATCTGTGCCCGACTCCAGTTATAGTTCTCCATGAAGAATGCGGGACGCAGAATGGTGTATGGAACTGCAAGCGAGTGAATATATTGCTCGATGATCCATTTACTTTCGAAGTGCTTCTGTCCCTTACCACGGTGAGCTGCGCCCACGGAAGAATACACCAAATGTTGAACACCCGCGGCCTTAGCAGCGTCTGCGACGTTTTTACCCTGCCTGATCTCACCATCGAAACCGACATTTGGCAGCCAGAAGTTTTGTACACTGAAGACCCCATGTGCTCCCTTGAACGCGGCATCGAGTTCAGCACGAGCCTCCATATCGCCTGCTACTAATTCCGCGCCGAGAGAAGCCAATTCCTGCGCCGCAGGCTTGCCGGCATCTCGTGTCAACGCACGCACCTGCCAGCCTTCTGACAAAAGTTTTCTTGCCACCGCTCCACCCTGTTGACCCGTCGCACCAGTGACCGCAACGATTTTGTCGTTCATATTTGTTCTCCTTTCAACCTCTAATTTTTGAGCGATCTCCTAACAACACACTCAGGCGGATCGCCTGCCTCTGCCCAACTTCTTACACAACTCAGCTAATGTCTTCTGCTCGCCTGCCGATAGAACGCTGAACTCCCGAACCAATGCCTCTACATGACCTGGAAGCACCGTCTCAATCTTCCTGGAACCTACTTCCGTCAAATGGATATGGATCACCCGGCGATCTTGCTCGTCCCGTTGCCTGCGGACCAGTCCATCCCGTTCAAGGTTGTCGATCACAGTCGTTATATTGCTTCCGCTCTTCAGCACTTTCTGACTGACTTCGCCCTGGGTCATCGGGCCCAGGTGATACAACGCCTCCAGCACTGCAAACTGTGAAGGGGTGAGACCGCCAATCGTATTGCATTCCGCGAGCCGCATCAGCAAAGAATTTGTGCAGCGGGTGAGCTTGATAAAGGTATCCAGTGCGCGCATTTCTGCGCGTGTTCCAGAGTAGTGAGTGGGCATAATTAATCTCTTTTGATGTCAGATAGTTTGATGTCGAAATAATATGGCAGAATGAAAGAACTGTCAACGATCCGAGCCCTAGCCTTAAGACCAGGTCATACCTGCCCCTCTTTCCTATTTCAAATATTTCGCCAGAAAATCCAGGATGATTTGATTGATCTCAGCCAGTGACGGTGAAGAGGATCCGTCGGGCGCTGTGAGCGAATGATCGGCGTTCTTAACGATCACCAATTGGGCCGGGACATTCATTTGCAGCAAGCGCTCATACATTAATTGCGATTGCCCGTAAGGGACCACAGTATCTCGGTCCCCATGGATCAATAAGAAGGGTGGGTCGTCCGCCGTCACATGTGTGATGGGGCTTGCCTGCACAATATTGTCCTCCCCAAACCCGACGTGCCTCATTAGTTCAATATCGGCATTCGGGAACTTTCGTGTCAAATCCGTGACCGGAGCCATCGCCACCACTGCCTGCACACGGCTGGATTGGTCAAGATATTCCCCCACATCCAACCCCATGCTTTGGTCCGATGTTCCGAGTAATGCAACCAGATGACCGCCTGCGCTTGCACCTATCGCCGCAATACGATTCGGGTCAAGGTTGTATTGACTGGCATTTGCCCGCAGCGAACGAACGGCGCACTTTACATCTTCGATCATGGCAGGATACCTGGCGGCAGGGTATAAACGATAATTAATGGAAACAACCAGATAACCCTGCAAGGTCATCCCTCTGGCGAACATCCCCGCTTCCGACTTGTCTCCACCGATCCAACTACCGCCATGGACGTACATTACAGTGGGCCATGGTCCACCTGCCTCCGGAAAATACACATCCATTTTCTGAGGCAAGGAATCGATGGTACAGTAGGTAACGTCAGTCAACGTCTCCCCATACCTCGGAAAAGGAACTGGCGAGGAACCAGGTGCGGTTGTTGTAGTTGGCGAAGTCGTAGCAATCGGCTGTGGCGTTGATGTTGGTGGTGCCGGTTTTTGTTGAGTTGTGCAAGATAAGAGAAGAACCGTTAAAGTTACAGACAATAGAAATATTCTCGTCTTTACCAACAAAAATCTCTTTACTCCTTGCCTACGGAGTTCTTCAAAACTCCCAGTCCTTCGATTTCAACCACAACCTCGTCACCGCTCTTTAATTCACCCACTCCTGCTGGTGTGCCGGTGAATATCAGATCACCTGGCTCGAGCGTCATCACAGAGGAAATATAGGCAATCAACGTAGGGACGTTGAACACCATATCACGCGTAGAGGCCATTTGCCGCATCTGCCCATTCACGCGGCAAGTGAGAACTGCATCGGCGGGATCGAACTCTGTATCAATCCACGGGCCAAAGGAACAGAATGTATCGAAGCCTTTGGCGCGTGTCCATTGATCGTCGGTCCTCTGTAAATCACGGGCAGTGACATCATTGCCAATCGTATAGCCCAGGATGTATTTCTTTGCGTTCTCAGCCGTGATAGAACGTCCGCGTTTACCCACAACAACGACTAATTCGCCTTCATGTTCCACCTGCGCCGATTGCGGCGGCAGGAGGATCGTATCGCCATTCGAAATGATCGCAGAAGGCGGTTTCAAAAAGATCAATGGGACCTTGGGCACTTCATTGCCTAATTCTTTGGCATGCTCCACGTAGTTGCGTCCCAGGCAGATGATTTTGCTCGGCTCGGAAGGGGCAAATAGTTTCACATCTGCGAGAGGAGTCTCGGCTTCCTTGCGGCGATAACGCCCGAAGATGTTCCCACCGATCTCACCGACCTTATCGTCCAGCAACCATCCATATTTTGGTTTCTTGCCATCCCCTGTTTCGTAACGAACAATGCGCATGTTCCCTCCGATTGAATGTTATTGCAGGAAAGTGTAGCACAATTTTGAGGAGAGTATCTAATCTCTGGCGACTCGTATCGTTCTCTTCCTGATCTCTTTCGTATTGATCCCGGCAATCCTGTACTAATCCTGTACTAGTCGAGTACTAACCGGGTAGTCCTCTTTCGCCAGTCATTCGCTCTGGAAAGCAGGCAGGATCGCCTTCACTGCCTGACCGGTTGCATCGACGATGATGGCCTGGTATTTGACATTCTCGCTATATCCATTTTGAAAACAGAAAAATGCAATCGCGGTATAATGCGCACACATTAGTTCGTGCGGGCGCATAGCTCAGTTGGTTAGAGCGCTTCTTTTACACGGAATTGTTCATAAGAGGCTTCTTAGCTCAGTTGGTTAGAGCATTCGGCTTACATCCGAAAGGTCGTGGGTTCGAGTCCCTCAGAAGCCATAAAAAACGGGCATCTTGCCAAAGACCATTCAACCTCCCCATAAGTGACGGGAGGTTGAGCTTTAGATAAAAGAAGTTAGGGTTTGCGAATTGTTTGCATTCATGATGGACACAATTATTATCATTGCTAATCTCTGGAGATTAATTCCCGAAAGGGGATTTTTGTTTTCAGCAGATCCTCCCATACTTAATCTATCTAAGGGAGCATCAACACAACTCCCATTGAGTCTAACTATAGATATTATTGAATTTTGAAAAAATAATTTCCGTTTCCAATGTCGTTGCGAGGAGGGCGTTCTTCCCGACGAAGCAATCTCATGGTTCAAAATCCCCATGAACTTGCCTGGAAACGGGAGATTGCTTCGCAACGAGCGCTCGCAACGACATATATGCGGCGGAAATTAATTCTTTAAAAATCAGTAGTATTCTAAATATCCTTTGGGGTTTGGTTGTTTGTTTAATGCCGCGCAGAAATCTTCGATAAAATCTTGTCCATCCAAATGATGTTCTGCGTGCCAGAGGACAATCTCAAAGGAGGCCCTGGCCGAAAACCAATATATTTTGTCCAGGAGGCCCTTCGTGATTTCTATCCCACACTTCTCCAAAAAGGCCGGCCAGTGTTCCGGAGGGAAATTCCACCACAATACAACTCCAATATCTCGCATAGGATCTGACAGGGTGATTTCATCCCAATCCACAAATATCAATTTCTTTCCTAACACCAACATATTGCTTGGGTTCGGTTCATTGTGAATTGGCACCAGTGGTTCGGCTTCAAAGGCTTGAGCCATGTTTTTTAATTGCTCAAACCCCTCTTCCATTTTGGCTGTTTGTAACAGACCGGTGTCTATTTTGGAAAGTCTCTCACCCAGATACTCTAAATCCTGGCCGATATGTCGCCGGAAGTCCGTTGGGAAAATTTCTGCCAGTTGTCTGAATAATTCCTGATCCTGGTGATAGAGGCTGATTATTCTGATCAATTCATCAACATTGTCCCTCATCCAGGCTTTATCTACCGGGTAATGCCCATTAATAAACTCTTGAATCACAAAGCTTTGCCCCCCGTATTCTCCTGAGAAGAGTACTTTTGGTGCTACCTGAATTTCCCCCAATCTTTTCAGGATCTCGCTTGGAATATCAAACTTGATGAAGTATTTGTCCTTTCTGTTACTGACAATATAGCATCTCTTCTTGTTTCCGCCATGCGGTCTTCGAACTTTCCATTTCTGGTTGGGCAAGTATTTTTGAAAAATGTTAATGACGTCGTCATACATAATTTAAAGTATATCAAAGGTGATAAACCTCAAGAATGAACTCGCCCCAAAACTTGCACAAAGGAGATCAGGAGCAAAAACTGAAGGACAAATTATGGATGTCTTTCACTATACTTGCTGCCCGCCTGGTATTGATATGCGAGTCGCAAAACAGCGCTCTCGCCCCATGGCTTGCCGACGATCTGCAAGCCTAGCGGAAGGCCATTTGTATCAAAGCCACACAAGACGCTTATGGCTGGCAGCCCGTAATAGTTGGCGAACGCGGTGTTCTCTGGCGAGAGCGCCTGCGGATTGGCGCCCACTTCTTTGATCGTTGGAACGGCGGTAGTGGTGGTCGGCAGGATCAAAACGTCGATGTCCTTGAAAGCTTGTCGAGCAATGCTCTTGCGATCGGCCTCGATATTGTCTATGCCGCTACTGGGATCTCTAAAAGGCGCAGCAACTCTGGACCTGGGGTAGCCCAGACTGCGGATGGTTTTCACAGCCCTTTCGAAAGCTGCCTTCGTTTCCTGGTCCGCTTGGTAGTTGTTCGCTACGCCAATCCGTAGCTTCCTATTTCGTGCCAGTGCACGAGCAAAACTGGTTGTTTTTCTATTTTCGCTTGGCTCTGCCAGCACATCCAACACGATCGCTGTATCCTGGACGCTGCGTGTGGTAATGGCAGGATGCGACAGCCACAGGATCATTTCATCGGCCTTTTCGCCTTCAAGAATGCCTTTGGGGCTGATCAGCCCGTAGGTCCCCTTGAAACCGACAACACCACAACAAGCAGCAGGCAGGCGGCAGGAACCGATTGCGTCGGTATCCAGCGTTGCATAGCACATCCCGCTGGCAACTGCAGCTGCCGATCCGCTCGAGGAGCCGCCGGGAATATACTCAGGGTCCCAGGGATTGTGCACCGGCCCAAAGTAACTTTCCAGCCCAGTTGTCCCCATGCCCAACTGGTGCATATTCATTTTTCCAATGATGACCGCGCCTGCTTTTTTAAGTTTGAACACACCAGCGGCGTCTTTTGCAGGTATGCGGTCTTTAAAATGCTCGAAACCCGCAGTCGTTTTGATCCCGGCAGTATCATAAAAATCTTTGATCCCAACCGGAATTCCATGTAACGGACCGCGCCACTTGCCAGACTTGCTCTCTGCTTCGGCCGCCCGGGCTTGCTCGCGGGCCCGATCCGCTAAAACGGTGATGAACGCATTGAGCTCTGGGTTGAGTTCCTCAATTCGTTTGAGGCAGGCCTCGACGACTTCTACGGGTGAAACTTTTTGCCTGCGAATAAGCCTGGCTACCTCCTGGAGCGTGCTGTATTCAAGGCTCTTCTGCATAGGAGTATGCAATTGTTTGGAACGATTGGGATTATTTCTTTTTACTGCCTTCATAGATTCATTCTACCTATAAGCTTGAGATCAAGTTTCGGGAAGTGCCCGCATTCAAATACACAGTGTCCTTGATATTATATTAGACACTCCCAGGTTTTGATGAGGGTGTTTCTCGGTTCGGTCTCACCTTGCTACATCTTCTCCACCGGGATCGGATCGTTCTGGTCGCCGAGTACATCCGGCAGTCGCAGATTCAATTCCCGCCCAGGATTATTTGAGGGCCTCTGACATTCTTATACACCCTCCACCAAGAAGGGAGTTAAGTTTTTTCACGCAGGTTGTCAACATTACGAAAAAGACAGCTACCTTGTAAATTACTATCAAAACAGTAATCTGTAATGATTTTTTCATTCTTGTCTTTATAATATAAGGACTAACCATTTCATGGTCGGGAAAAGGACTTCCCGTGAGCATCCGTTTCAAAGTCATTCTGCCGTATCTTCTCCTCACGCTTATTGTTGCCGTAACGGGTGCTTATGTTGTTACACGCCTGGTCTCAAAATCATTAAATGAGCGTTTGTCGAATCAACTGCTGGAAGCGGGTCGTGTCGTTTCTGATACGATGGCTCGTCAGGAGATCAAGCATCTCCAGGCCGCACGCCTGGTAGCTTATACGCATGGCTTGGGCGAGGCGCTTCAGGCTGGGAATGCGGATCAAGTCGCTCATTTAGCGATACCGGCTGCGGGTGGATTGAACGTCGAGAGTCTCATGCTGTTCAACGCAGAGGGATCTGAATCGCTGCATCTGATCAGACAGTTTAATGGAACGATCATGGATGTCAGCCGGCCAGGCCACACATCCACATTGTCGATTGTCAGCAGTATATTAGCTGAGAATAATCCAGACAGCCTGCCTCAGCGCGAACTGGCTCTTGATCCGGTGGATGGACGGTACTACTACTTCACCACTGTTCCAGTTGTATTAGAGAACCGGATGATTGGTGCAGTTGTGGTTGGCACTTCTTTGAACACTCTGCTCACCTATTTGGAAAGCACTTCCCTGGCAGATGTGATCATTTACGGCCAGAACGGGCAGGCAATTGCATCTTCGCTCGGAAGCCAGGGCACAGAGACCTTGTTCCTGCAAACAATCTCGATACCAACTGCACTTTATCAGGAGATCATTGCTCAAGACAATACTGTGGAGGGTGAAACCCTTTCAGCAGATGGGCGCAAGTTCAGCCTGGTACGCGGTCCCCTTAAGATCGGAGATGACCGCATTGGTGTTTTCGCCGTTGTCTTGCCATTAGACTTTGTGGTTGAATCCGGTTCTACCAACCGAAACGTCTACGCCCTTTTGTATTCTGTGGCGATGATCGCTGTGGTTCTCATTGGCTATTTGGTCGCGCGCTTAATCATCAATCCATTGTCCAAATTGGTGCGCACCTCACGTGCCATTGCAAGCGGTGACCTGACCAAACGTACTGAAATTGAGAGCAAAGATGAGATCGGCGTGCTGGCCAACACATTCGACGAAATGACTGAGAATCTTCAACAACGAACTCTCGAGCTGGAGAAAACGAATCGAATTTTGGAGCAAATGGATCGTGCCAAGCTGCGTTTCATCCAAATCACTGCCCATGAGCTTCGCACGCCTCTGACCCTGGTCCAGGGTTATGCCCAGATCATTCAAATAAAGTCCAAAGAGAATCCAGACTTCGTGAGGTATGCAGGCGGCATTTTGGAGGGTTCCAGCCGCATGGTGGAGATCATTGACAGCATGTTGGATGTTTCACGCATTGACACAAATCAATTGGACATGCTGGCCGAGAACATGCAGATCGATCTTGTCATTGAAAAAGTGAGAGTAGTCTTCGAGACTGCCTTTGAAGAACGCAAGATTTCTTTTCTGACAACGGGGCTTGCAGACCTGCCTGTCATTTGTGCCGACAAAGATTTGCTCTACAAAGTTTTTTATCACGTGATTGGCAACGCCATTAAATACACACCTGATGGAGGCAAGATCGCGGTCGGGGGTCGGATCATCGCAGACGCCACCCAACCTGAAATTGAGGTTACGATCCAGGATACGGGCATCGGCATTGCTCCGGAAAATCAGCAGCTTGTTTTTGAGAAGTTCTATCAAACCGGTGAAGTGCTTTTACACTCCTCGGGCAAGACGAAATTCAAAGGCGGTGGACCTGGCCTTGGGCTTGCGATCGCACGCGGCATTGTCAATGCTCATCGTGGCCGCATCTGGCTTCAAAGCCCAGGCTATAACGAAGAGACAAATCCCGGCACTACGGTCTTTGTACGATTGCCGGTCAACGGAACCAACCATGAAAGCAGCTGAGCCTGAGCACGAACGACATGACTGGATCATTATTCCCATCATATTACTGATTGGATTCCTCTGTGTGATCCTGGCGGGAGGCTGGGCGCTGCGCTTTTCTCCCAACTGGAAACTGAACGCCAACATGGAATCCAACATCAATCCAAACATTGATTTCCTCACGAGCAGGCCCAACGGATACATCGAACCTGTCGATCCATCCATTCTGACGCCACCGGCCTGGATCAACGATTTTCTCACGCCGGGTGCATTACATATTCCCCGGACGCCATTCCCGACGCCGACGGCTATCGCTTCTGAGAAGCCAACCACAATTTCGCCTTTGACCAGCACCGCTGGAGTAACAGCCAGCCCTACGAAGACACTTGTACCGCTGCCGTGGATTCCATCTTCAACTGCCAGACCAAAATCCACGAAGACAAATAGATCAACGGCAACGCCCACCATTTCCTCTCTTCCGATTGCCGATCTGCAAATCGCAAAAAGTGATGGTGTCACCTCCTATAGCGCAGGTGGTTCATTAACCTACACCATTACTGTAATGAACAGCAGTGCTACACCGGTCACGGGCGCACGGATCAGCGATAACATTCCATCCCAGTTCACAGCCTGGTCCTGGTCATGTGCATCCCAAAACGGTGGAGCGAGCGGTTGTGATGGGCTTACAAATAGCGGCACAAATTTTAGTGACAGTGTTGATTTGCCTGGTGGGGCAAGCATCGTTTACACGGTCAATGCAATGGTTTCGGCCAGCGCAAATGGCAATCTCAAGAATACAGCGACGATCACTGCGCCGGGTTATACCGATCCGGCGCCAGCCAACAACTCAGCCAGCGACACAGACACACAAACCATGCTTGCAGACCTGTCTATTACCAAGACGGATGGTGTGACGGTTTACGCGGCGGGCAGTGTATTGACGTATACAGTCACTGTCACAAACAGCGGAGCGAGTGCAGTTATTGGCGCCATCGTAACTGACAGCAAACCATCCCAGATCGCGGCCTGGTCATGGGCCTGTACGGCGCAAACGAATGGAGCCAGCGGTTGTGATGCGGTCGCGGCCAGCGGGGCTGATTTCAGCGATACCGTTGATCTGCCGGTCGGTTCCAGCATAACGTATGACGTGACGGTAAATATTTCCAATACTGCGTCAGGTGATTTGACCAACACGGCCTCGGTCAATCCGCCCGCAAACTACACCGACGCAGTCCCAGCCAATAATGTATCAACTGACATCGACGGGGCTGCTGTTGACTTACAGATCACCAAAAGCGATGGAGTAGCTACCTACACGTCAGGGAATGCCCTGACGTACACAGTTGTGGTCACGAATAACAGTACTTTTGATGTGAATGGCGCGGCCGTTACCGACTCATTTTCAGCTCAAATCAGCAGTGTAAATTGGAGTTGTTCACCCAGTGGGAGCGCGGCTTGTACCGCCAACGGAACAGGGGATCTCAACGACGTGATAAACATCCCGGCCGGTTTATCGGTTACCTATACGATCACAGCCAACGT
The DNA here is from genome assembly GCA_035298105.1 of Anaerolineales bacterium. GTDB lineage: Bacteria > Chloroflexota > Anaerolineae > Anaerolineales > Villigracilaceae > Defluviilinea. Next base: position 35,221 of record DATGYJ010000566.1, on the reverse strand, counting down.
TTCTGCCTATGCCGCCGGTACCCTCGTCAACACTGCCTCTGTTACTGTACCGGCAGGTTTTATCGAAATTGCCGCAGGCGATAACAGTGCGACCGATTCAGATGCATCCTCGAGCGCTGAACCGGATATCGGTCCGCCAGATGGTTCCTGGACCAATGTGCCACAAGGGACTTCCACGATCATCATTTTTGACCCAGCCATTGTCGCGGATGGGGATGCCGGTACGCCTGACCTTGTATATTATGAGCGACTCGCTAATCCCACCCGAGTGGACCTGGATTCGGTACAGGTCGAGATCAGCGCCGACGGAAGTAACTGGTATCAGGTATTCTATTGGGGTGACGGGTCACCGGACACGAACACAAATATGGATGTGCAAAATCTGATCGGTGATCTCTGTCCCACGGAAATTGATAATTGCAATATCCCCATCGCCAGGATGTACAACTCGACCGGTATTACCATAGATATCGACAGCATTGTGCCATCAGGGAATTATCCCTGGATGCGCATTACATCACCGGCTAGCCCCGATCCGAGTGAAATTGATGCCATTCAACCTTATTATCCTTGACACCTTTGCTCTAATCCAACCAAGAAGGTGAGACGAAATGCTCGTCTCACCTTCTTTTTTTATAGAGCAGAACTACTGGCTACTTTGCTGCGTAGGTTGGGCTTGCTGCCCCGGACCAAACCCAGGTCCATGTGGACCAAAGCCAAAGCCCGGCCCATCAAGGAAGCCTTTATCCAATCCTTCCAGTAACCAATCAGCCTTCTCCTGAGAGAGCGTGCCATCAGATAACCCTTGTTGAATTCTGGAACGGACCTCTTCCCGGTGAACAGTGTTGATCGCGTCTTTCACAGTCTGTAAATCAACGCCCTTGTCACTGGCTAATTGCTCAAGCGTCTTGCCACTCTGCAAGGCAGAAGAAAGCTCATCAGTCGTCATACTCAGCGCTTTCGCAGCGGCCGCCAATTCCGCCCGTCCCATGCCGGGACCATCTCCACCGCCCGGACCCCGTCCATGGAACGGCGTGTTTGAGGGACTCTGGGCATAGGCACTCGTCGCACCGATCACACCGGCGACTAATAACGCGACCAATAATCCAGCGATTAGAATCGGCCTTTTATTTTTCATTGTTCATCTCCATTCTTGTAATTTAGCTGGATCACATCCAGCCTGCACATATCTTATCCAGAGAGTGTCATGCGGCTGTGAAAAGCTTGTGGGAAAATTATGTGGGTCTGTTACACTATTTCAGTGTGCAGGAGAATTCATTCTCACAAGCTCCTTTTCGAGCACTCAACCTACCTTTCATTTTTGATGGTTTTTTTCAGTTGTAAGCAGTTCGTAAAGTCTCAAGATCATGGTTTGGGTTCATAATGTATCTATCATTGCGAGGACGCTTCAATTCCTCATCGCAGACACTCCTCCCCATTGCCGACATTAGTAGATCAATTTAGACATTGCAGCCCCAATGCAGACATCGTAGATTCAATACCGACATTGCAGCCTCACCGTAAACTTCACAACATCAAAGCCAACATCACAGATTCAACGCAGACAAAGCAGCCATACTCTAGACACCGCAGCCCAACGCAGACACTGCACACGATTATAGACATAGTACTTTCAATAGAGATATCGCTCTCGCAATGATCAGTCAACCCAGCGGGCTTGTTTTCAGGAGATTCTGAAAACAAGCCCGCCATTTTAATCGAGAGAAACGTCGGAGGTTATCAAGAGGACTTCCGACGTTTATAAATCAACACCTCTCACCGGGAACCGTCGGCTCGCGAACTTTCTTCCAGGTATTCCCGTCTTAGTAGGCAGGATATCAAGATGATGACCAAACAGAAAACGATATTCGGCCTTATTCTGCTCATTCTGGTAACGTTGGGGATAGTGCTGCTCAAACTGTATCGCCAGCCGCTTGGACCAGCACTGGAACTGCCAACTTCTACACCTTCCAATCCCACGCCGACCAAATTTGCAATTGAAGAAACCGCAATAAGCAGCACCTCCACAGAAGTTCAACCAACGGGCACAGCCACACCTCAACCCTTATGCGGCGGACCTGCGGTGATGAACCTCCTTGCCATCGGCTCGGATGCCCGCGGGGACCATTACCTCTATGGATTAGCCGACGTTATCCGCCTGGTACGGGTGGACTTTGTCCATGCCCGGGTCGGTGTCCTGGAAGTTCCACGTGACCTGTGGGTGGCGATCCCCGGCATCTCCGATCATTACGACATCACCCATGGAAAACTGAACCAGGCTTATCTATATGGCAACAAGGGACTAGGATATTATGATGGTCCGGGCGAGGGACCCGGTTTGCTGGCACGGACTTTGAACCTCAACTTTGGCGCAGAGCCCGATCATTATCTCGCCGTGAATATGCGGACCTTCGAAGCCATTGTAGATGCCATCGGCGGGATCGATATATACCTGCCCTATGAGATCAGTGTAAGGTCGAAAGCCAACCCCAAAGGATTTGCCATTCCTCCCGGCCAGCATCACATCGATGGTGAGACCGCATTGTGGATCGCGCGCATCCGCCAGTATTCGACTTTCAGCCGCGCCGAGAACCAGAACATCGTCATGTGCGCCATACGCAAGAAGCTGCTCAGCCCTGCCATCGTGCCTGTCATCCCAAAACTGGTCAAGGAATTCCAGCGCGATGTGCAGACCGACCTCAGCCCGGAGCAGATCGGCCAGCTGGCCTGTCTCGCTACGCAAATGCAAGGGACGGATGTGGTCTTCGCCAGTTTCCCGATCGACCTGTTCAAAGCCGCCAAGACCTTTGACCCGCAACTGGGTACAACGACTACGACAATCGCTGCCGATTTCAACATCCTGCGCGATACGATTGACCGCTTCCAGCAAGGCACATGGCCCGACCCGAATCTGGTGATCAACAACACACCCTCACCAGCAGACACCGACCTGGAATTCGCGTGTGAAGAGTAAACGCTCAAGCCACCGTCCACCTTCGGCTCTTTGAGACGGCGGCGTTTCTATTGATAGACGCCAGCGCTGCCTCTGGCGGCATAAGTTTAAGACAATAACACTCTTGTCAATGCATCCGCCAGCCATTCGGCATATTTCTCCTTTGGCCAGCCGCGCTCCCGTGTCAGCAGGAGGAAGACTTCCGGGCTGGTCAATACCCAAACGGTATCGGTAGCATCGGCAAGATCCATCTTTTTCCGGAAGGCGCCATTCGCGACAATATCCTCAACTGCGGAAGTCATATGCTCCAGGCGTTGATGGTTGAGCTTCTGTAAGATCCTGTCAATATCTGGCTCGCTTTTGGCGGCATCGGCCATGATTTCAGAGACCTCAGCAACCTGGTCAAGATTATAGGCAACAATCTCAGCGAACATCTGGATCTGATGATGCTGACCGTGTTCCTGGCGAACAGCTTGTATATTGGAGCGCTCAGACATGGGGAGATGATCTTCCTCTCCCGTTGGGGAGGAAACATTCATCAAGCTGATCAGGATCCTTTTCTTGTTCTTGAAAATCGCATAGATCGTTTGGGCAGCGACACCTGCTTCCGCAGCAATCGCCTCGGTGGTTGCCCCTGCATAACCGCGCTCCGTAAACAGCTTACGAGCGGCCTCCAGGATACGGCGGCGTGTCTCGCTCGCCTGTGCCTGGCGGCGGGTAGAGTCGTAGTCCCGTTTGGAAGGTTTTCGTTGTGCCATTACTCTTGACATTCTCTTTATTTGATTATATCATTACTATATTAAATATAATACCACTATATTAGAAGTAAGGAGATAAAGATGATCCAGCATGAAGTCAGTATTCACCTCAACCAGCCAGTCGAACAGGTTTTTGCATTTTTGATGGATACCGGCAAGCTCTCCACATGGCAATCTAATCTTATCAAAACAGAGCTACTGACTGAAGGTCCGTTGCGTCTTGGAAGCCGCTTCCGCGAAGTTCGGCGCCTGGGCAGAAGAGAGTCCGAAATTCAGGGAGAAATTACAGCCTTTGAACCAAATAAGCGCTTTGAGACCAGTACCCTGACCAAACCGCAGGTCACAGTCAGCTATTCCTTCGAGGCTGAGAATGGCGGCACAAGACTCAAGCACAAGTTTGTCATGCTCACTGGCGGTCTGATGCGATTATTTGAACCTCTGATTGCCAATTCGATTAAGAAAGAGTCTGAATCAGACTTTGAAACATTGAAACGCATCCTTGAAAACTAATCGTCTCTCAAACGTCGCTACAGCAGTTGAATAGAATATACCATTGATTAAAAAGTGCCTGACAGGCTTTGACCTGCCAGGCGTACGTTTTTTTAGTTGGTCGTCATTGATGACTACTTCGGCATCTTTTCCACCGGGAACTGGATCTCCGTGACGGTGTTAGGGTCGGTCTGGCTGATGTTCTCTGCTTCACGCACATAGACCTCGCGGCAGGGACCCACGATGCGGTAGCCGTTATCGGTGATCCACTTGCCGATGGCGTTGTATGCTTCACCGATCGTGACAAATGGTCCATGGTGTATCGTGCAAGCTAGCGTCTCCAAAGCAGGCAGAGCCCGCACTTTTACACGCTTCGACTCAGCAAGGTCTGCGTCAATTGGTTCACAGACCTCCACGTCCCAATCGCGTTCCTTGTATTCATCATCATGGTAGAGTGTGAAACAAGCGCCAATCGGCCGGATATGCTGCATCGCCAGATACCCCTCTAATTCCTGCCATAACCCTCCCTGCTCGGGCGGAGTAGGAACAACATCTCGCACTGATGCAATCTTCATTTCATCTGCACTTTTGATCACCACATCATACTTGGACATCATATCCTCCTGTTCGATTTGTCTCAGACGGGACTCGATGCGCTCGAGACGCTCTGCCTCTTCACGGAGTCTTTGTCGTGCTTCCGTTTCACGCAGCTTGAGCATTCCCCGCATCTGCTCCACGGACAGATCCTCGTCAAGGAGACGGCCGATCTCCTCGAGCGAAAAGCCCAGATCTTTGAGCGCCAGAATGCGATGAAGCATCAAGAGCTGGCTGTACTCGTAGAGACGATAGCCCGTGAAGGCGTCCACATCCATAGGCTTGAGCAGACCCATTTCGTCGTAGTAGCGCAACGTCTTCACCGAGACACGACTGAGTTTTGAAAAGTCTCCGATCCGGATCATATGGAAGGGCCCTCCGATGCATGTTATACACCCTCCAGCGGCGGGAGGGTCAAGAGGGAAAGCCATCATCGCTCAACGCTTCTTTTCACGAGAACATGTCATTTTTCACTTGACCCTTGCCTCTTCCCGTCCTACAATTCAAATATCGATCATCGGGTAGCGTGAAGGTCTTCATCGCTACCCGCGAATCCCGAACCCCCATTCCCAAATTACGGAGACAACCATGTCCGACTATTTATTCCGCGGCAACCTCGCCAAACTCGACCGGGATGTTTTCGAGCTGACACAACTCGAAGCGGAGAGGCAGGCAAGGAAGCTGATCCTGATCCCCAGCGAATCGACTTCACCGCTGGCAGTCCGTGAAGCACTCGGTTCTGCGTTTCAGAACATTTATGCCGAAGGCTACCCCGAAGAAGAGACGCGCTGGATGTCCGAAGAAGAAATTTTGGATTATCCGGCGCGTTTAGGTGATTATCGCCGTAACGGCGACCCGCGCTACTACAAAGGGGTGGAGTATGCGGATGTGGTCGAAGCGCTGGCTCGTAAGCGTGCCGCCCAGGCTTTTGCTGCCAACGGGTTTACCGCTGACCAGATTTACGTCAATGTGCAAGCCTTATCGGGTGCACCCGCCAACAACGCGGTCTATCAGGCTCTCATCAACATCGGCGATACCGTCATGGGACTCAACCTCCTGCACGGTGGTCACCTCTCACATGGCTCTTCGGTCAACCGCTCGGGGAAGTGGTTCAAGGCAGTCCATTACACAGTGGATGAGAAAGAGCGACTCGACTACGACAAGATCCGTGCCCAGGCGCTCGAAGCCAGGCCGAAGCTGCTGATTGCGGGCTATTCCTCCTATTCGTGGGTTCCAGACTGGAAGAAGTTCCGCGAGATCGCCGATGAAGTCGGCGCGTACTTCCTGGCAGACATTTCGCACATTGGTGGGCTCGTCGCTGCAGGCGTGGTACCTTCGCCGGTTGGCATCGCCCATGTCGTGATGTCAACTACACACAAGAGTCTCGACGGTCCGCGCGGGGCAGTATTATTGAGCACGGACGCGGTGATCGCCAAGAAGATTGACAAAGCTGTCTTCCCCGGCGAGCAGGGCGGCCCCCACGTCAATGTCTTTGCCGCATTAGCGCTCACCTTCAAGCTCGCACAAACCAAACAGTTCAAGAGACTGCAGGAACAGACGGTCAAGAACGCTCAGGCGATGGCGGACCAGTTCCAGAAGCGCGGACTGCGCGTCCCCTTTGGCGGCACGGATACGCATCTGGTGAACGTGGATGTGACCCTGATCAAGTCGCTGGATGGCATCTCGCTGACCGGTGACCAGGCCGCCCGCATTTTGGATATTGTTGGCATTGTCGTCAATCGCAATACCATCCCCGGCGACAAGAATTCACTCGACCCCTCCGGTATTCGTCTCGGCACACCCTGGATCACGCAGCGTGGTTTCAACGAGAAGACCACACGCGAGTTGACCGATATCATGGCCGATGTTCTACTTGCCTGTGCCCCTCACGCCGTGGACACGCCCCACAAAGGCAAACAACGCCGTGCCAAGGTCGATTTCAACGTGTTGAACAATGCCAAGGTGCGGGTGAGAAGTTTGGCAGAAAAGGCCGGCATTGACTTCAAATACAAGAAAAGCGGCTACCCCCATTTCTATTTCATTGACGATAAAGTCAAAGCCAGGGATATTGCCATCTTTGACCTGGAAGGACAGCGTGTGCGACAGGTTTTGGATTACGCCACCTCGTCTGATCTCACGTTGCTCAAGAAGAGACAGAGTCAAGCCACGAAGATTTCTACACCTCTGGGTGCTGTGAGGGCCTCGCTGGTCAAAGTGGACGATCAATCCTATCAACTACTCGTGCCCGTCAAGAAGGCAGCCCTGGTTGCGACCTGGTTGCGCGACCTTTCAGATGGATACACCTCGTTCAAACTGGACGGCGAGAAGGATTACAGCGAAAAGCGCATGCCGGGTCCGTTTGCCGTCAGCCAGACGAAAAGGGCAGTGGTGAAGCGTGCCTTCCCCGGGCGGGGACTGGCTGTCAGTGAAGACAAGCCCTACTTTATCGGGATCAGTTCCGAGGTCCAGAAAGAGCCGCTACCGCCGTTTGAGTGGGCGCAGCCGGCGGAAGGCGAGTTAAAGAAGACGGCATTGAATCAAATCCATCGAGACCTCGGCGGCAGAATGGTCCCGTTTGCCGGTTGGGAGATGCCGGTGCAGTATACAGGCATTTATGAGGAGCATCTGGCCACACGCCAGGCAGCCGGACTGTTCGATGTCTCGCACATGGGCGTGTATGAAGTGCGGGGCGCGGATACGTCGTCGTTCCTCGATAGCATCTGTGCCAATGATTGCGGGGGTCTGCAGCCCGGTGAAAGTCTCTACAGCCAGTTCCTCACGCCCGATGCAGATGTGATCGACGATACGCTTGTCTACCGGCGCGCCTGGGATAAATATCTGGTGGTGGTCAATGCCTCGAACGATGACAAGGACCGCACATGGTTTGAATCAGTGCGGGATGGCAAGGTAAAGATCGACAATGCCCGGCCCTGGGCACGGACGTTTGGCTACGAGGCCGAGATCCGCAACTTAAGAGACCCGCAGTCGGGGAAGGATATGCGGGTTGACATTGCTTTGCAGGGACCGAAAAGCCGTGACATCTTGCTTGCCATGGGTATGGATGATGAAACGCGTAAGAAAGTCATGGCGCTCAAAAGGACCGAGTTGTGTGATGCGGTGGTGGGCGGCTTCGACCTGATCGTCTCGCGCACGGGCTACACGGGCGAGAAGATGGCATTTGAGCTGTTCGTTCATCCTGAGCGCGCCGTGGACTTCTGGAACGCAGTCCTGAAGGCAGGCGCACCGTTCGGCGTCAAGCCGATCGGTCTGGGCGCACGTGATTCATTGCGTACAGAAGCCGGCTTGCCCTTGTACGGTGACGAGATGGGCCTTGGCTCCGGTAAGTTCGGGGAACGAGATTTGGGGGTGGCAGAAGGCGGCTTCGGTTCCTACGTCAAACTATACAAGCCCTGGTTTATTGGACGAGATGCTTACGCAGTACGCGAGCAGGAGCGCAAGGGCGTAGTGGTGCGCTTCCGCTTCGACGAGCCCAGGGTCCGCATGGCGCACAACGGCGACCCGGTGATCAATGCCAATGGCGAGCGGATTGGCTGGGTGACCTCCTGCGCCATTGACAGCGAGCGCTTCCTGACCGGACAGGCCTACCTGGAAAACGGCTCTGCCAAAGAAGGCACACCGATTGGAATCCATCAGGGTGGGGTGATGGACCGGCCCGCAACAGCGGCAAAGGTAGTGAGCAGGTTCCCGAAGACGAAGTAATTGCGAGGAGCCATTCGCGCTGAGCGGAGCGACCCGATAGGGGAGCGCAGTCGAAGCGTGTCTAACAACAAGAAATGGGACGGCGAAGGAGGGACGCCGTCTCATTTGTTTTCAGGTCACACCTGCACTTGCAAGCAGGTGCAGGTGTTGCGAGCGAATGGAGGGGGCGTGGCAATCTCCGAATGATTTAAAGACGCTGTATAATTACCTTCAGATGGCAATTGTAAAGGGGAGAAAGATGCCGAGCCTGTAATCTGATCTGAGAGCCTGTGTGGAACGTAGTAGACAAGGCTCGTATTCAAAAAAGGAAAACATGATGACATCGAAACAACAAGAGGAACCGCAGCAGGAACAGGAACGAAAACTGCGCCAACAGGAGCGGCTGAAACTGGAGCAGCAGCAGGAAGAACAGCGCAAGCTGCGCCAACAGGAACGATTGCAACTCGAGCAGCAGCAGACCGATAAACAGAAACCTAACCAGGAGACGCGGCAAGAGCTGGAGCAGCAACAGGAGCAGGAACGAAAACTGCGTCAACAGGAGCGGCTGAAACTGGAACAGGAACAGGAAGAACAGCGCAAGCTGCGCCAACAGGAACGGCTGAAACTGGAACAGGAACAGGTGGAAAAACAAAAACTGCGAAGGCAGGAACAGCTGCGACTGGAACAGGAACAGGTAGAGAAACATAAACTGCAGCGACAGGAACGGGAGCAACTCGAGCAGAAACAAAAGAAACAGTAAAAGCTGTGGCCCACAGTGGTGAACAGAAAATTGGTAACGGGGGATTGTCACGCGTACGCGGTCCACGAGGCGTATTGAAGGGGCATACTCTATTACGAGTTGATCGTAACATTTCCATATCTGTAAATTGTTCAATTAAACTGTCCAAAAGGATAGTGTATTTCCCAGTCAAAAGCAGTACTATAAAGACATAAAAGCAGTCGAAGAATGGAGGGGCTCCCGTCATGAAGAAACTTTTCAGAAACATCATTTGTTTGCTGGCAATTGGAGCGTTGGAGGCGTGTAGTCTCTCGCAGGTGAGCGTCACAGCGACGGCAACCCTTCCAGCTGGCTTCACGGAAAACCAGGCGAAAACACTCGCTTCGCTGAAAAAAGTGGACGATCATCCGCTTTACACAATGCAATACTACGGGGAATACGATTCACCCCAAACCTCCCTGCTGCCCGCTGGGCAGGAAGCGGCCTCCCCTCCTAGTTGGGCTTGCTCCCTCTTTACAGTCCTGCTCGACGAAGATCATTTGCTCTACGGTCGCAACTTCGACTGGGAGTTCAGCCCGGCGCTGCTGCTGTTTACAGATCCGCCGGATGGATACGCATCTGTCTCGATGGTGGTTTTTGCCTATCTGGGGTTCAGCGGACAAACCGTTTTCGATCTGACAAAGCTCCCGCTCCAGGAGCTTAAAGGCTTGTTGAATGCCCCGCAGATGCCCTTCGATGGAATGAATGAGCATGGTCTCGCCATTGGCATGGCGGCCGTCGATCCGGGAAATATGCAGCCCGACCCGTCAAAGAAGACGATCAGCTCGCTCGGCATCATCCGTGAAATACTGGATCATGCCCGCGACGTGGACGAGGCGCTCAACCTCATCAAAAAATACAACATTAATTTCCAGGGAGGTCCGCCGATCCATTATCTGATCGCGGATGCAAACAAACGGGCGATTCTGGTTGAGTTTTACCAGGGCGAAATGCACGTCTTCGAAAATGAACAACCCTGGCATTCCTCTACTAACTTCCTGCACGCTGCGGTGGAAGATCCCAAGGGGAACTGTTGGCGCTACGATAGGATCAACGCCCGTTTGAACGAGAAACAGGGAATGCTCGATTCGAGCTCCGCCATGGAACTCCTCTCGGAAGTGGCACAGGAAAGTACCCAATGGTCTGTAGTGTATCAAATGGGACGCGGGGAGGTCAGCGTCGCGATGGGCAAGGATTATTCAAATGTAAAAACTTTCCGGACCTCTGAGTATTATCCCAGGTAGTTGAGGAGATTCGAGAAGCGACTGCGATGCAATAAGTTAAAAGCTATTTGTCCTGGGGCTACCACTCGCGGCGGGCAAGATCCCGGCTTCCAGCCAATCCAACAATGATTCCCCCAATCAAGCCAACAAGGACAACCGCCCATCGATCAGGATAAAACTCCGCAAGATGCGATACCGCCGTGATCGGCAACGCCCATGGATAGGACTTAATAAACCAGCTATCAGCGCCGCGAGCCGCGCTGCCGAGCACCATCATGATGGCTATGATTCCCACCGCCAACCCCCTACTGAAATTGCGCCACCGCAGACTCACCCATACCTGAATCGACAAGAACAAGCCGGCGGCGCAAAAACTTTCCGCTGCACGAATCACAATGAACACAATCGGCAGGGATGCTTCCTGCCAGCCTGGTTTCATAGGAGTTCCTTAGAATAGTGACAATTCTCAGGTGACATCCAGTCACAAATGCGCTATGATTAAGAAGTCATCGATCCAGGGAGGTCCTATGAAACGCCTTCTGCTCACTGTTCCCCTTATTTTGCTTCTTCTTGTCAATGCATGTGGAAACGATCCAGCTGCAAATATATCTGATGCTCAATGGGCCATAGTGCGGCAAACAGAAACCGCCGCAGCGTGGACAGCAACACCCGTAGCAACCTTCAACCCCAACATCCCCATTATGGTGAATTGGCTGAATGGAGATCTGTCTTCAATGACAAACTCCCTCGAAGCGACAATGGATGTCAAATATAGTGTGACGAACATATCATTTCCGAATGGCCCGAACAGCTCGGATTTGATTTTTCAGGTGAATGTCGGCTGTATTTGTATGAATAGCGACAATTGTTGTATTCCCGAACGGACATTCGTGGTGATCGTCGAAGCCATGAAGAGGAACTCTATTACAAATCCTGTGCAAGTTCCTGACGGAGTCGATCGAATGATGGTGGTATGCTCCGACTCTCAAACAAAATCGCTGATAGGTGCCATATCTGCCTTATGGCAGGATGTACAGGATTATTTGCAAGGGCGCGTTAGTGGTTACCAACTTGGAGCGCGAGTTACCCGAACCATTGCTCCCTGAAATACGCCCAAACCGCTCCACCGAGAAGCGCAAGCGCGGCCAGGCCGAAACATAAGCCTATGAGCAGAGATATAGTGACTCCAATTTAGATACTTCGATGAAAGAACTAGGGTTGGGACGGCAGATGCTCTGCCGTCCCAATTTTGTTGTCGCTATCACAGCCTCTGCACACGAGGGACTTTTCCTACAAGGGATTGCCACACCTGCCCTGGCGGGCGGTGCCACCATGGTCCCCGAAGCGTAGCGGAGTGGGAGGGAATCCCGTGTAGCTGGAGGATGTGTCAAACAAGTACTACAGTGCTTCCAAGCAAGCATCCTTTTGATCATGACCTTGAACTAACTGGATAATAAAACCGTTCTTAGTTCAATGTAAAAATTAAAACTTTGTAAATATACGCTCGTCATTAGGGTATAGGGTGGTGGCTTTTGCTTTGAGCACATGAAAACCGTTCTCCAGAGAGAAATCCTTTGAAACTTTTCCATTAATTTCCTGTCAAACAAAGTAGGTCTGCAATCGAGAAGGAGATAAAAACCTTATGATCAGATCTACTTTAGTAGTAATCGTTATTGTCCTCCTGGCAGGCTGCTCCTCTTCCCCGCAGGTCCCTGATAAATCCTATGCGCCCGCGATAAATAATCCAGCCTATGCAGTGGGAGACGGACCAAAGGTCTGTGTGGATGAAGCCCACAACAACTTCCACACGATTAAGAATCGCTTTTGGGCATTTGGCGAATTGCTCCGGCGCGATGGTTATGTAGTCGAATCCAACCCAGAGAAATTCAGCGTGGCTGCTTTAGAACGCTGCAATATTTTGGTCATCGCCAATGCGATGCTCGAAAGTAGTGACTGGGGCAAGTATCCATATCCCACCCCCTCGGGATTTACCGATCAAGAGATCGATGCTGTCAAAACCTGGGTGAATGAAGGCGGCGCGCTGCTCCTGATTGCCGATCATATGCCTCTCGCGGGGGTCGCTTCGAAGCTTGCATCTGCTTTTGGCATCGAGTTCAACAATGGTTACGCAGTCCCGGACTTCAGTGACGAGGAAAATCTCGAGGCCGCATTTGCAAAGCCGACGATCTTTTCGATTGAGACTAAAACTTTGATTCCAAGTCCGATCACAGAGGGACGGAACGAAGACGAATCGCTTACCAGTGTCAGAAGCTTTACCGGTCAGGCATTTCAGGCGCCTGCGTCTGCACAGCCAGTATTAGTGTTGCCAGAGGACTTTATATCCCTAATGCCGGTAAAGTCAGATGACTTCGGACCGAACACGAAACGGATTCCCGTAGGCGGCTGGCTGCAAGGCGCGGTAATGCCATTTGGTTCCGGTCGCACTGCCTTTTTCGGTGAAGCCGCCATGTTCTCTGCACAGCTCTCTAATCATCAGCCGCTGGGAATGAATGCTCCGAGGGCTGAGCAGAACTTCCAACTTGTGTTGAATGTCATGCACTGGCTTTCCGGATTACTCAATTAAACAGATTGACAGTTAAACGCCTTGGTTAGCCCGGAGGGCTTCAGCTCTGAGCACGTGGCGTTCCACGCCCGTGCGTTCTTCAGCAGTGACAGAGCGTACCTTTGGGCGCCTCCAAATATGAGAATAAGAATTTACAATGCGAATTCAATGATTAAACCGCTGGATTTGAGAGAGAATTGGTCACATTCGCTTCACACGCTGATGCGGAGTCTTTACAGGTAATATCATTATCATGATCGGAGGGTATTCATATGGATGAATCAAATCGTTCCCAGGAAAATGCAATCCCAAATATTCACGTGCCAGCCAATGAAAAAGTGCTGGCTTATCTCAAAGACCTCCATCCTTACCATGAAATCATCCTGCCTTTCTCCGCGAAAAAAGTAAATCAGGATACCACCCCTCTTGATTTTATTGGACGTTTTTCTTCGATGCCGAGTTTGCCGGAGAATAGTAAGTATGTGATTTATGGTCGTGAGACTCTGGTGCACCCAAAAACTGGGATCATTTTTGGCTTCATTACAGGTACAAGGATGATCTTCCGCCTGCCTGATGAGATCCTGGAGGATGTTGAGGAGAACAATATCAATAATTTTCGGGCGGTGAACGCACATGGCCCGGATACTATGAGGGGTCTGGAGAATAATTGGGTCAGCAGCCCGTCCATTACTGAGCAACTGGTTTACAAATGCTTTGAGTATTATGGTCAGACATCCCAGGAACACGAAGAAGTCCACCTGAATTTTGATCTGGATTTGACAACCCCACGCACTCGCGAGTTCGAAGAGCAGGAACGATCGCGCAGGCTGCTGCCCCTGGCCATGCTCGTTATCGCCTGCATACTCATCGCCCTGCTCTGGTATGCTGCCAATTCCGTTTTCAAGTTCCTTTGATGAACCGGGAAGAAGCGAGACCGCCCCGTGCGCTCACTTTGAGGAGCACCTTCGTGTAGCAGCGCAGATGAAGCCGATTTGGCAGATATGACATAATACTTAGCAGATTAGCTCTTTTGCTAAGCAAGGAGTTTTTATGAGTACGACCTCTGTTAAAGTGAGCGCGAAGTATCAGATCGCTCTTCCGCAAATTGCACGTAAGAAACTGAACATCAAAAAAGGGGATCGTCTGTTGGTCGATGTCCAGGATGGCGTGATCGTTTTGATTCCAGAACCAAAGCGCTACGCCGATTACCTTCAAGGTCTACATGGTGAAATTTGGAAAGGCATTGATGTCCAGAAATATCTCAACGGGGAGCGCGACGCATGGACGAACTCAGCAAAAGGTTAGCGAGGGCAAAAGTCATTGGGCTGGACACACCCCTATTCATTTACTTTCTAGAGAATAATGAGCGTTATGGCGAACTTGCTCAGATCACAATCCGGGGCATCGAAAAAGGGAAATGGCAGGGGATAATATCTACGATCACGTTAATGGAAATCACGGTCCGTCCGTGGCAATTAGGGCTTGAAGCAGCAGCACGTGAGTATGAAGCTGTGCTGGTACATTTCCCGAATTTATCCATTGTGGATGTAGATCGTAACGCAGCGCGCGCGGCGGCTCAATTGCATGCGAAATACAATATCTCACCGCCTGATGCTCTGCAGGTGGCAGCGAGTCTTAGTTTTGGTGCAAAGGCATTCTTGACGAACGACAAACGATTATCCAAACTGCAGGAACTCATTGATGTGGTCGTATTGGATGATTTTGTGGAACGGAGTGAGCCATAGGCTAGGTGGGGGATGGTACCTCAGCGTTTAACGTTTTCAACCGTCCCATTTCGGGCCAGGCTCGGGCAACGACCAGCACAACGATGATCGTCCCAATGCCGCCTGCGACTACTGCAATGACCGGACCAAATAGCGAGGCAGCCAGGCCCGATTCAAAACTGCCCAGCTCATTCGATATCCCAATGAAGATACTGTTCACGGAAGAGATGCGCCCGCGCATTTGATCGGGCGTCTGCGTCAGCAGCAACGTCCCACGGATGACCACGCTGATGTTATCCAGCGCACCAAGCGAAGCCAGCATGCCAACCGACAAAAGAAATGACCTGGAAAGGCCGAACACGATCGTTGCCAGCCCAAAGCCGGTCACCGCCAGGAGTAAGTTCCTGCCGGCGTTCTTCATCGGCGGCAGGTGTGCAAGCGAAAATGCCATGATCAACGCCCCAATGGAGGGTGCGGCGCGCAGAATACCCAAACCCTGGGCGCCAACTTTGAGAATATCGGTGGCGTAGATCGGGAGCAATGCCACCGCACCCCCGAACAGCACGGCGAACATATCCAGCGTGATGGCCGCCAGGATCACCCTGGTGTCACGCATGAACCTGAAGCCTTCGCTCAGTGAGTTCCACGTGGCAGATTTCTGCGCCAGCGCAAGCTGCCTGCCCTTGATCATTGCCAGCAGGATGCAAAAGAGGATCGCGGCAAAGGCGTCAAAGAGGTAGATAAAGGTCACAGAGTTGAAGAAGCCAATTAAGAGGCCGGCCAGCGCGGGTCCGGTAATCGAGGCGAATTGCCAGGTGGAGGTGCTCCAGGTCGCTGCGTTCGAAAAGAGCTTGGGCGGAACGGTCTGAGGCAATAATGTGGAAGAAGCGGGGTCATTGAAAGCGCGCGCGATTCCGATCCCTAAAAGCAGTGCATAGACCAGAACCAGGGGCCCCGCGGTGTAGGAGAGCCATCCCAGACCCAGCACACACAGCGCCAGAAAAAGTTCGGCGATCAATACGATGCGTTTGCGGTTGTATTGATCTGCCACATGACCGGCAGGCAGAGAAAGTAGAATGACCGGGATGACCTGCACCAGCCCGACCATGCCAAGCACAAACGCCTGGTGAGTCCGCAGCCATAATTCCCAACCGATGGCAAAAGACAACATCTCGTTGCCGAATGAAGTAATAAAGCGACCCGTGAGCAGCAGTCGAAAATCCCGGCTCCTGAGGGCCGCATAGGGGTCATGGCGTTCGTTATTTTGGGATGACATAAATACCTGTTTATTTGAGATAAGCCTGTATGATACCATTCTCATATAGACCATAACGATCACGTCAATCTTTTGCATCCCGCGCTTCTGCGACCATAGCGAGTGATGAAGTGTTTACATCCGTAGGGGGACGATGGTCTTGCATCTGTGTACATTTGTGCATATAATTCAAACAAATGGACTACGAATGGGATCCCAACAAAGCCAAATCAAACTATAAGAAACATGGCATCAGGTTTGCGGATGCTATTGGCGTTTTTGAGGATGAGAACGCGATTACCATTCAAGATGAGCATGAAAGTGAAGACCGTTTCATAACGATTGGCAGCGATTTTCTGAGTCGGATATTAGTCGTGGTCTATACGTTTCGAGACATTGTTATTCGTATTATCTCAGCGCGTAAAGCTACGGCGCACGAAAGAAAGGTTTATTATGGGCAAAATGAAGAGTGAATATAACTTTAGCAAAGGGAAACGTGGGGCAGTTATCCCCGTGTCAAAGGGAAAGACTCGCATCACTATTCGCGTTGACGATGACATTCTGGATTGGTTTCGCGGTGAAGTTGAGGCAGCAGGTGGTGGGAATTATCAGACCTTGATCAATCAGGCATTGCGGGAATATATCACTCGACAGCAACAGCCGTTGGAGGAAATCTTGCGGCGGGTGGTGCGCGAGGAATTAATTGCCGCCAAGTAAAGCGCAATAATATGAAAACCTTTACTCTTGCCGAGGCGCGCCAAAACCTGGCGTCCGTGCTGGAGCAGGCCGCCAAGTATGGCGAGGTGCGCATCAAACGGCGTGATGGACAGATATTTGTCATAAAACCCCAGAAACGCAAAGGGTCTCCGCTGGCAGTGGCTGGGATTAAGAGAAAGCTAAGTCGTCGCGAAATATTGCAAAGTATTGATGAAGGACGAAAAAAATTCTAGAAGAACAGGAACTCCAAGGTAGCACGGCTTTGGAGTTTTTTATTACGAGGAAATTGAAACACGATCGAAAAGAAGGTGTATGGTTAGGGTCTAGGGGTGAGGAACGATCTCCCGGCGCCTTCCGACTGCGAAGACGCTGCATAGCGGGAATGGATTCTTTTTCCTCCTGATTCGGTGGTCGCAGCACTCCTCCACATGCGCCAATCAAAACTTGGGAAACAAATTCGACTGTCAAATCGTCAGAAATGTAGGGGCGACCGCCAGGGTCGCCCGAGGTAAGGGCAAGCCTGGCTGCTCCTCAAAGCGAATAACCCCCGAAGAAGAACTAGGGAACCAGTAGAGGATGAGTACAGGATCAGTACAGGATCACGCCAGGATCGTCGAGACGAAGGCGGAAGGAAAAGGTCAGAGACCTCCGGGTAAGGCTCGTCTTGGACAAACATTCGGGGGATTATCGTTCCCTCTAAATATTGAGAAAATCCCGATTACGAGTCCACTGCGGAGCCTTTAGCCGCCAAAAAGTGTTTCCAAAGTATCTATCACCATAGAGATCTTTGCGTGCCCCGCGGTGCAAAGGGCTTTTCACAATAAGTCAATCATTACAATCGGCTTTTTCATTTTTATCGAAAGGATTTTATCGTTATGAAGCTCAAGACAAGTACCATTATCTGGACATTTCTCTGGTGTTGGTTCATGGGGATCACCGCGATCTCAATTGGCTTCGGTGCGATCTTCCCATCCATGAATCTGGTTGCCAAACCGTTCGTCTGTCTGGGCGGCAAAATGGACCTGACCAAGCAGGTCTACAATCCCTACCCCGGAAATACGATTACCACCCTCACCTGGTATTGTGTGGATGAAACTTCGGGTGCCAAAACCGAATTGGGCATCTTCCCGATGAGTCTCTATTCCGGCACGATCTACGGCTGGTTGTTCTTTGGAGCAGTGCTGATTGGTATGGTGGTGGTTGCCAGCCGCAGGCAAAAGGCTACAGGGGGAACGGACCGCGCCGGTATGGAGCGCATCAACGCCGCTCTGGAAGAAGCCACGAAATTCCGCAGCACGGGAAGATTACGCCAGGACAATTTTGCAAACCCGGACAGCAACCTCAAATCTGCGCAAGATGCCCTCTCAAGGATGAAGGAGTTGAAGGAATTGCGCGCGGCAAACCTCATCAGCGAAACTGAATACCAGGAGAAGCGCACCGAGATTCTAAAGAGCTTATGAAAATGTCATCATCAAGGTTGCAGTCGAAAATACCGACTCCTGAGCGCCGCATAAGGATCATGGCGTTCCTTGTTTCGGGAAATTAACCCGATCGTAGATCACGGGGACAGCTTAACGTTCCCAAAGTATGGCAATAGACTTGGAGCGAGTTGGGCATCTCCAAGCAGAGGCAGGCCTAA
The DNA here is from genome assembly GCA_035298105.1 of Anaerolineales bacterium. Taxonomy (GTDB): domain Bacteria; phylum Chloroflexota; class Anaerolineae; order Anaerolineales; family Villigracilaceae; genus Defluviilinea. The sequence continues at coordinate 16,829 of DATGYJ010000566.1, read as the reverse complement.
CATCTCTTCCCACGTTCGCGGTGCAGAAAAATGGGAAATTGGATTCCCACTGGGAACTGTGATCTTGGTCCCTGTCGCAACAGACGGTGCAATCAGAACATTCGGAATGGGAGTATTCTCATCCCACAGGAAGAAGATTGCCAAATCGCCTTTCGCATATGCCGGTGAGTTGAGCAATGGATCCAGGATCGTCTGTGCATATGCATCGCCCGTACTGACGCTATTACTGTGCATATTATGTTGATTGGTCGGCAAGATCATGGAAAAAGCCGGCAGGTTTCCACTATTGAGATCTGTCAGGAAGGTTGAGAGTGGAACATCATGGGCATTGCAAATAGATGCCATGTCGTCGTAGTATCGGATCGGGTCATGATAATCTCCGCTGAACCGAACACTACACCCACCGGCTTCGCCCTCATAGTAATCCTTGAACGTCAGCCCTGCGAGATTAAGTTGATTATAGATATTATCCACTTTGGTCGTAGTTGCGTATGTATCATCCACTAACTCATGTGCGGAAGGCGAGAGACCATTAGTCAAGGTCGCGTAGTTCGGCTTGGATGCATATTTCCCATCGGGCGAGCCATCCACTTTGGTGTTTGCATCCTGCCAATTGGAGGCGGTCGCGCATTTATTCGCCAGACTGGTGATGTAGGGAGCCGGTCCGATCACTTCATCGTAGCTCTTGTTCTCAAACATCAAAACGACGATATGATGCCACTGAGTGGGGGCAGGCGACCCAATACAAGGACGAGCTGCGTCCACAGGCAGAGGCGTATTCGTAGGTATGGCGGTTGGGGTCGAATTCCCGCAGGCAGATAAGAGCAAGACCAGAACAATCGCAATATAGAATGTCCAAACTTTTTTCATGTTTATATCCCTGGTAAGGTTGAATATAATATTTCTGGTGATCAGTAAGCTGACACCAGGAATGCAAATAATAGGATAAAGAAAACGTCAGAGGAAATGATGTAGCGAAACATCATGGATAGAGTTCGTATGGCCCTCTTCATCAACGCGCTAAGTGCTTAGGATATTCTGAATACTGGCTACCAGCAAAACGGCTATTCGATTAAGAAAAGCAAAGCTACCCCAGGGTAGATTTGTACAAAACTAGAATATCATTCATGTGGATTATGCAGCATCTATTTATAGCAGGTGAACATTATTTTATGATGAGAGGTAAAGCCCTTAAAGTCATAACGGAGATTGTCATATGAGATCGGCACAGGCACCCATTAGAATCTCGTCACTGATTTTATTTATGATGACTTTTTCTGCATGCGGCATCCCTAGTCCTGCGCCGCTTCTTGCTTCCCCTACGCCCCTCAATCCCCAGCCAGCAATTGTTCCCGTTACTGAAACGTCCACTCCCCCGCCAGCCACTCCTACCACTACGCCAACAGCCACGCTTGCTCCGTTAAATCTCAACCCGCAAGTGATCGTTCTTGCAGAGAACCTGCCGGAACCCGACGACCTCGTCCTGGCGCCGGATGGTTCCATTTACCTATCCGATGTCACAGAAGGGACGCTCAAAGCCTACACGCCCAACGGTCAGCTCAACCTGATTCTCTCCGGCTTGAGCGCGCCGGAAGGGATGGCTTTTCTGCCAGATGGTTCCCTGATCATTGCTGAGCAAGGGAATAACCGCTTGATCCGCTACGACTTCCCCACTAAAACTCTCCTGCCGTTCCTGGATCTGGCAAACCATACTCAGAATTTGGGCGTGGACGGGCTTCTATGGGATGGCGCCAATCTGATCGTTCCCGATAGCCCCAATGGGACGGTCCTGGAAGTTTCACCGGATGGAAAGACAGTCCGACAACTTGTCTCTGGGCTGGCTCGCCCAACTGGCGCCTGGCTGGAGCCTAGCGGGGACTTGCTCATCGCCGATGAAAACGGGAATGCAGTATTTCGCCTTCATCGTGACGGCACAATGGAAAAGGTCGCGGATTTTTCCATCCCTGATGATGTCATCGAGGATACCCGCGGAAATATTTTTGTCGTCACACTGGGTGATGATGCAGTCCATGTGCTCACTGCAGAAGCACACCAGGATGTAATTCTGGTCAGCGGTTTGAACGAGCCGCAAGGGATCATCTTCGACGCAGCGGGCGACCTGATCGTGACCGATTCGGCGAATCACCGCTTGCTCAAAGTGCTTATTCACTAGCTGTACTTGAAGCTGCGAGAACGGGCGCTGCCGGTAAGAGAGAGCTTCACCCCATTTGTGGCGGACACGAAAAAGGCGTATACTGAAATTGGCACATGAAGAAAGGATTGATCTATGAACAAACGGATCGGCCTTTGGATTGACCATAAACAGGCGGTAATGCTAACGATAAATGAACGAGGCGAAAATATCCAAAAAATCGAATCGGGGATTGAAAGACATATTCACTATCGAGGGCTAACACGCCCACGCACTCCATACAGCGCCCAATACCAACAAGGAGATGATCAACTGGATAAACAATTCACTGAGCATCTCAACAGATTCTATGGAAAAGTCATTGCTCTGATCCGCGGGGCAGACTCGATTCTGATCTTCGGGCCCGGCGAGGCAAAGTCTGAGTTGAAAAAACGCCTCGCACATGAAAAGGTTTGTGTACAGATCGTTAAGGTCGAAACGGCAGATAAAATGACCGATCGTCAAATTGCCGCAAAGGTAAGGAGACATTTTCAAGAATCTAAAGCACGCCTCTGACAAGGACTCAACTTTTGGGGACCGCTGATCGTATTTCAGATTAAATTGCAGTATGCTGAAATCCGGAAGGGAATCATGGTTGGTCCTATTGTCTCGCAGGTGAGTTAATCAGAAGCTTGACGCACATTCAGGCTGTACATCTTGGCATCGTCATCAAACCACCCATGCTGCAAGCGACCTCTCCATAGGCGGCAATCGTTATCGCGTTTTTTGAGTTCATATTTTATTGGTGCACGATTCTTATGATCGCAAAAATCATGGATTGGCTGCAAAAGAGGTTGAGATATAAGGAAGCAGCTTGAAAGTGCGCTGAGTGTGGAAGTATATCCACTCCGTTGCTGCTGCTCTACGAGCGAAATCGTGCCTTTTGGGCAGAACGGAAATTTGCGGTAAGATACCCGCTATATGAGCAAACTCAGTCTAAACACCTTTGCTTATCTTGATGTCGAAACAACAGGACTGTCTCCCTGGTTTGGCGACCGGATCTGTGAAATTGCGGTTGTCCGTTGTACGGGTGAGAATGTCATTGATCGGTTTACCAGCCTGTTGAATCCAGAAAGGCCGATTTCCCCTGGCGCGGCGCGGGTCAATGGTTTGAAAGATAGCGATCTGCAAAACTCTCCCCGCTTTGCAGAAATTGCTGAGCATGTTACCACTCTCATTCAAGACGCAGTAGTTGTTTGTCACAATGTCCCTTTTGATTTAGGGTTTCTTAGTAGTGAGTTGGGGCGAATTAACCGGCATCTCCCGACTGTCCTCACTTTGGACACTTTGGAAATAGCTCGGCAATATTTTGATTTTGACTCGAACAGCCTTCAATCCATTGCTCACTGGCTGGATATCAGAGTAACCGGGCAACATCGCGCCCTGGACGATGTATTTACGACGCGGGAAGTCTTGAAATATTTCGCCCACAAATTACGAACCACCGAGATTGAACTTGCAATTGTGCCCTATTACCCTCCTGCCACCTCTCCACAGGAATTGAATTTGCCGCCCGTGATCACAGAAGCCCTGCAGAGTAAAAAACGATTGTTCATTCGTTACATTGATAGAAAAGGGGACGTCAGTGAAAGATGGGTCACCCCCAAACAAATCCTGGTTCTCAATGATTACTTGTACATGGTTGCCCACTGTCATTTGCGTGACGAAGAGCGAAATTTTCGTCTGGATCGGATCGAGCAGATGGAGATCGAATTACAAAGTACTAAACAACGCCGGAAGACTGTGAAATTACGAAACGCCTGATTCGAAAAGCGCGCTTGATGTGAGGGGATGAATTGTCTCTCCACCCAGTTCCACTTTGGATGCCCCCAACTACAACAACTAAAACTTTAGATACGAAATCTATAGCTACATCATCTGATCCGGACTCTTGCTTTAGAACATCCGTGCTATAATAGCATCCCACAATTAGAAAAACGAGAAAAGCCGAAAGGACTCAACGCTCGCTTAATATAGCGCCTTAACAACTTAAGAGAATATCAAGATGAAAAGAACACTGTTTTCCTGGTTCCTATTAATTTTATTGATACCTAATGCTTGTGAAACCACGGATCCCGCCTCCCTGCCTCGCAGACCCATAGTGGGTGCATCCTTAGCAGATACTGCACTTCACGTGCTGCCTCCCACCGATGTGACGTCAACTTCATATCCACTCCAAATTGACGCTCTGCGGGCGCGCCAATATCCCGGCAGTGACATTGTAATTGAGTCGGTCCTGGACCCGGGCGTGAACTATAGCCGTTACTATGTTTCCTATCTTTCTGACGGATTGAAAATTTACGCTCTGATGACGGTTCCCAATGGGCAAAAGCCAGCTACCGGCTGGCCCGTCATTATCTTCAATCATGGCTATATCCCACCCAATGTATACCGGACAACTCAACGGTATATCGCTTATGTCGATCAGATCGCCCGCAGCGGCTATATCGTCTTCAAGTCTGATTATCGTGGTCACGACCGGTCGGAAGGCCCCGCGCGAGGGGGCTACACCCAACCCGATTACACCATCGATGTCCTGAATGCCGTCGCATCGGTGAAAAGGTATGCCGATGCGGACCCCAATCGGATCGGCATCTGGGGGCACTCCATGGGGGGTTACATTACGCTGCGCTCGATGGTGATCACCAGCGATCTCAAGGTCGGTGTGATCTGGGGTGGGGTTGTGGCGCCCTACCCGGATCTCTTCACACGCTGGAACGTAGGTGCCAGACCCACCGCTCCCGCACCCGGGTCATGGGTGTATTCACTCCAGCAGACCTATGGCTCGATACAAGACAACCCCAAGTTTTGGAATTCCATTTCTGCGAACGCCTATTTACACGATCTACACGGACCGATCCAGCTTCACCACAGTACTACCGACGAAGAGGTGCCTGTCGAATTCTCGGAAATTCTCTACGCTGAAATGCTGCAGGCGAATCAGGGTGTAGAACTGTATACGTATGAGGGAGATAATCACAACATTTCAAGGAACTTTAGCCTGGCGATGCAACGCACGATCGAATTCTTTGACCGATACTTGAAAACAGACTGATTTACCGCTTGTCTCACGCTTGTGAAACATGCGTAAATAAACTTTTTGCATAGTTTGGCAGGCTAAAATTCAAATTTCAGGTTTATATAATTCTGCGGCACTCCGTAGTAACCCTTGGATTCGATCAGCGTCATGGTACATGTAAACAGGTTTACGAATGAATATGAAATACTTCACCGCGCTGCTCGGCTTGGGATTAATGGCCCTGTGCATTCTTACGATGAAGGTGACTGCCATTTTCCTGAACGGAGGCGTTTGCAGCTACAGTTCCGATAGGGTTTGGCTGACAGTCACAGAATCAAGCAGACAGAAGACTTACTCGCTGGCTCCAGGTCATTGCACAAATGTTTTCAAACAAGACGCCGAGGCAATTTGGGGCAGAGACTGCAGCACCGACACCTGCAAATATCAGGCCTGGAAAGTAGGCGCAGGACGTTTCGAACTGGAAGAGAATCAGCATTCACCGTTGGGCGCCGTTCTTCGGATCAAGGGCTGGGGCGCAGGTAGCCGTTGGCGCATTGCACCAACCTGGCCCAGACCAGATATTTCTACCATTCGCTATGGGCTTATTCGGTGACGACGATGGGCAGATGGAAGGGTAGATCATAAGTCGTACTGAGATCGAACCCCTCCACTGAGGGATGTGAAAATCCACTTCTACTTCTATAATCCAGCAAAATCTCGGAAAGGATTGGCTAATTTCCGGTGCAAAACTCGCTCACGCCGACCCGCGGAGGAACGGTGGCGATTACAGAGTACCGCCTGCGCCGCCCTCCTTCGAGGGTGCTCACCTGCACTGCGCGCAGGCGCAAGTGTCGCGACGGACGGCGCAGGGAGCACTTTTGAATATCGGAAAGGACTGGCTATGAGGAAATTACTGCACAGCGGCTTGCTCGTTGCGCTCTTGATGAGCGGCTGTTCGGCTGCGACGTCAATAGCCAATCCGAGTCAGGCGCCTACGATGACAGATCAGTCTCTCCCAGCCCCGACAACCGAACCCAAAGGGACCATCCTCCCGGAAATGGTGCTCGAGATCAGGAACGAATCTGATCCATTGAACACCCCTTACGGGGTTGCATTGGATTCTTCCGGGAAAATTTATGTGAATGACGCAGGCAACAGCCGTATCCTGGTTTTTGATAAGGCTGGAACCTTGTTGACAAAATGGGATCGAAAGGGAAGCAGCGCCGGAGAATTCAATTCCTTCGGATTCGGGGGTATTGCGATCGATGGAAACGACAATATATTTGTTGTGGACAATGGCAACCATCGCGTTCAGAAATTTGATACGGCTGGAAAATTCCTAACTCAATGGGGTAGTGGAGGCAGCGAGGCGGGCCAGTTTGTGCGCGCCATTGGCATCGCGGTAGATCGAGAAGGAAATGTATATGTAACCGATGATGGAAATCCGTTTGTTCAAAAGTTTGATAATGACGGCAAGTTCCTGATGAAGTGGGGCGGTGCAGGGACTGGTGAGGGTCAATTCAGCCATGCCACCGGGATCGCCGTGGACGCACAGGGGAACATCTTTGTTTCCGATTATGAAAACAAGCGCGTCCAGAAATTCGATCCTCAGGGAAATTTTGTGGTTGCCTGGGGCATGGGAACGGACATTAAAGTAACAGGTATCCCTGAAGGCATTGCCACCGATGATCAGGGTCGGGTTTATGTGACAGATTATTTGCTTGGCCGTATCCAGGTGTTTGACAATCACGGGACGCCGCTTTGGTCATGGGGGACTAGGGACAAGGGTATTGCGAAGAGTCTCTTCCAAAGACCAGTCGCTCTGGCATTCGACAAACAGGGACATTTCTACATCGTGAACCAAAGGACGAGTAACGTGCAGGTTTTCAAGCTGCCTTGAATAGCTGTCTTTGCAAAACCTTAACCTTCTCGTAAAAGGGAATATAATCTTGTCAGTCGAAGCCATTCGGTGATGGGCGACAATATCCCTATCCACCGCATTCCTCCGGAGGAAAACGTATGAAAACACTGCGTTGCTTCACCATTCTTCTTCTGGCTGTTCTGGTTGTGTCAAGCTGGGTGCCGGTTCCTGCCTATGCCAAATCGTCAATAGATACACCAAACACAAGTGTGCTCCCTAAGCCTAGTTTGGGCAGACTTCGAGTGACGAACCGTACCGGGGGTGTTGTGTATATCCGGTTTTCGGGACGAAGAAGCTACACATTTTTGACGGCTGGTCAGGGCAAAACCACTTTTGAAAGTGTCATCCATCCGGGCAGATATAAAGTTACTGTAACGGCACTGGCCTGCCGTGGCCATGTAGAGTATAAAAGATACGTCATTGGTGGAGTTGTATCCTTACCACCCATTGTTTGTAGAGGAAAGAGGCTGAATAACAACCCCGATTAAGAGCCGTTTTGAAGAAAACGAGGAGTGTTCTAAGTCAGGCCTCTTTTCCCACAGGCTGTTTATGGAACAGGAATAACTCCTCTGCCCGACGACGCGGCGAGATTGAATCGACGGGCTTTTCACGGGCGAGTAACTTGAAGCCGCGTCCCTGAAATAAATTCAGGATTTCTACAGTCGAAACGGCGAAGGGTGGACCGCCTTTGCGTCCATCCAGTGGGAAAGCCAGGTCAATGTAAATGCCATCCGGTTTGAGCAAACGCGTTACAAGATCGGCGTACTCAGCACGGCGCCTGGGGTCGATCGCACAAAAACAAGTGTATTCAAGAACATGGTCAAAGGAGTGATTGAATGCAGCCGGCAAGGTAAAAATATCATGCTGCATGATCTCCACCGGTGCCTCCGCTGTAGCCAGCCGGCGCATTGCTGTCACTGCCTCGGAAGAGAAATCTACTGCCGTGACCCGAAAACCATTTCGCGCGAACTCCCGTGCATCGTGACCTTTCCCAGCTCCAAGTACGATCATTCGTCCCGGGGGCAATTGCCTGCTGGAGAGGAGCCGTTTGAATACCGGTGTCGGACCGCCCAGGTCCCAGCCATCTGTCCCCTGCTGATAGTTCGTATCCCACTTGCGCGGTGAATTGACATCCATAACCATATAAAATCCTAGAGTTTGAATTGGGGTGGAATCTTACGTGATGAAAATATAGGCTAATCGTCCCATCCAACTCATCTAAAAAAGATAGGGCAGATGCAAATCCGCCCTATCTTTTTACTGAACAACGATCTTATTGCGAAACCGCGGTCAACGCATTGATCTGCCCCTTACCGTTGAACGAATTATAGCCTGTTCCGCCCTGGCATTGTTGCGGCGCACCGTTATCCACGGCAGGGAAGAAAGCATAGATCGACACATCGGCCGGACAAGCCATCGGGTCGGCCGTGTTCTGGAGTTTGGCCGAGACTGCTCCGGGGGAGGTCACACCCGTGCTCATGATCAGGGCTGCCACGCCGGCTGCATGCGGCGAGGCCATCGAGGTGCCCTGCTGGTAGCAATAGGTGGCTCCCGATGCGTCGACGAGTCGACGCGCAGGCAGACAAGTGACCGTAAGCAGCGAAGCGGGCCAGGTGGAAAGTACACGCCCGTTTGGTGCTGCAGCGGTACGTTGCAAAATGGAGTCGCCTCCTGGAGCGATCACATCCGCTGAGCCCACGCCGTAGCTGGAGTAGAATGACTTGAGCTGAAGGTTTCCATTGCCGGCGACGCCAATCACACCTGCCACCTCGGTGGGGACGACCGCGCAGTCATTATGAATTTGGCGAAGTACAGGGCTTGTATCATCCGGGCTGGTGGCATCCTGCGTCGGATGAGCCAGATCGTCTGCCTGGTTTCCTAACGCTGCGACAACCACAACACCCTGCGAAATGGCATACTGGATCGCACGGCGCTCGGCATTCCAGATGGCGCGCTGCCCGGCATCATTCCGGCAGTTGAAGAGCCACGGATCGGCGAAGTAACTATTATTCGTGACTTGCAAGTGATGAGAACCAGCCCACATGAATGCACAGATAACTGCCTCAGGGAAGAAGAAGCCCGCCGCGTTGCCGGCTTTGATACCGGCGATCTTTACGTTGGGGGCTACGCCGATAATACCGATGCCATTGACAGCCGCGGCAATTGTCCCGGCGGTATGTGTTCCATGACCGTTATCGTCGTTCGCAGCCACTTTCCCTTGCACAGGCGCCCCTGTTAGGCAGTTCGCACTATTGGCATCATCAACATTTGCCGCAAGGTCCGGGTGGGTGTAATCGAGCCCGGTATCAATATCGCCGACGACCACTGACGAGCTGCCGCCATTGATGGCACGCGCTTCCGGCGCATGGATCTGGACCATATCCCATTGCAAACCAGACAAACTATCACTTCCTGGAGCGGGAGTGCCTGGTGTGGGAGCCTGCGCATTGGCATCCGAAGTATCCGCATCCAATTGCGTGGCAAAGCGGTTGGACGCGACTGCACCCTGAACGCGGCTGTCACTGAGAAGGTTGGAGCTGAACAAAGCGTTGTCGGAGCTCGCAATCACAACACCGATCTGCTTATAACTATAAACGACTGTGCCGCCGGCATTTGTAATTAGCGAGGCAGCATCAGAAGAAACACTATTTTGCTTATACAGAACGATATAGGTTTGGGCGACACCGGTACTGGAATACGGAAGGGAAGCGGCAGCCACCGGAGACACACCCAGCATGCTGATGAGCATGACGAGAGTCGATATTAACGCAAGAGCTTTCTTGACTTTCATACTATTTTCTCCTCATAGAATAGCAATAAAAGTGGATCGTTCTTTTTTTAAATATAACGCGCAATATTTATCTGAGTGGCACCTCCTTTGCTTGCAGAGCGCCGCACAGTGATCTAAACTTCCAATTTGAATTCTGGCCCGCAAAGCCATTCAAAAAGTTTATGGATCAATGTGACAGGCGGCAAAAAATTAACCGCCGAACAGAATACGTCCGGCGGTCTGGCGACTTGCACGTTTGTGCAGATCGATGACCCTGCGTCTCCGTTGAAATACGGATTTGCCTCTGCAATGAGTTATATTGGATACGCTTTATCTTTATACACGAATTTTGAGCAGGAATCAAGCACGAAGAGGTTACATGATTTCTTTGATACGAGCGAATGGCGGTTGAGAGAGCCATGAAAGACTGGCTCTCTCAACCTTTTGCATCTACTAACGTTTACGGGATGGTTCCGTCCTGGGTATCACCCTGACCCGCATTGAAATCGGTCGCTGTATCCGTGCCCATGCCGCCGCTGAAAAAGTCGGCTCCGGCACCACCGGTCAATGTATCATCGCCTTGGTTGCCGCGCAGGATATCATTACCGTTGCCGCCATTGAGAACATCGTTGCCGTTCTCGCCATCGAGGATATCGTTGCCGTCTCCACCGTTGAGCGTATCGGTGCCATTTCCTCCGCACAGCAGATCATTCCCGGCATTGCCATTGATCGTGTTCGTGCCATTCAGGCCGAAGATCATGTCGATGCCAGATGTTCCATTGAGAGTCTCGCTCTTATCGGTGCCAATCTTCACCGTGACGACAACTGGAACAGTCGTCGTTCCATCGCTCAGGTTGAAGGTAAGTGTGGCGGTGCCGCTCTTCTTGGATGTTCCGGTAACAGTAATCGTGCGCGCATTTCCGCTGCCACCGATCACGATGTTGGAATTTTTAACCAATGACGTGTTGCTGTTCGAGGCCAGTGTAAGTGTCAGAGGGTTGCCATCAGCATCGAAAAGGGTGAGATTGATCGTGCCGCTGGCCATGTTGCTACCCGAGCACTGACCGCCGCTGACGGTGGCCGTGGGTGCTGAATTCGCTGGATTGACCGTGTGTGATTCACCGGCTGAGGTACTGCCATTGAAGTTGCTGTCACCAGCATAGGTTGCCGTCAACGTGCGGCTGCCGAGTGTTGTGAGCGTGATACTGCATTGGCCTGCTGCCACCGTGCCCGTGCAGCTATCGACACCGTCGGTGACGGTCACATTACCGGTGGGTGTACCTGCACCCGGAGCTGTTGCTGCTACACTGTAATGGACGGTCACTGCACTGCCTTGCGTCGAGGGATCGGGGCTGTCGGAGGTGATCGTTGTAGTGGTATCCGCTTTATTTACTTGATGTGCTTCAGCGGCCGAGGTGCTGCCGCTAAAGGTGCTATCGCCTGCATAGGTAGCTGTCAGGCTCTTCGCACCCGCGCTGGTAAAGGTCAGCGAACATTGGCCATCTGTGACCGTAGCGGTACAAGAGACCGTGCCATCGCTGACCGTCACGTTACCCGTGGGTGTGCCGCTGCCCGAAGTGACGCTGTACTGAACAGTTACAGATTGGCCAACCACCGAGGGGTCAGGGTTGTCGGCTGTGATCGTTGTAGTCGTGGGAGTCCCGTTGACAGTATGAGGCTCGGCAGCAGAGGTGCTGCCGTTGAAGTTACTGTCACCTGCATAGGTGGCCGTCAGGCTCTTCGCTCCGGCACTGGTGAAGGTTAGCGAGCATTGACCTGCTGCAACGGTTCCGGTGCAGGAGACCGTGCCATCACTCACTGTCACATTGCCTGTGGATGTGCCTGCGCCGGGAGCATTGACGCTCACGCTATACTGCACTGTCACTGCCTGCCCTACTGTAGACGGGTCAGGATTGTCCGAGGTGATCGTGGTAATCGTATCTGCCTTATCGACCTGATGTGACTCGGCAGCCGAGGTGCTGCCATTGAAGTTGCTGTCGCCAGCGTACGTAGCCGTCAGACTCTTTGCTCCGGTGCTAGTGAAGGTCAATGAGCATTGACCCGCCGAGACTGTGCCGGTGCAGGAGATCGTCCCATCACTCACTGTCACATTGCCGGTGAGTGTGCCTGAACCTGGAGCATTTGCTATCACACTGAATTGAACTGTAACAGATTGACCGACAACCGAGGGGTCGGGGTTATCGGATGCAATGGTCGTGGTCGTGTCGGCCGGGTTGACCTGATGCGATTCGGCAGCCGAGGTGCTGCCACTGAAATTGCTGTCACCAGCATACGTGGCTGTGAGACTCTTGGCTCCGGCACTGGTGAAGGTCAGCGAGCATTGGCCGGCCGCAACGGTAGCCGTGCAGGAAGTCGTCCCATCACTCACTGTCACATTGCCCGTGGGTGTGCCGCTGCCTGAAGTAACGCTGTACTGCACGGTGACGGATTGACCTACGACTGAGGGGTCGGGGCTATCGGACGTGATCGTCGTGGTTGTGGGAGTCCCGTTTACGGTGTGGGGCTCACCGGCCGAAAGACTACCGTTGAAGTTGCTATCGCCGGGGTAGGTGGCCGTCAGTGTCCGCGCACCCGACGTGGTGAGGGTAATGTTACAGGTTCCGGCTGCTACTGTGCCGGTGCAGCTATCGACACCATCGCTGACGGTGACATTTCCGGTGGGCGTGCCTGCGCCGGGAGCATTGACGCTCACGCTATACTGCACTGTCACTGCCTGCCCCGCGTTTGAAGGATCAGGGTTGTCCGAGGTGATCGTGGTAGTCGTATCTGCCTTATCGACCTGATGTGACTCGGCAGCCGAGGTGCTGCCGTTGAAATTGCTGTCGCCAGCGTAGGTAGCGGTCAGGCTCTTGGCACCCGCGCTGGTGAAGGTTAGCGAGCATTGACCTGCTGCAACGGTTCCGGTGCAGGAGACCGTGCCATCACTCACTGTCACATTGCCTGTGGGTGTGCCGTCGCCTGGCGCGACTGGTGACACGTTGTACTGCACTGTTACCGATTGACCGACAACCGAGGGGTCGGGGTTATCTGATGTGATCGTCGTAGTCGTGGTCGCCGCGTTGACCTGATGTGCCTCGGCAGCTGAGGTGCTGCCGTTGAAGTTGCTATCACCCGCATAGGTGGCTGTGAGGCTCTTGGCGCCGGCACTGGTGAAGGTTAGCGAGCATTGGCCGGCAGCGACTGTAGCGGTGCAAGAGACGGTACCGTCACTGACGGTCACGTTACCTGTAGGTGTGCTGCTTCCGCTGGCCGGTGTGACAGTGTATTGGACAGTCACTGCCTGGCCCACGACTGAAGGATCAGGACTATCGGAGGTGATGGCCGTGGTCGTGTTGATCTTATTAACGCTATGGGGTGTTCCGGTAGAGATGCTGCCGTTGAAGTTGCTGTCGCCCGCATAGGTAGCCGTCAAGGTGCGGCTGCCGACCGTTGTGAGGGTAATGTCACATGTTCCGGCTGCTACTGTGCCGGTGCAGCTATCGACACCATCGCTGACGGTGACATTGCCGGTCGGGGTACCGGCACCTGGGCTGTTGACTGTCACGCTGTAATTCACGGTGACTGCCTGGCCAACATCCGACGGGTCAGGGTTATCCGATGTGATCGTTGTGGTCGTATCGGCTTTGTTGACGGTATGTGAATTCGCCGCAGAAGTGCTGCCATTGAAGTTGGCATCGCCGCCGTACGCGCCGGTCATCGAGTACGAGCCCGTACTCGGGAAGGCAATCGTACAGGAACCCGCTCCGGCGGTCAGCGTGACATTGCAGGTATTTGTGCCGCCGTCTGAAACCACAACTGTGCCGGTGATCGTGGTCGGAGCTACTGCCGCACCCGGTGCCACTGCGGCTACCGTCACATTGAAGGTAACCGTTTGACCAGTGACGGAAGGATCCGGGCTATCAGAGGTAATGGTCGTAGTTGTATCCGCCTTATTCACCGTATGGGAGGCAGAAGCAGAAGCAGGACTAGTGTTGAAATTGGTATCGCCCGCGTAAGTAGCCGTGAGTGTTTTTGCACCCGCTGTTTTGAAGGTGAGGTCGCATGTGCCAGCCGAGACTGTGCCGGTACAACTATCCGTACCATCGCTCACGGTGACGTTGCCGGTTGGGGCAGTAGGACTGTTGCCGAACGCACCAGTCACGCTAAAGTTCACGGTCACTGGCTGCCCGGTCACAGAAGGGGTACTTGAAAGCGTTGCGCCATTCGTAATGGCGGCGGTCGTGTTCGCCTTGTTGACAGTCAGGCTCAGCACATTGGAGCTGACCGGTGAGGTATTGTCGTTATCCACTTTGGCAGAGATGATAGCCGTCCCGGCGGCGGTGGCCTGGAAACTGCCTGTCGCCGTCCCTGCGGCCTGGACCGTGCCTTGCGTGCTGGAGAGATTGCCCAGGGTCGCGGCCCAGGTCACGGAACGGCCGATGATCTCAGCCAGATCCGCAACCGGCACAGCCGTGCCATTGGAGTTCGTCAGGAAGCTGGCCGTCAGCGAGGTGGATTGGTTCGTTACAATCGGTGAAGTGCTGGCAGTCAACTGGTTGCGATACCAGGGGGTAAAGTTGAGCGTGCCACCGGCGGTGCTAGCGGTATCGCAGGGTGCGGCGCCGGGTCCGGTGCTGCAGCCCCACCAGTTATTGGTGACAGTGACGGTGCCGGCATCTACGCTCCTATGAAGGCCCTTGCCGGTGGGAGCATTATTCCCCACGATCAGCGACTGGCTCATCGTGACGTTGCTATTGCCGACAAAGATCCCACCGCCGGAGATTCCGGCTGTGTTCCCGGTAATTTTTAGATGGGTGAGCGAGAAGGGAGTCGTATTGAGATTCGTGCCATCCAATTTCAGCGCGCCGCCGAAGGAATTCGTGGCGGTATTTCCAGTGAAGGTCGACGTCTGGATGCTGATGGTTGTGCTCGCGCCATGGGAGTCGGTAGCGATGGCGCCGCCGATGCCACCGGCTGTGTTGGAAGTAAACGTGGAGCCATTGATGGTTAGGTGTCCCACTGTAGTGGGGCGGAAGTAAATCGCGCCGCCCCCAGTAGTAGGACCGGCCGTTTGGTTGCCGGTAAAGGTGCTGTTGGTAATAAGGATCGACGGCTGGTCACCAAACAGGTTAATCGCACCGCCGGTCGCCGTCTGGGTGGTGCTCAAGGTCTGGTTGTTCGAGAAGGTCACATTGAGGATGTTGACCGTACTGGTGCCGACGGCGCTATCCACGTTTAACCCACCGCCATAACCATTGACGTTGGTATTATCCGAGACCACCGAATTGTTCAGCGTGAAGGTTCCCCCAGTGCCGCCTGCACACCAGTCGATGCCGCCGCCGGTGAAACTGAAATCCGGCGCGCCGGAGGGCTGGGTGTTGCGGCCAAAGCGGACCGTGACACCGCTAATTGAAACGTTCACCCCCGCGGTACAGAATGGATTGGCTGCAATGACCTTATCGATGCCATTCGTGGTATTGGTGCCAGCCTGAATGATGGTTGAGCCCGAACCCGCGCCATTGATCGAGATCGAATCGAGGATATCCAGATCACCGGTGACATTGTTGTCTTCGTTGACCCCGCCAGCGTTGGCAAGCGTTAATTGATAGGTTCCGGCAGGAATAGTGACGGTATCCACACCTGCCGCGGCATTTGCCGCTGAAATGGCTTCCCGTAAGGAACAATCGGCATCACAAACGCCATCATTGGTGTCAGCAGTTTTGGTAACTGTAAATGTCGCTGCCCACGCAGGCGTGACAAAGACCGCGCTGCCGAGGAGCGACAAGGTCAGCGCGATCAGTGCCAGGGGTCTGGACAGCGATGCTAGCATTTTAGGAAAAGGTTTCATACGATTTTTCTCCTTGAGCAATCCGTTTGGTAAAACGGATTCAATCTCAATAAACCAGGAAACAATGATTGCTATTCTGCCGGGCGCGTCTGTTAAGCGCCCGACATCTTGCTTAACCTCGGGGTGGGAAAATCCCTTGCATGGCGATACAAAAATTCAGGGTCAGATAAGGCTGCATGTTATTGTGCGGCTGGCTGCTTCCCGCGGGCGCGAGTACATTTCCCATGATCACATTGGGGTTACCGTCCACATACGTCGGCGGAGGTGTGCGTCCGGCGCCGGCCCCCCAGGTATTGTTAGCGGGGCTGATCGGACCGCTGCCTGAGGCGCCGCTGGCCTGGTGCGCATGCACCGGTAATTCAGTTTGCAGAAGGCTTATTGTCTCCGAGCCGCCTGTTTGGCCCAGGTCATACAACGAAAGACCGGGCCCCTGCCCCCAGTGCATGGGCGCACTGCCTTGAAAGTTCGGCAGGGCAAACGTGCTCTTGCCATCCCCGCCATAAGTGGTACCAAGCAGCGAAAACAGGGCGGTGTTCTGGCTGAGGGGCAGCAGTTGGCCGTTACAGAAAGCCCAGCCTTTTGGTGCAAAATTGAACGGGAAGATTCGAATTTCAGCGACAAATGGATCTGACATAGTAATCTCCTAATTCTGGCTGGGGAAGATCCCCTGCAGGGCAATGATGAAATTCAACACAAGGTAAGGCTGCACATTGGTGTGCGGCTGGTTTCCGCCTGCGCTGCTGATGGAAGCCGGGTTCATGGAACTATCCGGGGAGGCGCTGGAATAGGCGCCGGAATTATTCGCCCACATGTTCCCGGTTGGCAGCCCCTGGTTGGGAGCCGCGTTGCTGGCAGAGAAAGTATGTATGTGCTCGGCCATCTCTGGAGCGATCAGTGTATGGTTCTCCTGTCCACCCACCTCTCCCAGCGTATGACCGTTTCCAGAATGGAGCGGGATGCGTCCCTGTAGGTTCGGGAGGGCAAAGTTGACCCGTCCATCGCCGCCGTAGGTGGTGCCTAAGAGGGAGAAAAGCGCCTGGTTTTGATTAATGGGCAGCAGCTGTCCGTTGCACAGCGCCC
>DATGYJ010000565.1:0-20645 GCA_035298105.1 Anaerolineales bacterium | reverse complement strand
ACACTGTCATTGACCTGGGTAAGCAAGTTCCGGCTGAAACAATCATCACGAAAGCCGTCGAAGTCAACGCGACTGCTATCGGATTGTCCGCATTGCTGGTGAGCACTTCCAAGCAGATGCCACTGATTGTCAACGAATTACACCGCCGTGGACTGAAATTCCCCGTACTGGTTGGCGGTGCAGCCATCAACCGTCGCTTCGGAAGACGCATCCTGTTCACCGAAGATGGCGATGTTCATGAGCCCGGGGTCTTCTATTGCAAAGATGCATTCGAAGGGCTCGAAACCATGGACCAACTCATCGTCCCTGAGAAGCGTGAAGAGTTGCTCGCCCGTGTCCGTAAGGAGGGTGATCTCGAAATGGGCCGGGCATCCCAGGTGCCGGAACATCGCAAAACGGCGGCCCGCTCTCAGGTCCAGCCGGAACCGATCAATCATCCCCTCAAGTGGGGACAGCGCGTCGTCAGGGATATGCCGCTCGAGATCATTTTGAAGCATCTCAGTCTCAATGAACTCTATCGCTTATCGTGGGGTGCGAAGAATGCCCATGGTGAGGAGTGGGAGAAGCTCAAGGCTGAGTTCGATGATCGTCTCGCATCCATGAGTAAGGAGGCACTCAGAGAAGGCTGGCTCAAACCGCAGGGTGTCTATGGATATTTCCCCTGCCAATCGAACGGCGACGATTTGATCGTCTATGATCCCGCCACCATTGACACCGCCTCACCCGATGAAATGGCGCGTTTCAATTTCCCACGTCAACCTTATGATGATCATCTCGCCTTATCTGATTACTTCGCATCAGTGGAATCAGGCAAAATGGATGTCGTTGCTTTTCAAGTGGTAACCGTTGGGCAGGCAGCTACAGAGCGCTTCGATAAGCTGCAGGCCGCTCACGATTACACAGAGGCCTACTTCACCCACGGTCTCGCCGTTCAGACCGCCGAAGCGACCGCCGATTATCTCCACGAACACATCCGCCGCGAACTGGGCATCCCCGAAAACCAGGGCAAGCGCTATTCCTGGGGCTACCCTGCCATCCCCGAACTGGAAGATCACTTGAAAGTATTCGAATTATTGCCCGCGATTACAAGCGAATTAGGCATGACGCTTTCTACTGCCTATCAATTAATTCCCGAACAATCTACTGCCGCGATCATTGTGCATCACAAGGCTGCGAGGTATTACAGCGTTGGCGAATCGCGCGTCGAGCAGCTTATGAAGTAACAATGAGGCTTGGTTGCAAAAACAAATCAAAAATGCCCTTGCCATATATAGGGGTGTTTTTGACTGGCAGGGCAGAGCGAGTTTAGAGCGAAGGAAGAGCGAATTCAGAGCGAGTTCATATTTTCAGAGCAACGATGGATATACGCCGTTTTATACCCCCAAATGTGGGGGTTTGTCTCTAAAACAGGAATCACCGCCCGTAGGTTCTTGGGATCCAATATCAAACAGGCATGTTCTGCAGGATCTAAGAAGGATAGTTGTTTACAACTTTGAGATTGCTGCAAAAGCTGGTAGTACAATTCGAGGATTCAGCATTGATATACTCAATATGTCTTACCCATTGAGATTACGACAGAGGCTATAACATGACCGACTCTAAAACCATTCGCCTCGAGAGAACCCTACTCCTGTTGTGGTTTATGATGAACCTGGTCATTGGGGCATTGACCGTTCACCAATATGGCACGAGCATTGACGAGCCTAAGAATTATGATTACGCGGCCGATACATTAGCTGCCTATCCCTCCTTCTTTGGGATTCGTTACGAGCCAAAATATGATGTGGCTTATGAGGGGCACGGACCGGCCTTTGTCACCATTGTCCGTATTCTGATCAATCTCATTCAGCGTGTATTCCCAAATGTGTACAGGCCGGATCTATGGCATTTCTCTTATTTTGTCACATTCCAATTAACGGGTTTATGTCTATATTGGTTGACGAAACGCTGGTTTAACAAATGGACGGCTTGGGGAATCCTCATTCTCTTTTGCACTCAGCCGGTGTTGCTGGGACACGCCTTCATCAATCCCAAAGATATACCTTTTATGTTTTTCTTCGCTGCCAGCGTTGTGTTTGGATTTCGTCTGGTGGATAAGATAGAGGCAAAGGAATCATTCTCTTCTTTAGAAGAACCCGCTCAAGTTCTGAGCCAGAAGTTCCTGGAAACAGATCCCCGGCGCAGAAGGAAATTTCTCAGCTTCCTTGCTCTAGCGCTAATAACGGGTCTGGCACTGATCGTATTTTCACGCCAGATCAACTCTGTCTTGGAGCAGGTTGTCACGTTCTTCTATACAGCCGAGCCAAATTCATGGGCAGGGCGCCTCTTCGGGTCTGTAGCCAGTCGCACTTCCGATATAACGAAACAGGATTACGTGACCAAGGCGCTGAACCTTTTCCGCCGCGCCGAAAGTGGTATCTTGATTGGGTGTGTGTTCCTTTTCCTGGCTTATTTCGGCCTTTTGATCAGTAACAGGACATTATCCAATCTCCTGAGCGATATATGGGGGCAGCGAAACAAGCTTGATAAATCTATTAGGGGCTGGGCTAGGTCGCTGCGAAACTCATTACACTTGAGCACACTGAAAATGTGGTTCACTGATATTTTTCGAGCCTCACGCAACCGGCATCTTATCCTGGCTGGAATCGTTTTGGGGCTGGCGACCGCAGTACGTGCGGTTGCTCCGTTGGCAGGCATGATTGTCTTGCTCTACCTTTTTGTAAAAATCCGCTCCAGGGCATGGACCTGGGCGATTGCATATTTCCTGGTCGCAGGGATCGTGACTTACATTGCCTGGCCCCATCTTTGGGCAGCGCCGATCCAGCGTTATCTGGAAGGCCTGGGCATTATTGCCGATTTTCCCAATTATCCAGGTCGTGTCCTATTCAACGGGCACTTGTACGGTTCCAGTGAATTACCTCGCTCCTATTTACCAGTCCTACTCAATATTCAATTCACTGAACCATTCCTTCTGGCTGCTTATGTGGGGCTGGGTATGTTAGGATGGCTGCTCCTGCGGAGTCGGCTTCGGACTGACCTGTTGCTTTATGTCGGCCTGGGGTTTGCCTTCCCGCTGCTTGGGTTGATGCTTCTAAGAACACCGCTTTATCATAACTTCCGGCAGGCTCTGTTCGTGATACCGCCTATGTTCATCTTCGCGGCATTTACCCTGGAGCTGGTGTTCAGCAAATTGTCTCCAAGCTGGGCAAAGGCGTTACTCATTGCAGCGATCGCCCTGCCTGGCGTCTATGCCAACATAAAACTGTATCCCTATGAATACGTCTACTATAACTCACTGGTGGGGGGTCCCGCAGGCGTGAGCAATCGCTATGAATTGGATTATTGGCGCATCTCCCTACGCGAGGCAGCGATCAAGTTGAATGAGCTGGCCCCCCGTGGAGCGAAAGTCATTGTAGCACGCTCGCCTGGGCTCTTTAATAACTATGCACGCCCAGACCTGGTTGTAGATAGAGTAATTGACAACACCAATGACTTGAACGGCGGCTACGATTATGTTGTCCAGTTAGCCCGTTGGCGAGCCTGGGATCTATATCCTGAGGCGGAAAACGTGGTCCTGATCGAACGCGACGGAGCTGTGTTAGCGACAGTGAAAGCCGTGAAAAATGTTAGCGTCAAGTAGAGATCGTTATTGTGGAACGGGAAACCATCCTGTTCCGCAGACCATCGCATGAGCAAAACCGAAAAATATCTCCTGACCTTCTGGTTCATCGTTAACATCCTCGTTGGGCTCATCATCGTCCGAGATTTCGGGATCAGCTATGACGAACCCGATTATTATCTCTATGCTCAAAACACAGTAGATGCTTACAAATCCTTTTTTGCCCTTGCCTACTTGCCTGTCTTTGGTCCACATGATCTCCCCAATTATGGGCCTGCGTTTATTATCTTTCCGGAACTGGCAATTCGAGTCCTTAAGTTGATTTTCCCAAACCTCCTCACGGCAGATGTCTGGCACTTCTCTTACTTCCTGCTTTTTCAACTGGGTGGCCTGTGTTTATATGCTCTTGCAAGGCGCTGGTTCAACGGCTGGAGTGCCTGGGGTGTATTATTGTTATATAACTCCCAGCCTCTCCTATGGGGGCATGCCTTTATTAATCCCAAAGATATTCCCTTCATGGTCTTTTTCTTATTTACTCTTTGGAGCGGATTTCGTCTCGCAGATTCTCAGGGTGCACAGAACATCGAGGTATCTTTCTCGGCTCCAAAAATTCGGAGCTTCGCCTTTCCCCGCTTCACAGTGAAGGAAAGCATCCCTTTCCTTCGTTCTCCACAACTCCTCCTGGCTGGCATCCTGCTCGGCATGACCATGTCCATCCGGTTGATCGGTCCATTGCCAGGGCTGATCGTCATCCTATATCTTGTTTTTACGCTGGGACAGAAATCGCTACCCGTGACGAGCGCTTACCTCATTTGTGCAGCAATCACCATGTTTATCACCTGGCCTTATCTCTGGCCCCATCCAATTGGTCACTGGATGGATAGCCTTGTTCTAATGGTCAATTTCCCCTGGCCGGGACGTGTTTTGTTCAATGGACAGTTTTACAACGCCCAAGGGCTTCCGATCTCTTATTTACCCACGTTGCTGAACACCCAATTGACCGAGTCCCTTCTTATTTTGATCTATTGTGGGCTGATGATCCTGGTCGTTGCCATCCTTCGCCAACATATCAGGTTGGACCTTTTCCTGGTCCTCCTGCTTGGAGCAATCCTCCCGCTAATCGGACTAACCATCTCCCGCGCCACGATGTATGACAATTTTCGTCAATTCCTGTTCCTTCTACCACCTCTTATCCTGTTGGCCGGGCTTGCTTTGGAATTGATCTTTTCAGCACTCAAACCTGCCGGGCTTCGTTTCGCCGTATTAATTGCGTTGGCTTTTCCGGGCATTTATGCGATCGTTCAACTTCATCCCTACCAATATGTGTATTACAACTCTTTTGTGGGTGGGACTAGGGGTGCCTTCAGAAGATTCGAAATGGATTACTGGTGCACGTCCTACCGTGAAGCCGCGCTCTGGTTGAACAAAAATACTCCGGAAAATGCAAGCATTGGAAGTAACTGTCCCACTGATCTGCTCTATGCGTATTTGCGACCTGACTTGAATCCAGAGCAGAAGAGCCAGCCTGATGGGCAAAACGAATATTTCGTTGCAACAAGCCGCTATAATGAAGATTTAACCCTATATCCAGACGCAAGCGTGATCTATTCCATTGAACGCCAGGGTGCGGTCTTGACTGCGATAAAACGATCCTCTCCATGAAACGAAACCTGCCTCTCACCCTGCTGCTGGGGCTCAGCCTGATCATTGCCCTCTTCACTCTCAACCATTATGGCGAGTCCTGGGATGAATTGAAACTCTACGACTATGCGGCGGATTCACTTAAGGCCTACGTGATGTGGCCTCAACATGGCGCCATTCCGGTCACAGGCGATCACTTTGAAAATTACGGTCCCGCCTTTATGATGTTTTCGTCAATCGTCACAAAAGGGTTCAAACAGATTTTTCCTGCCGCCCAGTCTGTCGACATTAGGCATTTGATTTACTTCCTCACATTTCTCATCGGCGTCTGGGCCTTTTATCAGCTTGCGACCCGCTGGATGAGCCGGAACGCTGCGTTTGGCGCAACGCTGCTTTTCATGACTCAACCATTGTTTTGGGGACATGCCTTCATCAATCCAAAGGATATACCGCTTTTATCGTTTTTCCTGCTGACGGTATATCTTGGCATGAGAATGCATGAATTGATTTTAGGAAGTGAAACCGGCTCCCTATCCTCCGCCTGGAATGAATTGGCTCCGCGTACACGCCGCTTATTGATTGCCATGACCAGTTTCTGGCTCGTTTCCATCGTTCTTCTCTTTGGTGGTACGCCTCTTATCCATCAATGGCTCGATCGTGCGATCCGCGCTGCGGCAAATGGGGAACCTTCCTTACTCCCATTGATTGCAACCAGAATTCATCGGATTGCCCCTGAAATTTATATTGAGAAGTTTTTTGTTCTCTTCCTGCGAGCACGCGCCATTTACTTTTTGATGCTTACCGGCATTCTCATTTGGCTCTATCGCCGTCATTTACCAACTGCGCTACGGGTGCTGAGGATGATTCTGCCCGCGGGAATTGTCCTGGGCCTGGCAGTCTCGATCCGGATCTTTGGCGTATGGGCCGGGGTTCTTGTCATTGGCTATCTGCTCTGGAAGACAGGCAGGAAGGCCTGGCTCATGATTGCGGTCTATGCCTTGATCGCCATCATGGCAATGTATGTCACCTGGCCTTATCTCTGGCCCAACCCGGTTGGTCATTTCTTTGAAACGGCTCAAGTGATGGCGCAGCACCCCTGGCCCGGATCAGTTCTGTTTAACGGCGCTACGTATTCTGCCCAACATCTGCCGGCCTCCTATATGCCAATTCTGCTGGCGATTCAGTTTACCGAACCGGTTTGGATATTATTTATGGCCGGTGTAACAGTAGCAATTTATGGGTCCGTGAAGAGGCGAATGGAAAGCCGCGAGCTGCTGGCATTGACGCTGGTCTGGTTCGTTCTGCCGCTGGTCACTTTCGTCGTTTTACGTCCAACGCTATACGATAACTTTCGTCAAACATTCTTTATTGTGCCACCCATCTTTTTTATGACCGGGTTGGCTTTCGAGCAGCTCCGGAGACCGGTGCTACAGGGGACCCTGATCGCCCTGCTTATCCTGCCAGGCTTGATCGCATCGGTCAGGCTGCATCCCTATGAATACGTCTACTACAATCAGTGGATTGGCGGCATCCCTGGAGCGGTCGATCGCTTCGAGCTGGATTATTGGGGGACCTCGTATCGCGCAGCCGCGAGTGAAGCCAATCGGATTGCACCGCCCAACTCAAATGTGTGGGTAGATGGGCCTGCTCATCTTTTTTCAAGGTTTGCTCGTCCTGATTTTCATATCTATTCTCCGCAAGAAGCGGAACGGGCAGATCACTACGATGTAGTGGTAACGCTTGTCCGGTATAACTGGGAAAAGACATCTTTCCCGCAGGCAAAGATCGTTTACAGTGTGAGGCGCGCAGATACTACTTTCGCGATCATTAGAGAACCATAAAGGAAACAGAGATGAATTTATTGGAACGACTCTCGACGGAAACCATTCTCGCCGATGGCGCCATGGGAACCATGCTCCATGCCCACGGTGTGGGATTTGAACAATGCTTCGACGAGCTCAATCTCACCCACCCACCGGTGGTGGCCGAGATCCATCGTGCTTACATCGAAGCGGGTGCGCAACTGATCATCACCAATACGTTTGGTGCCAACCGTTTCAAACTCGCCAAACATGGTCTGGAAGATCACGTGGTTGTCATCAACAAGGCGAGCGTGGATTTGGCGAAGCGCGTCGTCGCTGCCTCTTTCAGGGAGGTATTGGTGGCAGGCGATGTCGGTCCGCTGGGGGTACGGATTGCGCCGTTTGGACGTGTCCAGCCCGAACAGGCGCGTGCCGCCTTTGCAGAGCAGATCAAAGCACTATCAGAGGCCGGCGCAGATTTGATCGTGATCGAAACGTTCAGTGATCTGTATGAGATCCGGGAGGCGATCAAGGCTGCCAGGGAATCTTGTACTCTACCGGTGGTAGCTTCCGTTACTTTTACCCGTGATGACCGAACCGTGCTTGGCGATGACCCAATGAAAGTGGCGCGTGCGCTCAAAGAGGCCGACGTCGATGTGATCGGCGTCAATTGCTCCGGGGGTCCGGCTCAGCTTCTGCGTATTTTGAAGCAAATGTATCAGGCTGTGCCCGATGGGAAATATTGGGTCAAGCCGAACGCAGGCTGGCCGGAACAGGTTGGCGGGCGCATCATGTATCCCGCGGATGCCGAATACTTTGGCGAATACGCGCTGTCATTTCGTGAGGCGGGCGCTTGCATTGTCGGCGGTTGCTGCGGTACAACACCGCAGCATATTGCCGCAATGCGCAAAGCACTCGATACCGTATCGCAAACAGAACAGCCTCATATCACCGTTTTGCCTCAGGAAGAGATCCCTGAAACCGGTCAGGAGCAGCCGACTCGCTTTGCACAAAAACTGAGCTCGACTGGGTTTGCGATCTCGGTCGAGATGGATCCGCCGCGTGGACTCTCGACCCACAAACTACTGGCAGGTGCTTCTCTCTTAGCCGAGGCGGGTGCGGATGTCATCAACGTGGCCGACTCGCCCATGGCGCGCATGAGAATGTCTGCCTGGGCGGTATGTGACGTGGTGCAGCGCAAGGTAGGAGTGGAAACCACACTCCACTTCCCTACCCGGGGCCGTAACCTGCTGCGGGTCCAGGGTGATCTGCTCGCCGCCCATGCACTGGGCATCCGCAACGTGTTCGTCGTGATGGGTGACCCGACTTCCATTGGAGATTACCCCGAGGCTATGGACAACTACGACCTTGTACCATCGGGTCTCATCAAACTCATCAAACAGGGCTTCAATGCCGGTGTAGATCATTCAGGGACCAGCATTGGGCAGCCCACCGGTTTCTTTGTCGGTGCAGCCTTGAACTTATGCCCACCTGATGTGGAAAGGGAGCTCAAGAACCTGCATCGCAAAGCAATGGCGGGCACGGACTTTTTTATCACCCAACCCATCTACCGCGCGGAAGATGGACCGTCTCTACTCGAGAGATATGAAGCAAAATATGGCAAACTCAATCAGCCGGTCCTCGCCGGCATCCTGCCACTCGTCAGTGCAAGGCACGCGAGCTTCCTTCATAATGAGGTGCCCGGCATATTTATTCCCGATGAAACCCGGAAACGTGTCGAGGCTGCGGGTGACACGGAGCGTGGGGTCAGGGTTGGAATAGAGCTGGCGGTCGAGTTGATCGACCAGCTCAAAGCCTGGGCAGGCGGTGTATACCTCATGCCGCAGTTCCACAAGTTCGATATGGTCGCCGAGATCGTAGAAGCCATCCAATAACGAAAGTCCGATCACGATAAAAGAGGAACGAGTGGTAAAATCCAAAAAAGCCGTTCCTCTTTTTTCTTAAGGAATCATATGCTCCTTACAATTGACATCGGCAATACCAACATCACTCTGGGATTATATAAAGGCAACACCCTCTTCGCACATTGGAGGCTTGCCACCGACCATGCCCGTATGCCTGATGAATACGGACTGCAATTCCAGGGACTTTTGCAGAATGCGGACCATACCAGGAAGGAGTTAACTGGTATCTGTCTCGCATCGGTTGTGCCCCAACTCACAGGGCGTGTCGTACAAGCTTGCAAGGAGTATCTTGAAAAAGATCCCTTCATCGTGGATGTTGGCATCCGGACCGGCATCAAAGTTCGCTATGAAGACCCCAAAGCGGTGGGTGCAGATCGGATTGCCGATGCCGTGGCAGTGATGTATTTATATGGCGGCCCCGCTTGCGTAATTGATTTTGGCACGGCCACAACCTTCAACGCACTGACGAAAGAGGGAGAATATCTTGGCGGCGCAATCACAGCCGGTATCAACCTGGCAACGGAAGCCCTCTTTGTGCATGCTGCAAAACTTCCACGCATAGACCTGCAGCGCCCGCCTTCCGTAATTGGCAGGAACACAACTCATGCCATGCAAGCCGGTTTATTATATGGCTATGTAAGTATGGTAGAGGGCATGGTTGAGCGTTTCCGCAAAGAACTGGGGCCGGAAATGAAAGTTATTGCGACAGGTGGTCTCTCCGCCATTATTGCTCAGGAAACGGATGTAATTCAAATCATCGCCCCCTGGCTCACGCTGGAGGGATTGCGCATTCTCTGGGACTTAAATCATCCACTATAAGTACTTTACATCTCGCGCTGAGCGGAGCGTAGTCGAAGCGTCGCAATGAGGGGAAGATATTTCATTTGGCTATCAGGATCAGCTCTCTTACTGCTTGGTTGTGGAGGACTAAGACTGATCGCCGCACCGCTGCCCGTTCCCTCAATAGAATCCACGTGGACAACTGATCCGCTTCCTTCGCCGACCCAATCTGCTACCGTTACCTGGACACCCTCTCCCACCGATACACCAACCGTCCTGGCCTCTGAAACGCCACTTCCCACGCTCACCTTTACTCCAACCCTGACTCTTGAACCGCAATGGGTCATGCAGGGACCCGGCCAAGTCACTGTCCCTATTCTTCTTTATCATCACATCGGTATGTCCTCGCAAAATGACAATACTTATTATGTCCCGCCGGAGGCCTTTGACCGGCAAATGAACCTGCTCTATCAGTGGGGATATAAAACCATCTCTGTGGAATTGCTCGCCAGAGCGATCCAACAAGGGGTGGAGTTGCCTCCCAAACCGATCATCCTGACCTTTGATGATGGCAGTGAAACGACCTATAGCACCGCCCTGCCGATCATGCAGAGATATGGCTTCACAGGGGTGTCTTATATCGTCTACAACTATATTGGCCTCCGAAATTACATGGACGCCGATGAGATCCGGGCACTGTACGCGGCAGGCTGGGAGATTGGCAGTCATAGTCTCAGCCATGGGGACCTGACCAAGCGTCCGGACCGGCAAATGGACGAAATCGTCGCATCACGCCGAATGCTTCAATCCCGGCTCGGTGTGCCTATTTTGAGCTTTGCCTATCCCTTCGGGGCGTATGACGGTGATTCGCTCCACTATGTCCATTACGCAGGATATATCGCTGCGATGGGGCTTGGGAATGAGACACTGCAAAGCGACAAGAATTTGTTTTATCTGTATCGTCAGGCTGTCATAGGGACTGCTGATCTGAAGTCATTTTCTCAGTTTCTCCCCTGGCAGGGAGACCTTAATAACCTGCCTGCCCTGACGATTGTGCCGTAGCGATATTGTCATCAGTAACTTTAAATAAATAGGAGTAAGCTCCTATAGAAAGTGGGAACAAAAACGGCTCTCGCAGAGTTGAATGATAAATAAAAGGAGAGAAGGAGAGCCGCCATGAATATAAAGTTTGTTATTGGTGTATTGATCCTGGTGCTTGCGACTTGCTCACTCTACAACCCCACGCCGAGGGGTAGTGGTATCGAAGGGCAAGTCCTGATTGGACCGGCCTGTCCTGTTGCTCAGCAGGGACAGGAATGCCCGGACCAGCCGTACCAGGCCGCTTTAACGGTCAACAGCGCCAGCGGGGTAAAGATCGCCCAGATCCAAACGGATGCGCAGGGTCACTTCAGGGTCCCATTGGTGCCGGGGCAATACATCCTGCATCCCGAATCCCCGAGTGCCATGCCTTTCGCCAACGACCAATCCTTCACGGTGGTGATGGGCCAATATACACGGCTCACTGTCAACTACGACAGCGGCATCCGTTAACAGAGTTCATACGAGTTTTCCCTTGCATTCACCTTCTTTGCGCGCTATAATACTCTGTTGGTTAAATAGCAAGGAGAACGTAAGAATGCCCGTTTATACTTATCGCTGCGACTCTTGTGGTGTGCAATTTGAGCGCTATCAATCTTTTCAGGATGAGCCTTTGAAGACTTGCCCGGAGTGTCGCAAAAAATCATTGAGGAAAGTCATTACCCCTACCAAGATCATCTTCAAAGGTTCGGGGTTTTATGCGACTGACCACAGATCACCATCTGGCAGCGCCCCTCGTGAAAGCAAACCGGAAAAGACTGAAAAGAAGGAAGAAAACAAGAGTACGACCGAGAAGAAAGACAAAGAATAACTGAGAAATAAAGAGAGAAGAGAGAAGGCTCCGGCCTTCTCTCTTTATTTTAAGGAATGCTATCTCCACCCATGAATGATCTGCCTAACAAATAGGGGCCGGCAGCCAGACATTCACGAGCACGTCGGTGGTAATTCCATAAGCGAGCGCATTCCAGAATCGCATACTGGGGGGTTGGTCTTTCACTTTTTGCCAGTATCCCGAGAACACGAAGAAGGTCACAACCAGAGCAACTCCAAGTCGGATAAGAACCATCGTCCAGGTTCCAAAGCACCAGGGGGCCTGATTCCTGATCACGTTCACTGCAATGCCGTAAATCCAGTGGAGGAGCGTACCCAGAAAAACACCGATGAACACCTGTATTTTGGCGCTGGTATCTTCCTGTTGGGTCAGTAATCTGAAACGAAACGCATCATTGAAGCTGAAAGAGTTCATTGGGTTTTCCTCCTAGTACATCCACGGGCCGACCAGGGCATCGATCGAAACACCGTAAACCAGCGCATTCAAGAAGCGCATCCCGGCGGGCTGATCTTTTACCTTGTTCCAGTACCCCGAAAAAACAAAGACGGTTGCTACCAGAGCAACGACGATACGGGCAATGATGATCGAAAGGTTCGAAGGAAGCTGGTTCTTGATCACGTCCACCACGATCCAGCGCAGCAGGACGCCCAGGAGTACGCCGAAGAATACTTGAACTTTGGCGCCTGTATCTTCCTGCTGGGTTGCCAGCCTGAAGCGAACGGCATCACCGAAAACGAATGACTGCATATACATCCTCCTTTTTTTGTTTGGGATCAGAATCATTATAGCAAAGCGATGGAGCAAATACAATCAAAACTGATCTTTAGGTGCACCAAAATGTTGTTGGTAAATTTCGACGTTTGAGAATTTCTCTGTGAGAATCAGTGGAACACTTGCACTACATCCGGTGCAATGCGGTGCAAGTGTCCATGACTAAGACCCCATGAACATTACGTGCAATCGTTAGCGGTGTTCAGCCAGGGTGCTGCCCATCAAGATACCATTCGCCCAGTAAAAACCTGTGCCTCCGGATGGCAGGAGATCATATGTGGCAGTCCCTTGATAAGGCAGGCGCTCGACGAGAGCGATCCGAGAGCCACCCAGACGTTCGCCTGCCTTGAGGTTCCCAAGAGCTCGACCATCGGCGGTGGGGTGGCCGGGAGATGCCCAGAGTTCGCGTCCATCATTCAATAGGACATGGACTACCTGATGCGTCGCAGGGACCTTCACACTCCCCAGCTCCAAAATCTTTCCAACGACACGTTCGCCCGCTGCATTCACCGTCCAGACGGGATCGCCCGCCCGTAAATTCTCCACAGCGACAGCACCATGCGGCGTGTCAATCAGAGTGCCGGCAGCCAGGCAAATGGGACAGGTCGGAAAGCTGGCCGTTTTGCTTTGGACCTTGATGGAGCCCTCTCCATCAATCGTACCGGTGACAGAAGAGCCTTGGCCCCCTTCTGACCCCGTTTGGATTTGGAATTGGTATTTGTCTCTGGCCAACTGGAAGTAGATCGCGTTTAGCTTCTTGTAATCGCGGTAAATCAACAGCTTCTGATCAGCGGTGAAAGTAGTCACTCCGGAGAGCCCGTTATGGTTCAAGATTGCCTGGAATTCTTCCTGATCCGCTTGTAGTTCCGGGAAGCGCTGTTGCGCCAGAGACATTTCATCGTCCCGCGCGATCGGGTAGAAATCGGGATCGCAGAAGAAGAAATCCGGAAATTGCTCCAGAACTTTATATTTCAATTCAGTGGGAGAGAGAGCAGCAGATGGGAGTGGCGGGATCGCCGTCGGCGGTTCGGGCGTTGGGAAAGGTCCTTGTGTAACGGGAGGTCCCACCGTGCTGGCAACCACGGTGCTCACCTGGGCAGTAATGATCACCGGCGTGGACACACCGCTGCCGCCCTGTGGAATGATCGGCGCACAGGCAGACAGGCAGACCGCAAGCAGGACTGTGAAGGTACTTGGTTTTTTCATATCAGCCTCCTTTTCTTGAAGACTTTTGCAGAGAACAAAATGTTCCCCTTCAGCGTCATAAACAATATGCCACAGATCGCTTAAGACAGGCTGGGAATCGGATGTCGCTATCCAAACGATCGAAGGCAGAGTACGTCGGGCGCCTCTCCAAAATGCCAGAGCACAGCAGCACAATCCCACCAGCGGCCTAATTGCACCCTAATCCCCAAAGTAATCCTGTACTAATCCTGTACTGATCCTGTACTCATCCTGTAGTATCCTTACGGCAGTCCTCCCTGCTGATGTCACGCTCACATCATCATAAGAACTTTAAACAAGAAGACCCCACTCTACGGGGTCTTCAGTCTTTGACTTCTATGATCGGTCAAGATTCAGCGGTTATTTCTTCTTGGGGACTTTGGCTCCCTTTTTACGCGCCTTGGAAAGCCCAATGGCAATCGCCTGTTTGCGGCTCTTCACCTTATTGCCAGATTTACCGCTTTTCAATGTTCCCCTCTTTTGCTTATGGATCGCTTTCTTGACTTCCTCGCCCGATTTCTTGCTATATCTAGCCATAGTTGCTCCTTTCCTAATCTATCAATAGACTAGTCAACCTCATAAACGAGAAAGGAAGAAAATCGTTATGTGGGCATTTTCACTTGTTTGGGGTTGAAAATAAAAAGACCTCCTGCGGAGGTCTTTAGTTTTTCTTATATTCTTCCGATGATATCTCCTCAGACAGCGGTACTATCTGCCCGAACAGAACGAGGGAATGCACTGACGGACGAGAAATTTGAATCGGCGCTTGGCTCAATCACAAGCTTGATCGCCGTCCGGACCTTGTCCTCGATGGTGACATCAGCAAATTCGGGCACGCAGCTGATAAAAATGCCATCATTCTTGAGGTAGCCGGTTGCCAGTACAAGGGCTTTGACAGCCTGATTGATCGCTCCTGCGCCGATCGCCTGCACTTCTGCATGGTGATGTTCACGGATGACACCAGCAATCGCTCCGGCGACAGCTGAGGTGCGTGAGTTAGCAGAAACTTTGATCATATCCATTGTGAGCCTCCTAACACTAAGTAATGTTTTGCTTTCTCATCCCGCAAAATTGGATGACGTTGTAATCAGATTGTAAATGAAAATGTTTTATCCTCCCATTAGAACACATTAATCTTGCCTAGATATTTGTACTGGTTTAAAAGGCTTACTTACAGTCGCATCTGTTCTCTATTTGGACGCGGGTTTCATGGAAAGAGCGAATTTTCTTCCGTATTTTGCGGAAAGATTCCATGTGCACAGCGCCCCTGTTATCCGTGTCCGAGGATGAGCCTCTTAGTAGATTTTCAGCAAGCCATGACTGGTTTAGAAAACCGCTGCAAATCACCCCCCTGCTGGCGTGACCAGCAATTAGAAACAAAAAGGCCCCTAAGTGATGTCGATAGCTCCTGGCCGAGGACTTGAATAGCACACCCTTTGGGTGCCACGAACCTGGCGATGTGAAAAATAGTATTTTTCTATATAAATGGCGTCCATCCCGTCCAATAAATCCATAATTTCTATCCCAACTACACGAGGAAAGGCGACTTAATTTCCAAGATTGTTTCTTTGTATACAAATGGGAATTTTATTTACGGGACTTCTTCTCTTTATATCTGACGCCTTCAATATCCCTGAAATGTTCATCCTGTGTCCACAGTGTTGCATTATGGGCACGGGCAGTAGCAAGGATCATACTGTCTGCCATAGCCAGTTTCAATTCATGGGAGATTTGCGCGGCGTGAATGGCGATCTGTCTATCGAGATCGATGATCGTGCCAAGAGACATGACACCCATTGCGTCTAGAGCACGGTCTTCACCAAACTCTCGAAGAACCCGCTTGAAGACTTCATACAAACAGATCGTGGGAATCAGCAGTTTCTCGGAGTCGACAATAGGGGGCTCAAAGAAGCTGGCATTCACCTCGTCTGTCACATATTCGATCCAGCCGGATGAATCAACGATATTCATTAACGCTCCTCATCAGTCTCTTCACGGATATTTTCTGTGTTCATGCCTTTGAGTATTCCACGTGCTTTCTTGATCGAGGGAACAACGACCACGCGTAAAGTTCCATTGTAGGGAATAAACATGAGTTTTTGCCCTGGCTTTAGATTAAACTGTTTTCGGACTTCCCGGGGGATGACTACTTGATATTTAGATGAAATAGTTACAGCTTCCATCGCTTTACATCTCCTTATCGAAAATAGATCGTAAGTCAATTGTATCACTGAACTGGAGCGATCGAAACTGCAAGGATCAGGCCATGACACTTGAAACCCTACACGCCCTGGAATAGCAGGTTGGCTTGCTGTTGAGCCTCAAATCAAGGGTATAAACGGCACGCCATGGAAAATCCCCTTTTAGGGAAATTCAACAAGCGCCAGCCAGCCTTCAAACCTCTCTTGTGAGTGTAGATACCCTGTAAGTAGTACCTCGACGGAACGCTAGTAGAATTTGAATTGGACGTAGCCCATCATGAATATCCTCGAGAGACTTGATTTTTTGAATGATTCGTTCCGGAACCGTAAGGTGATTCGGATCACGCTGGTTCTAGTTTCTTATCTGGTGAGCTTTATTATTCTGGATTGGTCGACTCGCAGCTTCCAAATCCTCCCAGGCGTGGTCGCCTGGTACCCGCCAGATGGTGTCAGCTTTGCTTTGCTTCTGGGGCTGGGGACATGGTTTACACCCAGCCTGGGGATTGCATCACTCATCAGCAGTTTTTACGTCTATCAGCTAAGTGTTGCCCCTTTGCAACTTTTCGGCTGGGCGATCCTCATTTCCATCACCTTTGGCACCGCCAGCACAATCTTGCGGCGACGAATTCAAATCGATTTGCAACTGAGAAGTTTGCGCGCTGTGCTCTGGCTGATCCTTTTTGCTGTGTTCATTTCCGTTCCCCTGGCAGTTGTATCGGTTTCCGGTGGGCCCACTTATGGAGCATTATCGCCTTCCGGGCAAGTGACCGCGATCTTCCAGTGGTGGGTGGGCGAAATGATCGGCATTCTGGTGGTCACGCCCGTGCTACTCATCTACATTGTGCCCGGCCTCAAAAGATTTGTAGAGGGCAGTTTACATTTTTCATGGAAGTCAATCTCATTGCCTCGCCAGCCCCGGAACATGCCGGGTCTTGTCATCACTCTCCTGATTATTCTGTACCTCAGTTTCGGTTTGCCAGACCTGCGACCGTTTCACCCTTATTATCTGATTGTCATTCCTCTGTTGTGGGTTGCCCTGGATTACGGGATTAAAGGAGTTGTGCTGGGAATCCCATTCCTCAACTTTGGAATTACTTTTCTTGCGGCAGTATTGGGGGTTAACCCGGCAGAGATCAGCGAACTTCAATTGCTCATCCTGGTGATCTCGGTTGTTGGTCTCGTGGTAGGTGCCGTTCGAACAGAACAAATCCAAGCCGAAGAAAAAGTCTTGCAGAGTGAAAAGCGCTTCAGAGTGCTGATCGAAAACAGCGCCGACGCCATCACGCTGCTTGATACCCAGGGAGTAGCCGTATATGACAGCCCGGCGGCTCCCGGCATGTTGGGCTATACCAAGGAGGCATGGCTTGGCCATAACATTTTCGATCTCCTTCATACAGATGA
The DNA here is from genome assembly GCA_035298105.1 of Anaerolineales bacterium. GTDB lineage: Bacteria > Chloroflexota > Anaerolineae > Anaerolineales > Villigracilaceae > Defluviilinea. Next base: position 3,351 of record DATGYJ010000565.1, on the reverse strand, counting down.
TTTGCCTGCCACCCAGGCCCTCTTTCGGCAGCTTATCCAAAGCTCTGGATCTCGCATCAATCATACATTCCGTGTTCTTCACAAGGATGGCTCCTGGCGGTGGATCGAGGCGGTAGTCACAAACCTGTTGAACGAGCCTTCCATCAATGCGATCGTTGCGAATTATCGTGATATTACCGAGCGCAAGCAGGCAGAAGAATCACTGCTCAGAAGCGAAGATCGCTACCGCGACCTTGTAAACAACAGCCAGGACCTGATCTGCACACACGATTTGGATGGACGCATTCTTTCAGTTAATCCCTATGCAGAACAGGTGCTTGGGTATCCAACCAGCGGCCTCTTACAAATGAATCTTCGCGACATCCTTGCTCCGGATACGCAAAAATTTTTTGAGCGCTATTTATCAAAGCTTCGAAAGCACGGGATCGCCGAGGGGACGATGCGCGTTCAAACAGCGAAAGGCGGAACACGGATCTGGCAATACCGAAACACTTTAAGGACAGTAGGCGTAGCACAGCCAATCGTGCGGGGTATGGCGCGCGATATTACCGAGCAAATGCATGCGGAGGAAGAGTCACGAGTGCGGACGGACGAGCTCTCTAAACTTTATGAACTCTCACGGGCGCTCGCAAATGCAAATGATCTCGCGCAAATCCTTGAAATTGTGAATCAACAGGCAGTCGAGAGCCTTCACTGTACATCTGCCCGGATTGCGCTCCAGGAAGGGTCCTGCTTCGTCATGCAATCTGCATATCCAATTCGTGTTCTTGATCGTGATCAACAGATTGGCAGACGACTACTGCTCTCCTCAATGCCCAATATTCTGTCAGCCCTGGAGGGAGACACGCCGGTGCTGCTAACGAGCGCCGATCTACCGACCCACCAGGATCTGGCGGAGGTTCTGTTCCTTGATTCACTTCAATCGCTCCTTCTCGTCCCATTACGCATGGGTAGTTCCCAGTCCAGCTCGGGCCAGTTTCTTGGTTTGCTGATGCTTGGCGAAGCGCGCAGTGCAGTACGCGAGCCATTTAGCCCGGAGAAGATGCGCCTGGCTCAAAGTCTTGCTGATCAAGCCGCGGTTGCGATCCGCCGCATGCTGCTTCACGGTCAAACAGAGCGCCGCCTACAGCAGATTATGGCCCTCAGAGAAATTGACCAGGCGATCACAGCCAGCATCGGGCTGGAAATCAGCCTGAGGACTGTGCTCATTCATGCCCAGAAACAATTGGCCGTCAATGCCGCCTCTGTGTTGATATTCGACGCTATTTCGAATTCATTGACGTACGCGGCCGGGCGAGGCTTTCGAACGGAGGCTTTTTCTCGCTCCATGGGGCTTCATGTGGGTGAAGGGAACGCGGGTCGCGCAATTTTGGAGCGCCGTACCATTCATATTCCAAATCTGGCAAGTGAGCCTGGTAATCCACGTCTCCAAAAGGCCTTGCCCCGGGAGGGTTTTGTTAGCTATTATGGGGTACCGCTGATTGCGAAAGGCGATATCAAGGGTGTGCTGGAAATCTTTCATCGTGCTCCGCTAGAGCCAGACCAGGAATGGCTGGACTTCCTTCACACGTTAGCCGGTCAGGCTGCGATTGCGATTGATAATGCCACCCTGTTCGATGGTCTCCAACGCGCGAATGTCAGGCTTGAACAACGGGTCGCAGAGCGCACCGCAAAACTAAACCAATTGAACCGTGAACTCGAACACGCCAACAGTGCCAAGGATGAGTTTCTGGCAAACATGAGTCATGAATTGCGGACCCCACTTAACAGTATCCTGGGGATGTCCGAATCCCTGCTGGAGCAAATTCGCGACCCGCTGAGCGACTACCAGCAGAGGTCAATTCAAGTGATCGAATCGAGCGGACGCCACCTGCTTGATCTGATCAATGATATCCTTGATTTGTCGAAGATCGAAGCAGGCAAGCTTGATTTTTATCCTGAGATTGTCCAGGTTGCTGAGGTTAGTCAGGCCAGCCTGACATTTGTAAGAAGTCAGGCAATCAAGAAATCCATCAACCTTACTTATGAAGCAGATAAGACGGTTTCCAAAATCTATGCCGACGCGCGGCGCCTGAAGCAGATCCTGGTCAATCTGCTGGCGAATGCCGTCAAATTTACTCCCGAAGGCGGGCAGGTTACTTTACGGGTGCTTGCCGATGCGGATGAGGATCTTATACAGTTCTCTGTTATTGATAGCGGTATCGGGATTGCGCCAGAAGACCTAAAGGGCTTATTCCAGCCGTTTGTTCAGGTGGACAGCAGTCTCAACCGTCAGTTTGAGGGCACCGGCTTGGGACTGACCCTGGTTCAAAAATTGACAGATCTGCATGGCGGCAGTCTTCATGTGGAAAGTGAGGTTGGCAAGGGCAGCCGCTTTACGATCAATATTCCCTGGGGCAGGGGTATCCTGGAGCGACAGAAAGCCAGCCAACCGCGCGAGGATGTATTGATCAGCAGGCAGATGGAAAAAGAGCGCGTTCAACCAGAAGGATCCATACACCCGGCTGTTATTCTTCTAGCCGAGGATAACATGGCTAATGTTCTAACCATCGGTGATTACCTGGAAAGTCATGACTATCAAATTGTGGTTGCACACGATGGTTTGGAAGCCCTCGAGAAGGCACAGGAGAATAAACCAGACCTCATCTTGATGGACATCCAAATGCCCGGTATGGATGGGCTGGAGGCCATCCGCCGACTGCGCTGCACCTCCGACTTCGCATCCACACCGATCATTGCTCTTACCGCCCTGGCGATGTCCGGCGACCGCCAGCGTTGCCTCGAGGCGGGGGCAACTGAATACATGAGCAAACCGGTCAGTCTAAAGAATTTGCTCGATACCATCAACAAAATATATCGTCAAAAGCAATAAACGACGTAATGGCCGGCCGCCAGGTTGAGCAGTTCACCCAGAAAGGGTGTGAAGATATTGAATTCCAATTTTTTCTTCTATTGCTCCTGGCCGAGGACAAGAGGGAAGTCGACTCAGTTTTGAAGTTCATGCCTTTATTATCAGGGGGCTGTCCAAAATGAACGGGCAGCCCGGGAATACGGGGAATGGGAACGGCGAGCCGCACGTGCATGCAGTTCATTGTGAGTGCCAGCCTCCACCGGCAGGAGAGTGATACGCCCTGTCTCAGCCCTCATTATGACTATCTAGAACAGCACCACCTCGGAAGTTATCTCAAATACAATACCTTTCTTACTTTTTAGACAGCCTCTCGAGTGGTATTATCCACATATGATCACCGCCGCTGCCCAAGCCTTGGCTAACATCGCGCTCATCAAATGTACATCGGCAAAACTCGATTGAACGAATGGCAAGGCGTGTTTTGGCGGCATATTTGTCCC
>DATGYJ010000564.1:0-10566 GCA_035298105.1 Anaerolineales bacterium | reverse complement strand
CAGCGCGCGGCTGCGATCGATCCGGAGCTGGCACTCACGCAAGAGAACGTATTGGCGGTGACCCAGATTTGTCATCGCCTGGATGGCATTCCTCTTGCGATTGAACTTGCCGCAGCCCGAATCAAGATTTTCAGCCTCGAGGAGATTGCTGCGCGGCTGGGTGATCGTTTCACATTGTTGACGAAGGGCAGTCGCACTGCTCTCCCCCGCCACCAAACCCTGCGGGCTTTGATCGAGTGGAGCGATGACTTGCTCTCAGAGTCAGAGCGCGTGTTATGGAGACGATTGTCAGTCTTTATCGGAGGCTGCACTCTGGAGGCGGCGATCTCAGTATGTGCAGATGAGCTTTTGGAGCGAGAGCAGATCCTGGGATTATTGTCCCAGCTCGTGGATAAATCCATCGTGATGGTTGAGGAACAGGGCGGCACAACGCGCTATCGCATGTTGGAAACGATTCGACAATACGCTCAAGAGAAATTGCAACGATCGGGTGAGAACGATGAGGTCCGAAGGCACTGCCTGGTGTTCTTCCTGGCATTCGCTGATCAAGCCACCGCGCAGTTATTGACGGTTGAACAGAAAAAATGGTTTACAGAATTAGACTCTGAATATGGGAACTTGAGATCGGCGCTGGAGTGGTCTATAAAAAATGATCCTGTACATGCATTGCGACTGGCAGCCGCCTTAGGTCAATATTGGGAGGTTCGAGGCTATATTAGTGAGGGGCGAACCGCGCTCGAGCGGGCGTTGCAACAGGCTCAGGATGCACCCAAAGCAGTGCGTGCGGACGGATTGCGATGGCAGGCAAAATTTACTGCTCGGCAAGGCGATTATGTCCGGGCGAAGGAGCCATTGGATGAGAGCCTGGAACTGTCTCGCGAGCTAGGAGACAAGCGAGGCATGGCCAGGTCGCTTCATACCTCGGGGATGGTGGCCTCATTGCAGGGCGACTATGCCGCTGCAAGGGTCGCCTACGAAGCAGGTTTCGCTCTCTTGAAAGAAACCGGCGATAAGAGAGAATTAGCCGCACTGACAAGCAGCCTGGGAAATGTGGCGAATTATATGGGGGACTATGAAATCGCACAGCGCTATCAGGAGGAAAGTGTCGCGATCTTCCGGGAGCTGGGAGATAAATTTGGCCTTTTCATTGCACTCAATAACCTGGGCCTTGCTTTGGAAAGGCAAGCCGACCATTCAGCCGCGCGCCGCTATTATGAAGAGAGCATTGCTACAGCCTATGAGCTTGGCGAAAAGAATCTGGTGGCCTATGCGCTCAATGGCCTGGCTCATCTGCTCTATTTGGAGCATGATCTGGCCGCTGCAAATCGTAACTATCGAGAGAGCCTGGCTGTTGCCGTGGAGATCGGCGAGAAACGCTGCATTGCTTATTGTCTCGAGGGGTTTGCAAAGACGGCATTACAATCTGGAAATGCCGCTCGAACAGCGCATTTATTGGGATCCGCCGAGGCGCTGCGGCAGGCAATCGGCGCGCCACTGATTCAGGCGGAACAGGAAGAATTGGATCAGGATCTGACCAATGTGCGAAAACAACTGGGAGAAAAGACATTTGAATCCCTGTTCGCGGAGGGACAAGTGTTTACGATGGAACAAGCCGTGGACTATGCCCTGAAAGAGGGTCAAGATTGAGTAGGAAACTGGAAGTGCGATTGCTTGGCAGGTTCGATGTACGCCGCGCTGGAAAGCCCATCAGTATTTCCTCGCGTCCTGCACAATCACTCTTCGCCTATCTAATACTACACGCGGGGACCGCCCATCGCCGCGAAAAACTGGCGGGAATGCTGTGGCCCGACTCATTGGAGGAGACTGCCAGAGACAACCTCCGCCATGCCCTCTGGCGGATGCGCAAGGCGCTCGAGGCAGCTTCTTCCACTCGTTTCTTACATGCCGTCGATGTAGCGATCAGTTTCAAGGAATCACCCGACTATTGGCTCGATGCCGCTGAATTGGAGAAGTTGAACGAACATACATCGGCCGATGAATTGAGCGCGGTTCTCTCAGAATACCAGGGAGAATTGCTGCCCGGGTTCTACGATGAATGGGTGGTATTGGAACGCGAGCATTTGTATTCTATTTTCGAGCATCACATGGCGCGCTTGCTGTCTTTGCTGCAAGCTGAACAACGCTGGCTGGATATTCTGGACTGGGGCGAACGCTGGATCAAGCTGGGTCAAAAACCTGAACCTGCTTATCGTGCATTGATGACTGCCCACGCGGCAAAAGGCGACATGTCCAAAGTCGCCGCGACATATGAACGTTGTGCCAAGTCACTAAAAGAATTTGGGATGGAACCCTCGGAGCAAACAAAAGAGCTATATAAGAATCTCAAATCGGGTAAAGAGGTTCCAAAGGCCGTATCGGTAGAGGCGAAACCGATCGCAAAAGTACCTTCTTCGAATATTCCTGTTCCATTGACTAGTTTTATCGGACGACAGAAGGAATTGCAAGAGATTGCGAAGCTAGTATCTTCCTCCCGCCTGGTGACGTTGACCGGCCCAGGCGGCGTAGGCAAAACCCGGCTGGCGATACAGACCTCGAATAAGTTAGTCAGTAAATTTAAAGACGGAGTGTGGTGGATTAATTTAGTGGCCTTGAAGGATGCATCGCTTGTGCCACAATCTGTTGCAAAAGTAGTGAACATCGGTGAGGTTCCAAATCAACCTCTGATTGAAACACTGGCTCGAAATCTGCAATCGAGACAAATTTTACTGGTACTGGATAACTGTGAGCATTTGATTTCGGCTTGTGCTCAACTTGCAGATTATTTATTGGGCACATGCAAAAACTTAAGAATCCTTGCCACCAGTCGCGAAGCATTAGATATTTTAGGTGAGACAGCATGGGCAGTGCCTTCATTAGCCTTGCCAAAAGCGAAAGAGTCTCTCTCTGTCAAATCCCTAAATCAATTCGAAAGTATTCATCTTTTCAAAGATCGGGCAATGTTAGCGCAACCCAGGTTTGAATTGACGGATCAAAATGCAAAGCTAGTCGTGCAAATATGTCAGCGGCTGAGTGGGATGCCCCTTGCCATCGAATTAGCTGCGGCACGTACCAAGATGATGATGGTAGAGGAAATCGCAAAGCGACTCGATGATCGATTTTCCTTGCTGACCTCAGGGAACCGCGCAGCCTTGCCTCGACATCAAACGCTACGAGCGGCGATTGATTGGAGTTATGGACTACTGAACGATCCTGAGCGAATTCTATTCCGTCGACTAGCAGCCTTCATTGGCGGCTTTACATTGGATGCTGCAGAAGCAGTTTGTAGCTTCGGAGAATTAAGAAGAGATCAGGTTTTTGATCTATTAGGCAGACTGGTTGATAAATCGCTTGTTATTGCTGAACCCACATCCACGCTGAATGAGACGCGCTATTTCCTATTGGAGACGATTCGGGAATACGCGCGCGAAAAGTTATTAGAGGCAGCCGAAGAAGATTTCATGCGTGATCTGCACTTAGAGTTCTTTGCAAACTTTGCAGAAAGGATCGAACCTTTGTTATTCGACGGACATGCGACTTGGAATGATCGCCTCTATCTTGATATAGAGAATATTGAAGCAGCACTCCAATGGTCAATGATTCATCGTAACAATGAGCCAGTCCACCAATCAGCCAAGCGCGTACAATTTGGGCTTAGCTTAGTGGGAGCACTGTCTTGGTTCCTAGTCACGCGCGCTCCTCACGAGCTTGCACTCCTGAAACAAGCTCTTGCTCAACCTATTGCTGCACAGAAAACACTTGCACGGGCGAAAGCATTAAACACCGCGGGATTCTTAGATTGGACGGCCCGTTATTTGGATGAGGGACGAGCTTTTCTGGAAGAGGCCCTATCGATTGGTAGGAAGCTAAAAAATACGCTGACCGTGGCTTGGAGTCATGCATATCTTGGCGCGATTGCGGATTTTCAGGGTGACTATGCAAGAGCCAATTTATTTCTTGAACAAGCAATTTCACTCTCGCCGGAGCTTGGGGAATGGGGAAAACTGGTAAGCGCTTTTGCGCTCACACTACAAGGAGATACACTTACACAACAAGCTAACCTTTTGCGCGCACGAGGCGTTTTTGAGAACAGCATTTCGCTGCTCCGAGAGCTTGAGAGCAAGAATTGGCTTGCCTATGCAGTTCGCCTCTTCGGCTACCTGGAGTTGCGCGAAGGCAATTATGACCGGTCGCTGGCATACTTTAAAGAAAGTCTATGGCTCAACCGTGAAGTAGGACATCATGTAGGCAAAATTGCGGGGATCACAAGTATTGCTGCCTATCTTGTGGCAAGAAGCCAACTTGTCTCTGCTGCCAAGCTGTTTGGAGCCGTCGATGCCTTAGTGGAGGCGGCGAATACTCCGTTGGTTGCAACAGACCGTATGGAATATGAACACTATTTTGCTGAAGTGCACAACCAGCTCGATGGTGCAGCGTTTGCGAAAGCCTGGGGGGATGGGCACGCGATGATTCTGGAGCAAGCGATCGAATTTGCGCTCAAAGAAGCTGACATGTAGAAACAGGTGGGTTGCACAGGGAAATTTTTGCCAGAAAAGCAATTTACAAAAACATACCAAAAAACACGCGCAAATCCACGCGCGCGTACACGCTGGGGGACGGGGCATACGTAAACTGTAGTCATCGATTGGCACTCCAACCAACTCCCGCCAATCAAGGAGACTAACATGTTTACCGTTTTATCCAACACCCGCAATTCCAACCTGTATCTGATGGCTGTCTTGGCGATCGTCGTAGCAGCTCTCTTGACCCTCGCCATCGCTCCCTCCATCTCACTGCACAACTCAACGGCCATCCCGGTGACCGGGGCGCAGAACGCCGATCTCGCCTTCCGCAGGGGCGAATGGACGACCGGCGCAAGTGCCTACCAGGCTTACCTGGATCAGCGTTATGGTGAGCAGCATCTGGGGAAAGCGCCCAACCCACAAGCCGCTTACATCGAATTCCGCCACGGGGAGCAGACGACCGGGGTCAGTGCAGCAAAGGCTTATCTCGACTTTCGACGTGGAGAATGGTCTGGCAAGTAGGAGAGGTGCCCGGAAATTGCTCCTCCAGGAAATGCAAGCTCCGAGCATTGGGCAGTTGGTCAGCGGTGGGCATCCTGCTCACCGCTGACCATTTAATCAAGTGAGCCAAAATTGACAACATCTATCAACTCCTGTAAACTCTCTTCATGGACATCGATCTCGACCTTTATCGTCATGAAGTCCGCGTTTCGACCAATCCGCTGGCCCATAGGGCTGCTTCGCTTGTAAGGCTTTCGGCGATTGATATCTCGCCCGATCACCCCCGGCGGACGTTTATTTTTATTCATGGGTTTGGTGGACAAGCGGAACAGTGGCAGTATCAACTCCAGAAGTTTTCGCTGGAGAACCGGGTCATTGCACTGGATCTGCGCGGGCATGGGCTCTCGGATAAGCCAGGCCGCGGCTACGATATGCCGCAATTGGTGAATGACCTGGAAACTGCGTTGACCTTATTGAGGGTCAAAGGCAGATTTGTGCTGGTAGGGCATTCCTATGGAGGCGCGATTGCCACCGAGTACGCGCTCAGGCATCCTGATAGAGTTGAACGCCTGATCCTGATCGCCACCGCAGGCGAGTTCAAACTTCAACCCATGCTGAGGCTCGTTTTGAGCCTGCCTATCTGGGTATTGAAGCTCGTTGAGCCATTCACACGTAAATGGCTATTTGCTCCACCACCTGTGCTCAAAGAATTTTATTTTCAGAATATGTCTCAATGGAATGGGTGGGAGAAGTTCAACTTGTTGGAAGTGCCGACCCTGGTCATTCGCGGAAATCGTGACCAGGTATTTGAGCGTGCCCGGTTTGAAAAGGTAACAGGGTCCATTCGCGGGGCAGAAGAGGCAGATATCGGGGTATCCGGTCATCTGGTCATGCTGGAGCGCGGCGAGGCGGTCGGGCGTGCCATTGAACGCTTTACAGCTGGCGAGAAACAGCTCTCCTGGCGCGAGAGCTCTGACGTCCCTTCTGGAAAGAAGAGCGAACGCAATCCACTCAGGAATCGGCGACCCTGGCTTAAGAATTACGAGAACGGCGTCCCCTATACCGTGGATGTTCCGAATATTCCCCTGCATCATCTGTTGCGGTCTGCGGTGAGGCGTTTTCCCGGTCGCCCTGCGATCATTTTTGAAGAAGCACGCCTTTCGTATCGGCAATTGAATCATGAAGCGAATCGTTTTGCAAATGCATTAGTGGCCCTTGGGATAGGGAAGAGCGCCCGGGTCGTTTTATTGCTGCCAAATGTGCCACAAATTGTGATCAGCTTCTATGGAGTAATGAAAGCCGGTGCGGTTGCGGTCTTTGTTCCACCGGTCATCGAGCCGGAAGAGATCCTGCGCCAGGTAAAAGAATCGGAAGCGAGTGTATTAGTCACGCTTTCGATGTGGGCCGGGCTGGCAAAACAGATCCGAGAGGCAAGCGGCATTCCACATGTCGTTCTGACCGACGCGGCAGATTATCGATCCCTGCCAATTTTTCTAATCTCACATTGGCGTAATCGCAGTTTTAGTTTGTCCAATTCGCTACAGTGGCAGGATTTTCTCGGTGAAAAGAGCAAAAAGTCACCAACAGTCGAGGTCGTGCCCCAGGACCTGGCAGTGATCCAATTCACTGGCGGGACAACTGCCCAGTCCAGGGGCGTGATGCTCTCCCACCGCAATCTGGTGGCGAACGCTTTGCAGACACGCCATTGGCTGCCTGAAGCCGTGGAAGGACAGGAAAGATTTCTGTGTGTGGCGCCCATCTTCCACAGTTATGGATTGACGACTGCCATGAATGTGCCGATTTCATTAGGCGCAGTGATGATCCTAAAACCGCAATTCCAGGTCCTGGATGTTCTGAAGACCATCCGGAAATACCAACCGACCATTTTTCCGGGCGTGCCAAGCATGTATATGGCCATCAATAACTTCCAGGGAGCGCGTAAATATGGGATCAAATCGATCAAGGCCTGCCTGAGCGGCTCGGCGCCCTTACCTGTGGAAGTGCAGGAGACTTTTGAAAAACTGACCAAGGGCCGCCTGGTGGAAGGTTATGGCCTGACAGAAGCCTCACCTGTCACTCATGCAAATCCGCTGGACGAAAACCGAAAGATTGGTACAATCGGTGTTCCATTGCCTTCCACGGAAGCCATCGTTGTCGATTTGGCTCGTCGCAGCAAAGAAGTGGAGCAGGGACAGATCGGTGAATTAGCCATTCGCGGACCCCAGGTGATGCCAGGCTATTGGAAGGATCCCCAAGCCACAAAGGAAGTTCTCACAGAAGATGGCTGGCTGCTCACTGGCGATGTGGCCCAAATGGATGCAGAAGGATACTTCCGCATTATTGCCCGCAAGGCGGATATGTGGTATCCAGAGCATCAGAAGAAGCGGCCTGCTTTCCCGCGCGATATTGAGGAAGTGATTTACGAGATCCCGCAGGTCAAGGAAGTCGCCGTGGTCGCAATTGCGGGCCGTCCATTTGCATTTGTGATCGCTGGCAAAGAGCCGCCACCGGCAAAAGCGATCATTGCGTACTGCAAGCGCCGCCTGCCTCCCCACCTCGTGCCCCGCTTTGTCGTCTTCATGGACGATTTCCCGCGTACCTTCATTGGAAAAGTACTACGCAGAGAGTTAGCAAAACGATATGAACAACACGCTACAAAATAATCTCATCCCGGCCTCCGCAAATTATGTTTATCAAGGCAGAGGCACGCCGGTCATCCTGATTCATGGACTCGCAGCTTCCCTGCATGATTGGGATGATCTGATCCCCGAACTCACCCTGAATGGTTATTCTGCGTATGCACCTGACCTGCTGGGTCATGGTGACAGCCCTAAACTAGATTCCCGCGCCTACCAGATGGATTGGATCTTCGAGCACTTTTTCAATTGGATGGAATCTTTGCAATTGACGGAGCCGGCTATATTGATCGGACACTCACTGGGTGGACACATTGCGCTCGAATATGCGCGGCGCGTCTCTGCCCGGACCCGCGGCCTGATCCTGGTCAATCCATTTTATTCTCGCTCCCAGCTGCCTGCGCTCCTGCGCAATACCTATGATCACCCCAATTTGAGTGGACTGGTCGTCGGTCAAACCCCGGAATGGTTGTTCCGGTTCTTCGTGGATGTATCCAGTTTTGCCATAGGACATGGCGCCGGCGCCTTGCATGCCTTACCTGAAAAGAGCCGGGTGCAGACCGTGCTGGATTACAAGCGGACTGCCCCTGGCGTTTATCACATCCCGAAGGTCATCTCAGATATGACCGCCCGTCTGCCTGAAATCAATACGCCGGCGCTGGTGGTTTGGGGTGATCGTGACAAGACTCTGGCGCCATCGTCATTTTCGCATTTGGTCAGCGCGCTGCCGAAAGCCAGGGGCGAAATTCTACATGCAGGACATGTACCCCATCAATCTCACGCAGGGATCTTCAATCAGATCGTCATGAGATTTTTGAAAGAGCTGAAGTAGGTCGGACTGGTAGTCCGGCCTCAACAACGGGAAGCGCGCTGGCGTAGGGACACTTCGCGCAAACCGCCCTACCTCACCGGCTCCATAAAATAAAAGGTCCCATGTACCGAGCTTTCGGCGGACCAGCCGAGGCGCCCATCTGGCAGCCTGACCTGCCACCATAGGTAGACGCCAGCAGCATACGGCACGCATTCCGGGCCTGCAATGATCTCAACTTGTGTGCCTGGGAGGTTGGTCAGCAGCCAGTTGTCCCGAATGCCCGGAGAAGAGCGGAAGTTCAGGTGGCGGCGAATCACCGCATGTGTGCTGATTCGCAAATGAGAGCGTGTCGTGGCTGCTTCACAGGCAGTTGTTGGGGGGGATAGGGGAGTAGGGGTTGGCGAGGGGCCCGTGGGAGGCATTGCTGTGGGAGGGGATAGGGGAGTAGCCGTTGGCGAGGGACCCGTGGGAGGCATTGCTGTGGGAGGGGACATGGGGGTCGTAGTTGGCGAGGAGTCCGTTGGAGGCGTTGCGGTGGGAGGGGACATGGGGGTCGTAGTTGGCGAGGAGTCCGTTGGAGGCATTGCTGTGGGAGGGGATAGGGGAGTAGCCGTGGCAGTTGGCGGAGCAGTGACTCCCGGCGAGAGTGAAGTCACGGACGGCTCCGGAAGTGGTGTGTCCGCCGGCGTGGGAGCTGGATGGGATGACATCCACATCAGAATTGAAGACAGGATCAGCAGGAAGAGCGCGACGATCAGTTTAAACAGGTCATAACCCGGAGCGCGTGTAGAGGCATCCATGTTGTCCCCTTAATTCTTTTGTGCTTTTTGTTGTGCGAATGCTTTGGCCTGCGCCAGGATACTATTTTCTTTAGAGAAGAACCGCTTGAACAGCGCTCCCAGGATTTCCTCCATTTGCTTTGGTGTAAGTTGGGACAATTGATCGAATGTGTGAATGCCGGCTTCATGCAATCGCTTCGAAAAGGCAGGCCCAATCCCTTTGATTGCCTGAAAATTATCACTCCCATCCTTGTCAGTCAGCGGTATGCCCTTCGCCGATCCTACTCTTGGATTTCTCTGGTTTTCAAAAGTAGTAATGCGTTCTTTGAGCGCTCTGTTTTCAGTCGCGACGCTATGAATACGGCCTCGCCAGTAGGACCAATCAATCACCCACTCGGCCAGCCAGCCGATCAGCAATCCAAGGACAAACATCGCAACGACATGCATCGGGCAGTCCTTTCCGATCTTTGAGAAGAACGGGAACGATCGTTGTAATTAACCCGGAGAAGAGATTCAGGCCTCTCCTGCCCTCTTAGCTTTGTCGTGCGAGCTTTTCTGCCTGGGCGATCAAATCCTTTTCCTGTACGAGCCGCCTGGTATTGCCAAGAATGCCCTCCAGCTCTTCAACGCTCAGTCCTGCCAAAGCACGAAAGGTATAGATCCCGGCTTGATTCAATTTCTTTTCGATGACTGGACCAATCCCCTTGATGGTCTGCAAATCATCCTGTTCTGCTTTTGCGCTTGTGCGCGCGGGTGTTTCTACTGGCTGTGACTGTGAAGCGGGTCGCTTCGCAGATTCTGAGACGAGAGAAGTCTCTTGTATTTGTGTTTCGAGGGCGCGAATATGTTCCTTGAGGGCTGCATTTTCATTTCGAATGTCTTCGATTTCATTGCCCCGATAGATCCTGTCAAATGCGATCTTCAAAACCCAGCCATAAAGCAATCCAAAAATGAACACTTTGAACGCTCTCATTTGAATTCCTTTCTCTGTGTGCTCTCGAACGGAGATGTGAATGTCTGATGCAGCCTCATCGTATCACCAGCGCAGCAGTCCTGTAAAGGACCAGCGGAGCACTATAGTCCCGATGCTCTTCGGGAGTCCTGTAAAGGACTAGCGCAGCAGTCCTGTAAAGGACTAGCGTAGCACGGGTGCACTAAAAGTTTGTAAGTCGGATTGCCTGTAGAAACTCATAAGGTTTTACCTCTATTTGCTCATTAATAATGTACCCCTTACACAAAAGGCAACGGCAATTGCTGTGGCAGAAGGCCTTGCGGAAAGGTGGCATAGCCCGTAATGTCTTCCAGGTCCAAATGCCGAG
>DATGYJ010000563.1:0-6220 GCA_035298105.1 Anaerolineales bacterium | reverse complement strand
GATCAAATCAGGCTGCAACTGATCGAGCACCTGGAGTGCCTGAATTCCATCCTTTGCCAGCTGGATATCATAGTTTTCACCTTCCAGCATGGCGACCAGAGTTTCCCTGGCGGTTGGATCATCGTCTACGATCAGGATAGTGCTCATCGTGACTTGGACTCCTCGTTAAAAAGACAGCTTTGAATGATCTTTACCAGCGCCTTTAGGTTGACAGGCTTGCTGATGTATTCATCCATGCCGGCTGCCAGACAACGCTCACGGTCGTTTGGCATGGCGAGGGCTGTCAGGGCGATGATTGGAGTAAATTTGAAATCGGGGTCACTTCTCAGTTTGCGCGTAGTTTCCAAACCGTCCATGCGAGGCATTTGAATATCCATTAGGATCAGGTCAGGTCGAACAAGCTTCGCCTGGACAATCGCATCAACTCCATCCTGCGCCGTGACGACTTTATACCCGGCGAGTTCCAGGTAATCTTTCAGCATCATAACGATTTCTTTTGTATCTTCGACCAACAGGATGGTTGGTTGGTTGGTTTCATTGGGTCTGATCGCACGGAACTTCCCGGTAATCCTCAACCGGGAGGAGCTATCCATGGCTAAAGCTGGCTCCCAGGGCAAAACGATGGAGAACCGGCTTCCTTTCTCTGACTCACTACTGACCTGAACACTGCCACCGTGCAGGCGCGCCATTTGGGCCACGAGCGCGAGCCCCAACCCTGTTCCTGTGGTTTCACGCGCCAGACCGGAATCCAATTGTACAAAGGGCTGGAACAAGCGTGCCAAATCACCTTCCCTGATGCCAATCCCGTTGTCCCAGACCGTGATCGTGACCTTGTTTGCCTCCTGATCGCCATGAACTTCCAGCCCAAGTTTTCCATTCTCAGGCGTGAATTTGACGGCATTACCCAACAGGTTAACAATCATCTGTTTGAGCCGGCGTTCGTCTGCCCACATCAGGCCCAGACCATCATCGATTTGCAGCGTCACCTCCTGGTTTTTCTTCTGGGCCAATTGTTTGATCATGCGCAAGCTGGCTTGACATACCGAGTGGATATCCACTTTATTGATATCCAGGGTGATCTGACCGGCGTCGATTTTTGCGAGATCAAGAATGTCATTGATCAGGGCCAGCAAATGATGACCACTCTCGCTAATGGTAGCGATGTATTTCTGTTGCTTTTCATTGAGCGGACCGGCGGTCTGCTCGCTGAGGCTTTCCGATAGGCCCAGAATTGCATTAAGGGGTGTGCGCAATTCATGGCTCATATTGGCGAGGAATTCATCCTTCACCCGGAGAGCCCGCGCCAGGTTTGAATTTGCACGACTCAAGTCGGCGGTGCGTTCATCCACTCGCCGTGCCAGCTGGTTGCGTTCTGCTTCCAGCGCCACTTGCATTTGCTTACGTTCGGTAATATCCCAGGCATAGTCTGCCAGGCGCTCGGCGAGTTCAAGATCATTCTGTGTGTAATCCTGCGGCTTGTTGCCGATTCCCATGACAGCTACAATCCGTTCATTCCGAATAATCGGAACGATCATCTCACGCAGAATAGGTACATGACCCTGGGGAAGGCCTTTCTTTTTGGATAAAGATTCATAATTGTTTTGGATCAATGAATGTCGCTGGCGAGCCGCCTCCGCCCACACTCCAGCCTCATCCAGAGGAAGATGGGCAGTCACGCTGACAGGGATATCAGGGACATCGAACAGCCGCAATGCGTTCGTAGACCAGGTCTGCATTCCCAGGGTAACTTCATCTGGCTCCACAAAGTGCAGGAAACCAATGGCACTTCCGGTCAATTCGCTGATTTCGTCTACGGCTCTTTGCATCAATTCGCTGAGCGTGTGATGCGCAGAGTATTCCATCAGCTCAAAACGTTTTTGCATGATGATCTCGGACTTTTTGCGATCTGTCACATCTTTGGCAACGACCGACACTCCGCGCGTGGATGGATAGGCATTGATCTCAAAGGAACGTCTTTCCCGGTTCAGGAGCATCGTTCTTTCAAATGTTCTGGGCCGGCGGTTCTTGAAAACATCTTCATAAATTTGCCGGATGCTGGTTTGTCCCTCTGCGTCTCCGAATATCTCATTCTCATACATGGATTTTCCAATGGCAGCTTCAGTTGGGATCCCCGTTAGTGCTTCAGAGGCTTTGTTCCAATGGGTATAGCGGAGGTTCTGGTCTAATTCAAACAGGATATCGGTGATACTGTCGGCCAGTTCGCGGTAATGGGTTTCGCTGGCATGCAGGGCCTCCTCAGCTCGTTTACGGTCTGATAATTCCTGTTCAATCGCTTCATACAGGCGTGCATTTTCAAAAGCGATGGCGGCCTGTCCGGCAAGGGTCGCGAGCAGGCGTTCATCCTGTTCTGTAAACGCATCCGGCAGTTCACTTTCCACGCCAATGACGCCAAGCACGCGCTCGCCCACCTTAAGTGGCATATAGAGTCCGGACTGGATCTCTGCATGTGTGACAATATATCGCGGATGAGAATGAACATTGCCGGTCCGAAATGGCAGGCCAGTTTGGATGACCCAGCCGCTCAAGCCCTGCCCGACTTTGCTAATGTGGGCAGTGAAGCGTTGTTCTGTAAGGGGCTGTTCTTCATTTTGCAAGTGAGGCAAATTGAACGCGACAAGCTCCAGCTCATCACTTTCTTCGCGCCGCAAACGAATCGTGACATGATGCCAGGCGAGATGACGTGCAAAGGTTTTTATGACTCGTTCACCAATTTCGCTTCGCTTGAGCAGGCGGCCTACCGCCAGTCCATTCTCATACAGCGCCTCCAATTCGGCTAAACGACGCTGCGTTTCTCCAAACAGGCGCGCGTTAGAAACTGCCGAAGCCGCCATGGAGGCAAAAGCCTCGAGCAATTCCAGGTCCGCAGCCTGAAAGGGTCGTTCTGCGCCGGCTCTGCGGATGCTGAGAACGCCAATGGTATGATCCCGTTCTTTAAGGGGAGCAAACATAATAGCTTCCTCCTCCTGCTCCTGTGTGCCGGGCACCTGCACCCCGCGCGGATCGTTTTGCATCTGATTGACAATCTCAGCCTGACCGCTGGCAGCGACTGCCCCGGTGACTCCCTCACCGATCCTGATTCTTAAGTTAGAGAAGGCCGTGGGGTTTTCCTGAAGCGCCAGCACACAGCGCAGGGATTCGCCATCCGGTTCCATGAGGAAGATGCGGCAGCCATCAGCAGCAAACAGGGCCCTCGCAGAGTTGCTAACCGTTTGCAATGTGGCTTTCAGATCGAGGTTGGTGAGCGCCAGGGAGGTCTCCAGCAATGCGGAGGTTTCTTTTGCCCGGCGGCGAATTTCTGCTTCGGCGCGCTTGCGTTCGGTAATGTCGCTGACCGAGACAATGACCTTCGACCAATCTTCTTCATATCCATAGGGAATTGAACCGGTGACAACCACCTCCATCGGCTTGCCATCGCGGCTATGATCTGTTCCTTCCCAGATGAATTTTTTCGATGGGCTCATGAACCCTAGAATTTCGTCTTGAAAATGTTTGAGGGTGTCCTTGCTGAGGATTTGAGTTAATCCCTTGAGCAGCACTTCCTTTTGTTCCACACCATAAAGTTCCAGCGCCGCGTTGTTTACATCGGTAATCCTGACTAAGGAGGCTAGCTCAACAATCTCCTCCGGATGGTTGAAAAGATACTCTTTTAGATCGGCAAGCCCAATTTTCTGCAAGCTATCCAGGCGCTTTTTGACTGCTGAAAAATCTTCTTCCCAGATGGAGATAGGTGAGCTATCGAAGAGTTCACGATAACGGCTCTGGCTTTGTACCAATGCTAATTCGGCCTCTCTGCGTTCCGTAATATCGGCAGAAATGCCAGCGATCCTTTTTGCCCTGCCTGATTCATCGAAAATCGGAAAACCGCGATCCCAAACCCAGCGCAGGCTTCCATTTGGTTGCACAATGCGATATTCTATTTCCACTCTTTCCCCACTTCTTTCCCTTTCAATGGCATGCACTACGGCAGGTTGGTCCTCCGGGAAAATGCTATTGGCAAACGAACTCGGGTCACTCATGAGGCTTTCCACTGACCGCCCCCAGATCGCTTCGGCGGCCGGGCTAATGTAAAGTTCTTTGCCGCTCTCTGCATCGGTCATCCAGAATACTTCCTGAATATTGTCTGCGAGCTGGCGGAAGCGCTCTTCCGAGGCGCGTAATTCCGCCTCCGCCTGTTTTCTGGCAGTGATATCTTCCCCTGAACTGAGTGTGTTAATGATCGTTCCCTGCGCATCGCGTACCACTGTGTTATGCCAGGCGATCAGGCGTTTCTCTCCATTTTTCGTCAGGATGTTATTCTCATAATATCCGACCGATTCCATCTTGTCCCGGGTAAGTTGTTGAAAGACTTTCTGCAATTCGCCTCTCTCAGCCTCAGGCAGGAATGTTCTTATCCAGTCTTTCCCGATGATCTCATCGACCGGGTATCCAAGAATTTCACAGCCTTTTTGATTGATCAAAGTGACCGTTCCATTCGGATCGAGCGCAAGCATCATGACTCCGGCAATATCCAGATATTTTTGTGCTTTTTCTCGTTCTGCCTTGAGAGAGTTCTCTGCCTGTTTGCGCTCGGTGATGTCACGATCGATCCCCAAGATCACATCACGCCCATTGAGGGAGATCACGGAAGTTGATACTTCGATCGGGAACATAGTCCCATTCTTATGCCGGTGCAAGGTCTCATAGCGCAGAATGTTTGCCTGCCGAATTCGCTCCAGGTAAGCGGTACGCTCAGAGGCGACGCCGGGTATTGCATTCAGGATATCCACAGATTGTCCGATCAATTCATCCCGCGCATACCCATTCATCTCGCATGCAGCCGTATTGCAATCCAGGATCGGCCAGTTGCCAGACGGATCGAGTAGCATGATCGCATCTGGCGAGGCTTCGAATAACGTGCGGAATTGGTTGATGCTTTCCAGCAGGGCCGCTTCTGCCTGTTTGCGTTCGGTGATATCTTGAATTTGAGAAATGAAATAGAGCGGCTCTCCCTGGTCCCCTCGCACCAGAGAAACACTTAACAAAACCCATAGCACGTGACCCAGTTTATGGAAGTAGCGCTTTTCCATCTGGTAGGAATTGATCTGCCCGGCCAGGAGTTGGCGCACATAGTCGAGATCACTCTCCAGGTCATCGGGGTGTGTTAGGTCCTGGAAGTTTTTTTCCAATAGTTCAGCCTCTGAATATCCGGACAAATCACATAGTGCCCGATTAACTCGAAGCCAGTGTCCTGCGGGTGTGAGTAACGCCACACCGATTGAGGCATATTCGAATGCACTGCTGAATCGTTCTTCACTCTCCCGCAGCCTCTCTTCTGCTCGTTTGCGTTTGGTGATATCACTGACAACTGCCAGGAGGACTGACTCACCGTTAATGACCTGGACACGACCACTGATTTCAATGGGGAAGATTTCACCATTGGCGCGCTGGTTGACGGTCTCACGCGGTTCAGGGGACACTGTGGCAGTTAGCCCGTCGACGGTCAGGATCGGATACCCTTTGGGCACAAGGTCGGTAACGGTTTTGGCAAGAAATTCGCTATGGCTATAACCAAACATTTCACAAGCCCGCTCATTGACGGTCAGAATTTTGCCATCTGTCGATTCGACAAAAATAGCATCCTGCACGCCTTCGAAGATCGCCCGGTAGTGCTCTTCGCTCTCTCTCAGGGCTATCCCTGCTTCTCTATGCTCAATCGCCAGGGCAACCTGTGTGGCAATGGATGTTAGGAAATCCCTGTCGCGCTCAGTATAACGGTTGTCATTCTCATAGTCTTGCACTGCCATCACACCAATGGTTCTATCTGATGTCTTTAGAGGCACTCCCAGCCAGGAGGCCGAATTAGTCCCAATGAGTTTCAATTCGCCCTGTTTGACCAGTTCATCGAAGAGCACCTGTGTCAGCAAGAGCGGTTCACCGGAACGAAAGACATAGGACGTGATACTTTTTTCCAGTTTGGCTGGCGGTTCGGGCAGATCATATTGGTCCACAGAATAGATTTCTTCGAACAAGCCACGGTTTGGCTGATACCGGACAACAAAGAAGTTTTCGGCGTAGATTACCTTGGCTACCGAGCGATGAATGAGTTTTAGAAGTTCCTGCAAGTCTTTTGTATTGGCAAACCCCTGCGCGATCTCCAATAGCGCCTGGCGTTCGATCTCGGCTTGTTTGCGGGCGGTGACGTCACGTCCGACCGATTGAA
>DATGYJ010000562.1:0-2349 GCA_035298105.1 Anaerolineales bacterium | reverse complement strand
TCTCTAATCCGCTCTGGCTGGAAATTGCTTCGATCAGTTCACTCTTACTCATACGTTGTGTTGCCATACAGTCTCCTTTGGGAATAAATAGTTGGTCTGTAAATTCAGTATACGTGATAGTCCAACAAAAAGGCAAATCTGTAAACTGGGGGTTAACCCTATGAATTGCCGGGAAAATAAGGCACTTTCAGGCTATGTCGAGGCCCCAGCGCCGTCCTCGTCACAACAATCCTCGATGCCCGCGGCTTTTTCAAATGACTCTTTGCCTTCGTTGTAGGAGAAATAGATCAATCCCAGCGCACCGATGGAGTCAACAAAACCAAAGCCTGTGACCTGATAAATCAGGCTCGCCGCCAGCAGCACAACGGACATATAAATGCAGACCATCGTGCAATTCGCATCAGCAAGGATGGGAGATGAGTCGAGTGTCTGGCCCACTTTGCGTTTTCCGAGGACCAAAAGCCACATGATCGCAATAGAAACCAGGGAAATAATCAATCCCGGCAGCGTTGTTCCGGGCTTATGAGCTGTGAACAGATTGTAAATGGCAGTAAGGCCCAGCCCGATCGCCAGCAGATAAAATGAGGTGCCGGTGATTCGCAAGGCTGTTCTTTCAAATTGTGAGCGCGGTGTATCCGGCTGCTGGCGAATGCGCAGCACCATGGCAAGGATACCGATCCCGGACATGACCTCGATGAACGAGTCCACGCCAAAGCCAAAGAGAGTCAGGGCTTCATCGGAGACGCCGAAGAAGATGGAGACAAGTCCCTCGGCGAGGTTGTAGAAAATGGTAAAGAGTGCCAGCCAGAGGGCATATGACCAGTATTTGTTTACCGTTGATTGAGTTAAAGTTGTCACGCATACTCCTAAATTATTTGCCACAGAGCTTCTGAGACTCAGAGAAAATCTTATTAAAAACCTCTATATCTCTGTGTCCTGTCAATTACTTTAACAATTCTCTCAACGCACCCAACAACAAAGTGACGTTCTCTTTGCGGCTCGAATAACCCATCAAACCAATCCGCCAGACCTTGTCCTTGAGGGCGCCGAAACCTGCTGCAATTTCAATATTATATTCGTTTAACAGTCTGGCGCGGACCTGATGAGGATCGGCCCCAGCCGGTACCTGCGCAGTGGTCAATGGCGGGAGTCTGTACTCAAGCGGGATGAACGGAGGAATATCGAGGTCTTCCAGGCCTTGCCAGAGATTTTCCGAATTGCTACGCAAACGCGCAAAGGTATGATCTAATCCTTCCTCAACAATCACGCGCAGGCCTTCCGCCAGGGCGTAATGCAGGTTGGCAGAGGCAGTATGATGATACGCGTGCGCTCCCATCCAGTAATTGGCATAGGCTTTTAGATCAAGGTAAAAGGAAGCGACCGGCGACTTCCGGCTTTCAACTTTGGATTTCGCGCGTGCATTGAAGGTAATGGGGGCCAGTCCTGAGGGTGCACCGAGTCCTTTTTGGCTGGCAGAGTAGGCCGCATCGACCTCCCAGGCATCGATGTTCAATGGGATATTTCCCAAGGAGGTCACCGTATCGAGCAGGAAGAGGGCGCCATATTGATGTGCCAGGCTTGCGATCTCTTTGATGTGTAATTGTTCCGCGCCGGTGGAGGTCTCCGCATGAACGATTGCAAACAATTTATAATTCTTCTGCTTGAGGGCGGCCTCGATTTCCTCGACCGTGAAGATCTCGCCCAGCGGGCGTGTGATGCGATCCACTTGCCCGCCAACACGGGTAGCAATCTCTGCGATCCGCTCCCCAAAATAGCCATGGATTGCGACCAGTACTGCGTCTCCCGGTTCAACCAAATTGACCAGCGCGGCTTCCATACCGGATGTGCCTGTGCCAGACAAAGCAAAGGTCCATTCGTTTTGGGTTTGAAAGAGTGTACGCAGTAAATCCTGCTCTTCGGCGTAGAGCGCTAGTAGTTCAGGATCAAGATGCCCGACTGTGGGTGCGCTCAAGGCACGCATCACGCGCGGGTGGGTCATGCTGGGCCCGGGTCCAAGCAGAACACGGGCAGAAGGATCAAATTTGGGATGTGCAGTCATGTGAGTCTCCGAAACAGATTTGAAGTAGTTTACATCATAATGTTTCGAGCAGGAAGACAAAAACCTCCGAAAATACGCCCGATTCCCGCAATATGGGAGATGAAGGCTAGCCACCACGGTCACGTGTTTGGCAGACGAAAAGTGCAGGTTCTTCAGCGAAGTTAGTAATAAGATGACCGACCGGGGTCGCTTTTTACCCCGCTATGAAAGATCAGTCCGTTGGCAAAACGTTCCCGTTAAAAACCAGAGAACCGATTTAGAGCGCCTGGGGACCGCTTCAAGATATATTA
>DATGYJ010000561.1:0-2369 GCA_035298105.1 Anaerolineales bacterium | reverse complement strand
CATTACTTCGGCATAACGCTTGAGCGAAAAAATCAGCGTGATATTGACATTGATACCGACCGCGGTGGCTTTCCGGATGGCAGGTATGCCTTCCTTGGTGGCAGGGATTTTGACCATCAAGTTTGGGCGGCGGACGCGCGCCCAGAGTTGTTCGACTTGCGCCAGAGTCGCTTCGGTATCGTGCGCGACATCCGGACTGACCTCAATGCTCACATATCCGTCACCGCCGTTCGTCTCCTCATACAAGGGATTGAAGAAATCGCAAGCGGCCCGAATATCTTCAATGGCTAGCTGCCAGAAGATTTTCTCTGCATCCCAGCCGGCCCAGGCCAGAGGCAGGAGGGCCGAGTCATAGTCATGGCTCTTGGCGATGGCATTGTTGAAGATCGTCGGGTTAGACGTCATACCGCGAATGTCGCCGCGGTCGATCATGGCTTTGAGTTCGCCATTTTCCAGCCAACTGCGCTTGATGTTGTCCATCCAAAGCGATTGTCCAAGGGAGGTGAGTTTTTCAATTGTGTTCATAATTCCTCGATTTTATAGGGCATAAATTGTAACCGGCTCGTTCTTGCCGCGCACGGTTACACCTGAGATTTCTTCGGCATGAAGCTGCATTTCATTGCAGGCCTGCAGGTACGCTTCCCGATTGAGCAGGATATCATGCTGGAGATCCTTACTCATCGCCTGTAAACGCGCCGCCAGATTAACTGTATCACCAATGACAGTATATTCGATGCGTTCTTTTCCGCCGACATTACCTGCCACCACTGTGCCGGTTGCGACCGCAATCCCACACTGTAACTGGGAGCTGCCCACAGCAGCTTGTGCCTGATTAAACTCCGCTAAGGCGGCGCGCATACCCAGGGCCGCACGCGTTGCAGATACCGCATGATTGGAGACCGGGTTAAGAGGCGTACCAAACACCGCCAGCAGCGAATCGCCGCCGAATTTATTGACCATACCAGCCTGCGACACGATCACATCCACCATTCGGCTCATGTAGCGGTTAAGCAGCCCGATCAGATCGGCCGGATCGAGCTGCTCTGAGAGCGTAGTAAAAGACCGGATGTCTGAGAAGAGAACCGTGCATTCCACCAGTTGTCCACCCAGGGAGGCGCCATGCTCCAGGGCTTCCCGAGCCACTTCCGGCGAGACATAAAGGTTGAGCAAATTTCGCAGCAATTCACCCCGCCGCAGACCGGCGACCATTTCGTTGAAACGTTCCGCCAAATAGCCGACTTCATCATTGCTCAATACCGGCACCTGCACATTGAGATCATTCTGCTCCACACGCGCCATCACTTTTTCCAGCTCTTCCAGGGGTCCGATCACCGTGCGGCTGGCAAAGAAAGCCATCAGCGTGCTCGAGACAATACTGATCCCGAGCAGGAACATCTCGATCAGAAACATATTCCTCAGGATGGCTTCGGGGTTGGAGGCAGAGATGATTCGCCTGGCCCGATCGAATGATAATGCCACTAATAATCCTACCGGATAAATACTACTCAAAAGAAATACGATCAATAAGCGGGTAAAGACGGTCAGACGAAAGGCACGCGTCGTCCGCACATGCCCGTGCGGGAAAAAGACAGGTACCATTCGCCGCCAGAACAAATCCACGGCGAAAAAGACCAGCGCCGAGGTAAACACACTGCCGACCAGTGCAATGGCGAGAAAAGAACGGACCGAGCCCCCGGCCCACAGCCCGAAAAAGAGGCTTGCCAAAAACCACATGGCCAGTGATGTGACCGCCACCATGCCCGGATAGTTCAGTACTTCCCGCCGCGCCGCATCCGGAATCGCTTCGGCTGACTCACCTGCTCTAATGCGCTCATACCACTCGGGAAAACTCCTCTGTGCAAACCGACCCAGCGCTCCACCCAATCCAAATAAGAGGATCGTCCCAATGATCATCGGGATAAAGTCTCGAAACGTCACCACTTCCACAGCGCTTTCCCCCTGCGGCAAGGGCGCAATATAACTGAGAAAGACAAATGTCAGTAATGCGCCCAGCCCATTTGCACTAATCACCATGAGGTTGACGATTTGAAATAGTCTCTTGAAAGAGGGCATAGCGGTCTTGGGCCACATACTTGCAGTCAAGCGCAAGATAGATTTCGCATTGGGCTTTACCGGCGGAATGCAGCTCCTGTTTCAACACTATTGGCCTGCCAAAGCAATAACGCCGTCCTCCGGTATATTCCAATTCTCTTCTTGCTTTCTGGAGATTGGGTTCTTTCATCGAAATTTCTAGAACCTACTCTACTCCAGCTACGATACACAAAATATATTCAAGAAATCCTTGTGTTTTTCAGAGCTCAAATCAAAATTCATTAAGATATTTGGTAAAACTTTTTGCATTTATTAGT
>DATGYJ010000560.1:0-37849 GCA_035298105.1 Anaerolineales bacterium | reverse complement strand
TCCCGCCCGGCGATATCCGCAATTGCCTTGCAGCGCTTTCCAACGATGAACAAATGCTGACGCAGCTCTTCCGCTACCGCTTTAGCGGCGCGGGCGAGCTGGATGGACATTCCTTTGGCAATCTGTTCATTACCGCGCTGGCAGAAATCACCGGAAGCTTCGAAGAAGCCATTGCCGAATCTGGCAAGGTGTTATCGGTCAGCGGGCGAGTGCTCCCTTCCACTTTGCATGACGTAAAACTTGTGGCAGATATGCAGCTGCCAAATGTGGCGAATCAGGTTCGGGTGCAGGGCGAAAGCACTATCCCGAAAATGGCGGGGCGAGTCCGCCACTTGTGGCTTGAACCAAACGATGCACCGGCCTTTCCGCCGGCGGTAAAAGCGATCCTCAACGCTGATATGATCGTGATCGGGCCGGGCAGCCTGTATACCAGTCTTTTACCGAACTTGCTGGTACAGGATTTACTGGGTGCCATTAAAGCCAGCCGGGCGTTAAAGATATATGTCTGCAATCTCGCCACACAATTGGGCGAAACGGATTTGTATTCATGTTACGATCATGTCCGGGCTCTGGAAGAACATGTGGGGGATAATCTGTTCGACATTATCTTGTGCAATGATAATTACGAACGCCAACTCGATGCAGGCTCGCAGTGGGTGCGTACTGACGAAAAGACGCTGGCAGATGCGCGAGTTCATTGCTCTGATCTGTCAGATGCCGAGCATCCCTGGCGGCATGATTCAGAGAAACTGGCGCGCACGCTCATTGAAATCCTGGCTGAATATACCGGTCCCCTGACATAATATTACATTTGTCATTATTTTTTCTCGAAATTCTGTGTGATACAATCGTTTTGTATACTTCATCACAAAGAATAAATTTCGGAGGTTTGAAATGGCTGTAAAAGTAGGTATTAACGGATTTGGGCGGATTGGACGTCAGGTGCTTAAGGCAATCCGCGATCAATATCCAAATGAACTTGAGGTGGTAGCCTTCAATGACATCGGCGATATGAAGACCATGGCCCACCTCCTCAAATATGACTCGAACTATGGTCGCTTCAACGGAAAAGTTGAAGTTGCTGATGATGGACTGATCATTGACGGTGTGAAGGTCAGGGCGTTCAAAGAGACCGATCCTGCTGCCATCCCCTGGGGCGATCTAGGCGTAGACATCGTGATCGAGTCGACCGGTTTGTTCACCATCAAGGAAGACGGCGTGAACAAAAAAGGCAAGACGGTCAAAGGCGCGGTCAACCACATCAAGAGTGGCGCCAAGAAGGTCATTATTTCTGCGCCGGCTGAAGGCGAAGATCTGACCATTGTGCTGGGCGTCAACGAAGATAAGTATGATCCCAAGGTTCATCATGTTGTCTCCAATGCTTCCTGCACCACGAATGGTCTCGCCCCGGCGGTGAAAGTTGCTCACGATAACTTCAAGATCGTGCGCGGTTTCATGACTACGATCCATTCCTATACAAACGATCAGAAGATCCTCGACCTGCCGCACTCTGATCTGCGCCGGGCGCGTGCTGCCGCCATGAATATCATCCCCACTTCAACCGGCGCAGCCAAAGCTTTGAAACTGGTCATCCCCGATATGGCCGGCAAACTGGATGGTTATTCCCTGCGCGTGCCCACCTCGACAGTTTCTGTAATCGACTTGACTGCTGAGTTTGAAGTGGCGACCACCACCGAAGAACTGCGCCAGTGCTACCGTGAAGCTGCCCAGTTGCCGCGCTTCAAAGGCATCCTGCAGGCTGTGGATGAGCCGCTCGTCAGTATTGACTATAAAGGCGATCCACACTCCTCATCTGTTGACCTGCCGTTTACAATGATGCTTGGCAAGGACAAGAGCACGTTCGCCAAGATCGTTGCCTGGTATGATAATGAATGGGGTTACGCCTGCCGCACCGCTGATCTGGCGGCGATGATGGCAAAAAGCCTTTAGTGTAAACAGGTATACAAGTAAACACGTAAACACGTGGGTACTTGTGTACCTGTCTACTTGTATACCTATCCCATGAACAAGAAAACTGTAAAAGACATTGACCTGAAAGGCAAACGCGTCCTCATGCGTGTGGACTTCAATGTTCCCATGCAGGACGGCAAAGTGACAGATGATAAGCGCATCAAAGCCTCGCTGCCGACGATCAAATATGTTTTGGATCAAGGCGCCTCGCTGATTTTGATGAGCCACTTGGGGAGACCGAAGGGCGGTCCGACCCCGGAGTTCAGCCTGCGCCCCGCTGCCGAAGTTTTAGCCTCCCATCTTGGGATTCCCGTTAAAATGGCGCCCGATACTGTCGGTCCCGAAGTGGAAGCCATGGCGAAAGCGTTGAAGCCCGGCGAAGTGCTCATGCTGGAAAATACGCGTTTCCATAAGGGCGAGGAAAAGAACGATCTCGAACTGGCAAAACAAATGGCGGCACTGGGCGACGTCTACGTGAACGATGCGTTTGGGTCGGCCCATCGTGCGCATTCCTCCACAGAAGGGGTAGCGCGTTTTCTACCCGCCGTCTCTGGCTTCCTGATGGAACAGGAGCTGGAATATTTGGGTCGCGCCGTGGCGAATCCCGAACATCCCTACATTGCGATCCTGGGCGGTGCAAAGATCAGCGATAAGATTCTGGTCGTCGAGACTTTACTTGCCAAGGCTGACAAGTTAATTATCGGCGGTGGGATGGCGAATACTTTCCTGGCGGCAAAGGGACTCAATATGCAGGACAGCCTCGTGGAAGAGTCTTCGCTGGAAACCGCCAAATCCATCCTGGCGAAAGCGGGTGATAAGCTGATCCTGCCGGTGGATGCGGTCATCGCCGATAAATTTGAGGCGGAAGCAAACACTCAAGTTGTCGACGTAGATAAGATCCCCACTGGCTGGCGTATGATGGACGTTGGCCCCAAAACGCTTGAGCTTTATAAGCAAGCCTTGCAGGGAGCCAGGCTCATCGTTTGGAATGGTCCCGTCGGCGTCTTCGAGATGCCGAAGTTCGCCGAAGGGACATTTGCGCTCGCGAAACTGTTAGCTGAGTCAGGTGCGACCACAGTCATCGGCGGCGGCGATTCGGCCAGTGCGGTCAAAAAGGCCGGGGTTGCCAAACAAATGACCCACGTGTCAACCGGCGGTGGAGCATCACTTGAATTCCTGGAAGGGAAAGAACTGCCCGGCGTTGCCGCGCTGATGGATAAGTAATTTGTGAATTGACGAAAGCGGAGCAGGAAAGAATATTCTCCTGCTCCGTTTGCTTTTATACCCTTCGCGGTCACACACCTGCCTGATTTGCCAGGCAAATCAGGCAGGTGTGTGACCGGGGGTATTATATAATCGGAGCAAATTTATTCGTTGGAGGAAAGCATGGAAACACCCCAGTCTGTATACGAAACGCCGGTCAGGAACAATCGAACGCTGTGGATCATTGCTGCCGCTGTCATGGCTTTATGTTGTTGTGGCTTGGTCGTGGCGGTGGCTGGTTTTTATGGCTTTTTCACGATTCGAAGCGTGGCGACTCAAGTCATACCAAACGAATTTCCAACTCCCCCTCTTGATTTTGCTACGCCACAACTTAATGCGGACCCTGGCGAAGCGCCGACAGGCGGATTGGGGAATGATATCCTTCGTAATGACACGTGGACATATGTTGCTGCCGCGGCAGTGGGTCAAGGATGCGATCAGCCAATTGGTCCCAACTCAACGATTGAAGTGCTGCAGCAACCAGATGCCAACGGTGTTTGGGTGGAGAAATGGACCGTGGCTTGCGGGTCGGGTGATCCCTACGCATTCGAGGTGACATTCACCCCGGACTCAACTGGCGCGACGTTTAATATCAAGTCTGTGCCCTAATGAATTTCAGTAAGTCACAGGTTCCGCTTTGGAGTCAGCCAGCTTGCTGGCGTATTAGCAGAAACACACTCCTTTGCAGCGCTCTGCACTCCAAAAACGGCAGGAGCAAGCTCGCAGACTCCAAAATTGTGATTTACTAAATTTATGAGTTAACTCATCTTTTGATAAGTTACCTTGTCATGTAAAATAACAACATCAAAATAGATCATTGCAAAAAGGAACTTCATAATGCGTACACCACTTGTAGCTGGAAATTGGAAAATGAACAAGACCGTCGCCGAAGCCCGCGACCTGGTCTCGACGATGGGTCCCAAACTGCGCGAAATTTCGGGCGTCGAAAGCGTGTTGTGCCCGCCCTTTATCGCGATCCCTGCGCTGGCGGCGATGCTGGAAGGCTCAGGGATCGGTCTCGGCGCGCAGAATATGCACTGGGAGGAGAAAGGTGCTTTCACGGGCGAAGTCGCTCCGGGCATGGTGAAGGAGTTCTGCCAGTACGTCATCATCGGTCACTCAGAGCGCCGCACTTACTTTGGTGAAACGGACGAAAGTGTCAATCGGAAAGTTTCCACTGCGATCAAGTTTGGACTCATCCCGATCGTGTGTGTGGGTGAGACTCTTGAGCAATACGAATCAGGGCAGACATCCGAAGTGGTTCGCCGACAAATCAAAGTTGGCCTGGCAGGAGTTGACCCGGTTGATCCGTCCAGTGTGAAGCGAATCATTGTTGCCTATGAACCCATTTGGGCGATTGGGACGGGGAAAGCATCCAGCGGCGAGAACGCCAATATGGTTCATCAGCAGGTTATCCGCCCGGCGCTGACGGATCTGTTCGAAGCGGAAAATGCCGCGGCCATCCGCATCCTGTATGGCGGCTCAGTGACTGCCTCGAACGCAGCCGAATTTTTTGCATATCCTGATATTGACGGAGCTCTGGTGGGGGGCGCAAGCCTCAAGCCGGATGAGTTCGTGGCGATCACCAAGGCGGCGGTAGGGAAGTAGACAGGTAGACAAGTACACAAGTAGATATGTGGGTACCTGTTTACCTGTGTACCTGTATACTTGTATCCTTCACGATGACCCAATTCTTAGGACTGATCTGGTTCATTCTCCTGCTCGTGCCGCTGATCGTTCTTCAGCGGCTTTTGCATCGCGAGATCCAGGCCGTGTTCCTGATCCTGACACGCGACACCAGACTGACGATGGGGATCTTCTCGATCCTGTTCCTGCCCGGTGTGTTTTTACATGAGTCGAGTCATTTTGTGGTGGCGAAGCTCTTACGTGTACGCACGGGAAAATTCTCCATTCTGCCACAATCCCTGCCCGATGGACGATTGCAGCTTGGCTATGTGGAAACTGCCAGATCCGATGCGGTGCGCGACTCGCTGATCGGCGCCGCGCCGCTGATCGTTGGGACTCTTTTTGTTGCATATGTAGCGATCTATCACTTACAAATGCGCGTGCTATGGGATGTCTTCCGCAATGGACAATTCAGCCTGTTCTGGATGGGCGTGCGTGCTTTACCGCGTGTGCAGGATTTCTATCTCTGGTTCTATTTGGCCTTCGCGGTCAGCAGTACCATGATGCCCTCGGAATCAGATCGCCATGCCTGGCTGGAATTGTTGATCTCCATTGGCGTGCTGCTAGTGATCGCCTTACTGGTCGGTGCGGGGCCGTGGATGTTAAGTAATATTGCCCCGCGCCTCAGTAACTTTCTGAACTCTGTTGCCGTGATCTTTGGCTTGAGCGCATTTGTGCATATTGTCCTGATTTTACCCACTGCACTCCTTCACAAGTTACTGGCCCGCGTTACCGGGGTGGATATCGCGTAGGGACCTGTGTCACGCCGCCTTTTGCACCCTTAGCAGGGTGTTGCACAAGGGCGCTTCGTACGGCATTCGCCGAGCGTGACCTACAAAGTTACCCTGCTCCAAATGGGATTGTCTTTAAGCTCAAAGACTCACAAGGAGTTGGCGTGGTTGTGTTCACACTAAATTGGGAAAACTACTGGACGAATTTTAAATCAGGAATGTGCTCAAAATGAACAATAGGCTCTTCACCATTTTGCTTTTCATAGGCTCACTCGTAGGGGGATGTACCTCGAATCCCCCATTGGTGAAACCCGAACCGACCCACGCACAATCTACAAATGTTGCTTTGACGCCTGTGATGACTGACTTGCCAGCTAATTCTTACACCATAATTCCGCCAGTCCAAACTCAGGCGCCTTCTCAGTGGGAATTATCGAAACTTTGCGTTACTTCCTATCCTTCCCGTCCCGATTCGTATCAGCTTACAGGGGTTGCGGCTCTGCGTTCCCTGAGTAGCAAAGTCCTGGGGCTGGAGCTATCACTTTTGGATTTAACAGATGGACACATAACGAAAATCCCAGCTTCAAACCATCCCGTCGATGTTGCGAGTGTTTCACCAGACGGGAAGACTCTTGCCTATCTTTATTTCAATGACTCTCACGCAAAATGGGAATTAACGTTCCTCGATGCAATTGGAAAAGTGCAGAAAACCCGCTGGCGTCCAAATCAGGATTTTGGCTTTGACTATTGGGTCAATAATCATCAGATCGTGATTGAACAAGACTCTAAATTTATTGTTGTGGACCCATTTCAGGGTTCACAGTTGAGTTTTGCCCCTGCGGACTTTCCTAAGTTCAATGCTTATTCTTCTCACAATTGGGTAGACTTTGATCCGACCCTTACGAGAGCAATTTATAAAGATGGCGGAATTGATTTCTTAGATCTGCATACAAAAGCCATCATCACGCAGATTGAAGACAATTATGACCGTGCCCCGATCATCTCCTGGCAGACTTCTGGTGAGCGAGTGGCGATTGTTGCTACTTTGCCGGTCCTTGATAAGATGCATGGTTCCCCTGATGAAATTTTCATCGTCGAAAATAATGGGCAGTTCAGACAGCTGACACATCTGTACGACAATTTTAAGCTTTTTCTTACAATTGACAGTTTAAGTTGGTCGCCCGATGGAGAAAAAATAGCTTTTTGGTTACATGATGATCAAGGCAATGACACCTTAATGATTGCCGATGTAGCAACTGGTGAGGTAACAAACTATTGCATTTTGAATGTTCGTCAGAGCCATTTTCCAATATACTTTCCTGCCCCGATTTGGTCCCCTGATGGAAAGTATCTCATAGTTGAAAACAGATACTCAGCGGATGCAAACAAGCTGTTGGTGGTTGACCTCCATAATAACACTGCTTTTCCTATTGCAGAAAATGCCAACCCCGTTGGTTGGATGGTTGCACCCTAGTATTCCAGTGGCGCAGTCCTTCTGATTTGCGCTAGTTTTACTGCTTTACTGCGTGAAAAGCATTTAGAGAGCCTTTTGGCAGCTCCTATTTTCCTCGTCAGGCGCATGAGCTTACATCACAGCCAAAGAATCTTCCGCGACGGTCTGGTCGTGGGCACGGGCATTCCCCCTCACCCCGCCCTCCCAAAGGGACGCTGGAAGTACACTCACGCCGCCGTCCCCGGCGGCGCTACCCAGGTAAATCCTGCGCCGGGGACGGCGCAGGGAGCAAATTTGCTAGTAGTGAGTAATGGCGACCTTGCGGTCGTGTCTCGGCGGGGTCGGGCTCTTTGCACCTCTATCTGGGCGCTTCGCAGGGGTGCTTCCCAAAGACCCACGCCGAGCAGAGGTGCATGACCTATGTCACGCCGAAAGCGTGACCTACAAAGTTGCCCTTCGGACAGGTGTGGGCTTGATGGATTATAGGGCGCGGTTGTATGACCGTAATCAGCATAATTTCTCAGCGGAATGAGTATTACACGTGTCAGATCGTCTGTTTTCCCGTTATACATAATTAGCCAAATATGCTGCCTACAGGAGACCTCCAATGACAGATCCAGGGAGCGGACAGGACGCTAAATCAGTGGCGGTCATTGTCGCCCACCCCGATGATGAAATCCTATGGACCGGTGGAACCATTCTCAGTCAACCCGCATGGGACTGGTTTATCATCACTCTCAGCAGGGCAAGCGATCGGGACCGCGCTCCCAGATTCTTTCAGACCCTAAAAGCCTTGGGGGCTGAGGGCACTATGGCCGATTTGGACGATGGTCCCGAACAAACCCCTCTGGCTGAAACTGAGCTTCAGGAAACGATCTTAGGACTATTGCCCAAAAAACATTTTGACTTTATTATTTCCCATAGTCCTGCCGGAGAATACACTCGCCATCGCCGCCATGAAGAGATTGGCAGGGCCGTGATCACACTTTGGTCTCTTCGGAAGATCTCTACGGATGTGCTCTGGCTCTTTGCTTATGAGGATGGGGGCAAGCAATATCTCCCAAGACCGATAGAGACTGCGGATATCTACCGGCTCTTGCCTGAGCAAATCTGGCAGAGAAAATATAGCCTGATCACAGATATCTATGGTTTTGAACAAAAAGGCTTTGAAGCAGAAACAACGCCTCGTGCAGAGGCATTTTGGCAATTTACCAATCCCATGGAGGCTCAGCAGTGGCTAGCAAAGAAAGTGTTTCCGCATGAAGGTCCTACTCTTGTATGATTATCCTCCGCCTCCGGCCGGGTTATCAACGCAGGGAGATCTGCTCTACAAAGGCTTAGCCGAATTGGGGATTGAGACCCATGCGGCTCATTTCGAATCCGACCCGGAAAAGGAATGGTACTATCGCTGGTTCAAACCGGACCTCGTAGTTGGTGTCGGCTATTGGGGCCATACGCCTCAACTGGTGCTTCATCCTCAAAAATATGGGATCCAGCCAGTCCCCTGGCTGGTGGCAGATGGCTATATTGCTAACTACCATGAAGTGCTAAATGCGCTGCCTCTGATCCTGGTCACCTCCAACTGGGTGAAGGAAGTATATATTCGAGATGGGATCAAGGGCGATCATATCGAAGTATTACCGGTAGGCTGCGATACCGATCTATTTAAACCCTATGAAAAAGAAGATGAAAAAATAATAGCCGTAAAGGAACTGCTGGGCATCTCACCCGATGAGTTGTTGATCCTGACCGTTGGGGGCGATGCCGCTTCGAAGGGGGCTCAGGAAGTCATGCAGGCATTGGCAAGTATTGATCACCAGGCTCCCAATTGGAGATATGTCTGTAAAGTATGGCCGCAAGCGCGCACACGACATCAGAATGTAACTGATTTGGAACTGGCCATCCAATTGGGCATCGACAAGAAAGTTACCTATATCACATATACGACTTCACGGAACATCATGCCCTATCTGTTTGGGGCATGCGATATCTATGCGGCGCCCTCCCGGTTGGAAGGTTTTGGTATGGCTCAGGTGGAGGCGGGCGCCTGCGCAAAACCGGTCATTGGGATCAGAGCCATGGGGATGCTCGATACCATGGTCCATGGTGAAACGGCCCTGCTGGCGAACATTGCCCAGGAAATTGTCCTAAACGAAGCCATTCTCGGAAAGGAATCGGGCTTTAAGAACAAACGCAAAGTTGTATTTCAACCTCCACGGACCGCAGAGTATCGAGCCAGTGTGGATGATATTTCCAACGATTTACTGGCTCTTATGACTGATTCGAGCCTGCGTGAAAAAATGGGCCAGGCTGGCAGAGCGCGTGTTGTGAAGAATTATGACTATCGTGTTGTAGCCAAACAGTTTGTGCAAATCATTCATGAAAAATTGGGCATCGGTTAGGCATTCCAGCGATGAAAACTACCCTGAGCCCGGAAATAGAGAAGGCGAGACAGGCTGCGCTGGAAGTGCTGCTTCACAATATGAAAGGCCCGCATCAAGGACTGCCTCGTACAGCCGGCTGGGGATACCCGGAGCCGTACACCAGGGACCTGATGATTTCACTCCTCGGTATTGCGGTTTCTGAGAATCAGGAATTGATCGAGAGCATACGGCGAGTGTTGAAAACATTGGCAAAAAATCAAACAGAGCATGGTCATATCCCTTCCCTGGTTCATGATAAGGATGATCGCGGCGCGAGCGATACCACGCCTTTGTTTCTGCTGGCGCTTGGCATTTTTAGGAAGCTGACCGGAGAAAAGAACTTCCTCAGGAATGCTGCCCGGAAAGCCCTGACCTGGATGGCGTATCAAAGCCCAGTAGATCGTTATTTAGTGGCCCAACAGCCGACCAGCGACTGGCGTGATGAACAATGGGTGCTGGGCTATGGCCTGTTTGTCAATACGCTTGTGTATAGTTGCCTGCGTCTCTTTGATCAGCATGAAGAAGCAGATCAGTTACACAAGGAAATGAAGCACTTTACGATCAGTGGAGGTGTGATCCATCGCCATGTCCATGAAGGCCTCGTCGTACCGCAGAAGCCTTATTATGCGCTCTGGTCGTATAAGGTTTACAGCAGTGAACGATTTGACCTGTTGGGGAATTGCCTGGCCATTCTCTCCGGGATTGCCTCACCCGGCCGGGCGGAGGCAATGATCGCCTGGATAGAAGCAGAGTGTCTGAGCATGCGAAAGAGAGGGGAGCTGGTGCTAAGTCTGCCGCCGAATTTCTTTCCCTTTATCAGACCCGGAGAGCCCGATTGGCTGCCGCGCTATGAACGATTTAATCTGCCAGGTGAGTATCACAATGGCGGTATCTGGCCGTTTATCGCCGGGTTTTACGTGGCTGCCCTGGTCGCGGCCAAAAAGTATCGACTGGCTGAGGCAAAGCTCCTGGCGCTGACAGAGGTTGTCAGAACTTCCAATACCAGTCTCAATCAGGATCTCGAATTTGGCTTTAACGAGTGGTTGAAAGCCCAGAATGGACAACCGCTGGGGCAGAACTGGCAGACCTGGTCAGCGGCCCTTTATCTCTATGCCGCAAAATGTGTCGAGGCAGGAACCACTCCTTTCTTCGATGAGATACGAGTAGGCCCAAAGTAAATATTGGCCAAGTCTCTTTAGTAAGACCAAATTGGTTGCGTGCCATCTACATCCGTGAACCCGTACTCACGGGCGAGCTTACCTGATACCAGCGATTGTCCACTTCTATGCATGATCTTCTTATCGCTGGCCAGGGCAACCACGGCTTTGCCGATATAGAATGGCGTCTCCGAATAAGCGAAATTCCTGTCCCGCTTGATCCCCTCACGCCAGTTTTCTTCTGTGACGCCAAAGTGCGATAGCATTTCTTCAGAACGAAGGTAACCGGGTGTCAGCGCTACAACTGCAATTTTATATTGGCGAAGTTGGTGTGCCAGGGATTGTGCCAGACGGATGTTGATAGCTTTCTCCAAATCGTAGTAGAAATTGAACTCACGTATTTCGTAGTTGATACCGTCAGTCACTTCGACCACCAGGCCGCCCTTATTGACCATTAGTGGAATGCCAAAATGACTGGTAACGAGATGTGATATGGAGCCATTTTCGAGGACTTTCAAGCCTTTCTCTAAGGAATGTTCCAGGAACGGCTTGAATTCCATATTTGCATCGCCGGTCAGGTCATTGACGAGAATATCCAAACGACCCTTCTGTTCCTGTTTGACTCGCGCAAACAGAGACTTGACTTGTGCATGGTCTGTGTGGTCGACCTGAACATATATCCCATTTCCTCCACGTGCTGTAACCATTTCCGCAGTTTCTTCAATAGTCTCTGGTCTATTTTTCGTGGCTGATTTTCCACGGATACTCCGGCCGGTGCAATAAACGGTTGCGCCCGCTTCACCGAGCATACAGGCGATACCGCGTCCAGCCCCACGCGTAGCACCAGCAACCAAAGCAATCTTGCCTTTTAATTTATTTTTGAGCTCCATCCTGTTCTTCCTTTCATTCGTTTGTGCAAACGCTTGACGATGGCGTTTTATCCACCTACTGAGTTTTGAATTAATAATGTACGCCGCATATATGTCGTTGCGAGCGCACGTTGCGAAGCAACACCTGCATGGTTTGCCCAGCAAACCACGTGCGGTGCAAGTGTCTCTTCTTTCTAGGCAAGTTTATGGATATTTCAGCCATGAGATTGCTTCGTCGGGGCGAACGCCCTCCTCGCAACGACATTAGGAACGGAAATTAATTTATCAAATATCAGTAAGCATGGTGACATTCAATTCATTTAACCTTGTCAATTTATCGCATGTTAGTCAGATTTGTCGTATAATCCGTCAACATCAATAACACAGTCGAAAATCCAGTGCTCACCGGCGCCAAGTGGGGCGATGGCTCCCTGAAACTGGGCGCGTGCTCGAAAAAGAGGAGGTGATTATATAGCTCGTGTTCTTTAGTTCCACAGTCTATTTTACAAATATTGTCTGATCTTACAAACTCTTTAGAATTTAGGAGGCAAAATGCGATTCCGTATTTCTTTCATCCGCTTCGTTGCCACCATTACTGCCATGCTCACGTTCGCCCTGTCGCCCGTCATGACAGCTCTGGCTGCCACCACGACGATCAGCACTGATCCTTTCACCCAGGCCACTTGTGCGGCCTCGGCTACCACCAACCACCACACCGAAGTCGAGCCGGATACATTCTCTAATGGTTCGACGATCGTGGCTACCTTCCAGGTCGGCCGCATCTTCGACGGCGGCGCCTGCGCCACCGGCTTCGCCACTTCTACGAATAATGGCGCCAGCTGGACCAGTGGATTGCTACCCGGTATTACCAAGTGGGTCGGTGGAGGCCCCAACGACCGCGCTACCGATGCATCCGTTGCTTATGATGCTGCCCACAACGTTTGGTTGATCTCCTCATTGACCCTGCTCGAAGCCGGCGGCGTTCATGGCAATGCCGTTGTCACGAGCCGTTCCACGGACGGCGGCTTCACCTGGAGCAATCCATTTACAACTGCCACCGGCGCTGACCTGGACAAGAACTGGATCGTCTGTGACAACACTCCCAGCAGCCCGTTCTACGGCCATTGCTACACCCAGTGGGATAACCATGGCGCCGGCAATCTGCTGCAGATGAGCACTTCCACCGATGGCGGGCAAACCTGGAGCGCGCCCTCGACCAATAATACGGGCGTCATCGGCGGCCAGCCGGTGGTGCGCCCCGACGGCACAGTGATCGTGCCGATTGCGAACGCCAATGAAACCGCGATCGGCGCCTTCAACTCCACCAATGGCGGTGCGAGCTGGAGCGCCGTCACCACGATCGCCACAGTCCGGCATCACGCCGTGGCAGGCAGCCTGCGTGAGGGACCACTGCCTTCAGCCGAGATCGACGGCGCCGGCACGGTCTACGTCGTCTGGACGGATTGCCGTTTCATCCGCGCCTGCAAGGCTAACGATATTGTCATCTCCCATTCGCTCAACGCCACGGGCACAAGTTGGTCTGCGGTGAGCCGCGTTCCGACCGATGGCGTCAATACCGGGATCGATCATTTCATCCCAGGCCTGGCCGTCAACAAGGCCACCTCTGGCTCTACAGCACAGCTCGGCCTGACCTACTACTTCTATCCGAAGGGCAGCACGGCTCTCGGTGTCGCTTTCATCTCCTCCACGAACGCCGGCAGCACTTGGAGCGCGCCGCAGACTGTCGCCAGCGGGATGCCCTCCACCTGGGTCGCTACCACCAGCCAGGGGCGCATGGTGGGCGACTATATCTCGACTTCCTACGGCTCGGATAATCTGGCGCACGGCGTCTTCGCCACGGCTTCCGCTCCGACCAGCGGCACGAGCTGCAGCAGCGTACTTGACAACTGCCTTGAGCCAACCTCCACATTTGTGAGCGGCCTGGCAGCGGGCGGCAGCGCCTCCTCTGCGAATGATCAGGTGCTCTTCACCGGTAATGGCGGTGGAAATGCCAACAGTCTGTGGAACGTGGTAGATAATAACGGTGCTAAGCACCGCGATTAGAACCTCACGAAGTTCCTAACTCGTTTCAGTTCAGTGACTGGCATCCGTTCCACATGGGACGAGATGCCAGTCCTCATTTTGCTGCAATGCATGCAAACCTCGCACGCCGTCCCTATGAACAGCAGTCGCACTTGTCGATTGACGAATGAGTCGAAATCAGTCAGGCTCAGGGATTTCCATATAATTGAACTCGTCCCCTATTGCTCCCTGCTTACTGATCACTGTTCACTGACTACTGATTCCCGCTCTTCTCCCTTGCCTCGATCATTTCCCTCGCCTTCTCCACTACTTCACGTTCGCTTTTGAACTCGAGCATTTCGACCGCTTCATCCCAGCTGACCCACCTGGCTTCCTCGACCTCATGGTCATGCCTGGCTACATCCCCGCTGACGTATTGCAGTAAATAGAAATGCACAAACTTGTGATACCTGACCGGCTTGCCATCCCTGACACCTCTGTACCAGTACTCAATGGTCTCGATCAAAGAAAGTAGATCTGTTTCCACCCCGGCCTCTTCCTTTACTTCACGCACCGCGGTCTCCTTTGGCGTTTCACCGGGATCGACAATCCCTTTTGGCAGCTGCCACCGCAGGCTGGGTCTTATCGATACGATGGCGATCTCGAGCTCCGAACCCTGCCAGCGGACCGTCACACCGCCTGCAGAGATTTGATCCAGCGTCGGAATCTTTGTTGCAGTTGATTGATGATCTTGTTTCTTCGGCATATGGGCCTCTCAGCGTAAATTGCTTTTCGGGAACAAAACTCGTTCCGGTTCAGCATTTAATTTATCCAATAGTTTTTTGGTAAGGCGGGTCTTGACCCGCCCGGATTCCTTTGGATGAACCAGATAGCGGACAATCGCCTCCAGCCAGGTGTTTTCACTGGCGCGAAAATGAACCACGGGCCGTTCCTGGATTTCCAATTCATCGACTGGCGTTTGCATCAGGAGCTGGCGGTAAACCTGCACAAGATCCACCATCTGTTCGCCGATCTCCTCTTCGACAACCTGCTGCATGGTCTGGGTAATAAATTCCAGGTCACTGTCATAGGCGACCTGGAATTTGATTTCATTCCAAATATAAGGGAACAGCGGCCAGCTATAGTTGTAAACGGTCTGGCTTAATACCAGCGAGTTGGGGAACTTGATGATCCGCCCCGAAGGATGCTGGGTGGAGAGATAGGGTCCCCCGAACTCCCAGAGGGTGGTATCGAAATAACTGACGTCGATGACATCCCCTTTCGCTTCCCCGATCTGGATGCGATCCCCAACCTTGTAAGGCTGCCGGATCAGGAGGTAAACCCAGCCAATCAGGCTGGCGATCGGCGTTTGCAGGGCAAACCCCAGGATGAGGGACAAGACCCCCAGGGAAACCAGTGCGGTATACCAATTTGCAGAGAGCAGTGACAGCCCAATGATGAGGATGGCGAGAACCATCAAAAGGTTCAAGACACGTGTCAGGTTGTATCTGGCGGGTCGATTTTCGATCTGGCTGATGAGGTAGACACGAATACTCTTGGCAATGCCGACCACAAGCACGATCAGCATCGCTCCGATCGTGAGCTGTCGAAATAACGAAATGTATCTGGGTGCGGCGGGGATGAGGTCCGAACCCAAAATGTAATACAGCGCGAGAAGCCCGAGCAGGACCAGCAGATAGGTACCGAACCAGAGTTTATCCTCCAGCTTTGCGACCGGTTTCGGCGCCATCTCTTTTGTCCCCGCAGTTTGCTTCAGGGCAGTCTTAATCTCTTCCTGCTCTTTGAGCTGTTCGACTTCAACCTGCTGGTTATCCATTTTTTGCATCCTTGCTGCAAAACATAGATCCAAAAGCCATACGGATTCGCAAAACACAATAGACAACGCGGCCAGCATGTGGGGATTCAGCGAAGCAGACGTCGCCCGTTACCTGCAAGAGCCTCAGCGTGATGGATGCGTCGAATGCGAGTTGGGGCGGCGCCGTTCAATTTGAGGACATCAAGGTCACTGCGCCCTGATAGGCCAGTGATGACGAAGCGCCCAAAATAGATGAGGTCCGCCTGCTTACGGCAGGCGGACGCTAAGACCAGAATTGGGACCGGAAGGTACACCGAGAGTCGGTGGCTCATCACCGGGGTGTGATCGTAAATCCTCAAGCAACTCTTCAGGTGAGAGGGTGGTTTCCACCCGCGCCTCAGAAGCCGGTCGGGGATTGCTGACGGGCTTGGCCCGGTAGACCACTAATTCCGAAATACCATCTTCAATGGCACGGCGGGCGAGCGCACGGATATAGTAGCGGTTGAATTCGCTTTCGGCTAACACCTGGGCGGCGTTCTCGGGGGTGGCAGCGATCGAATAGCCACCGGCTTTGGGGTTGCGCCGGGGCAGGGTCCTCAGGATGCGGCGGTGCTCTCGCAAGTGCTGCGCCAGGGTTTCGTCGCTGCCACTCTCCAGGGCCTCACGCAGCAGGTTTGCATAGTCTCGTTCCCCTTGTCCGCTCAAAAATGGACTGATGTGCAACTGGTTATGGGCGACGTCATACTCCATTTCATCGAGCATCAGTTGGCGCGTCCGATCATCAAGATTCTCAAAATAAAGAGCCATATTTCACTTCCTTAAAAATTAAACGTGCTGAATCAGGTGCTTGTTATTCCTTTTACCGAATAACGGACCACTCCCACCTGCTGAGCACAGGTAGATTGGGTGGGGTTGAGCCTCAGTTTTGTGGTCCTACGGGATATTTAGAACAATTGTACTACAAATTGATCGTAGAGAACAGGGGTTACAGAGAGTATTCATGGCTGTAGCAAAGTCCAAATTTCAGACTCTTTGTACACGGATTCCACGGCGTGGACGGAGCGTTTCCGTAATTTCACGGAGGAAACCGTATTGTCCGTGTGCTCCGTGTACAAAAAGAGGGTTTTGTCAAGCGACTTTGCAACGACCATAGAGAGTATTTGATGGCTTTGTCAAGAATGAAAATGAGTCCGCGCATTGTCCCGAATCCCCAGAAGACATCGTGTCCAAAGGGTATTTGCCAAAGTTCGCGGGCAAAATGAATGCCCGCCCGGAGAACGTTCTTTTCTTTGATGCTTCTGCATTGCTCCTTTCATTCGGATCTCGCAGTGATCCTGGGGTAATCCTGTACTAATCCTGTACTGATCCTGTACTCCTATCCCGGTACTCTTTCCTGGCAGCAATTGGACTGTGTTGCATTGAGAAGCATGCGACCCCGCAGCAGGGATCTTGTTTCAAGTTCCCCCTTCCTCTCCTATGACGCTGGATGTCCATGTTTTGTGCCCGACCCCAGTCGAATTCCCTGGCACCGCCCGTGATTTGCTACACTTGCGCCTGCGCTTAGCCGCGCAGCGGCAAGTGCAGGTGGGCAAATCAGGCAGGTGTTTCGCCTACAAAGGAGGATCTGGTCAAGCCACTCTAAGAAAAACCATAGAGATTATTTCGCGGCCTTCTCGAATTAATGTCAGGCAAGGATTTCAACTGCTGATCAGCGAACAGCCAATACAAATATAGGCTTGCACGCCTCATTCCGAAAGCACGCGATCCTCAAGCTCCCAGGCGTGATCGAGTATATGCCAGGCGGTACGTCGAACAAAGTAACGCGCAGTCCAGCGGATCCCTCCACGCGGTCCCTTCACAGGAATTTCCCCGTTTGCGGATGCTGTCAGCGCCTGCAAGATCGCCTGCCGGATTTGCTGATGATCCTCCCGATCGTCTGGCTGCAGCTTCCAGCCAAGCTGAGTAACATAGCCCACATCACTCCCAAGCAGATGCTCACGGATGCCTTCCAGGTCCCGTCCACCCCCACGGGGTCCAGTGCGAAGCGCCTTGCCGGTCGCGGCGGCGATGCTCTTATCAAATATCCGCCAGCAGGCTTTCAACAACTTTTGCAGTCGCTGAAGCTCTACAGCATCAACAGGCTTTGCGTCGCTGGAGGGAGCCAGGCCTGGTGCGCCGAAATCGGTGGTCGCGTTGCCCTTGAGCCGCTCCGCCACGACAAGTTCTGAGAGATCGGCGGGAGCATTGAAGCCAAGCCTGGCGGTGCGCGGGACGTGCCCATAGCGTGGTCCATAATCGAGGAGCGCTTGCAGCGCTGAATCCTCATCACGTCCACTCCGGCACCAGCCGGGCCAATCCAGCGCCCCGGCGAAGGTCCGCTTCGCCCCGATCTCAAGATATACGTTAATGTGATTTGAGGAGCGGGCCATGGCTGTACGTTCTCACTCAGCTAAGATTTGCCGCCAATGAGGCAGGACCATGCGGCTCTCTGAGAGTAACATCTCAGTCGCTTTCGCCAGTGGCAGTTCCTCGGTCTCTGGTTTTGAAGATTTTGGATTCATTCTGCCTCCTGTTAAATCAAAACCGCCTGTCGTCCTGAGTTGGGATGGGAGGCGGCTGAGAATTCGAACGAGCTCTTTGGATTATAGCATCCCTGGCGGATCTCTCAGACTTTTCTGACCGTATCTCCCACCCGGATGAGACCGGCTCGAACGACCCGGGTGTTGATCCCGCGTAAGTGAAGCTGCTTGCCCTCTGGCGAGTTGACGAACTTCACCGCCTCCACACCGAAACGAGAGGAAAACTTCTTGCAGCCGGTATGTGGTTGAGCAGTGACTTCGATGACTGCCGAACCGATGGCGAGACGGGTACCGGGAGGCAGGTTGTCTTCGCTGAGATCCAGGTCAATGTAGAGTTGATCGCCCGCCAATGACCAGTGTTCTTCGGCTTGTGCAATCAAAGCGATCGAGCGCGCATTCATCACTGTGATCTGGGCATCGAGATTCGCCGATTGATCGACTGTATGCCTGCTGCCGCGGGTTTTCCAGTTGTCGCCTACCAGCCCTTCGAAAGGGTCGAGTTCTCCATAATCAATCACCTCGCGTTCATCCTCCCGTGGGCGGCGCACGATCATTTTCAAGGTGCCATTATCTTTGGGCGCCTGGCGGATATACTCCATGCCTGCTTCGAGTTCTGTCATCGATAAATATTGCACGTTTAGCATCATGCCTTCCTTTCTCGCTTCTCCATTAAGTATAGCATTGGATTGAAATTATTTGACAACTTCTATCTGTATTTGCGCACACATACTGGTGATACAATCCTCATTGCGCCCCGAGAGCAATCCCATGGCCAGGATCCAGCTTCGCAATGTCAGCCTCGTTTACCCTGTTCCGCCCCGTGAACCGGTAAACCGGTTGTTTGAAATCAAAAAGGAACGCATTCAGGAGGATCTAGCCCCCGAAAGCGCTGGAGGCGTGAAGGCGCTCGATGCCCTAAATTTGACCATTCCGGACGGACAAACATTTGTAGTGATCGGACCCTCGGGTTGTGGAAAGAGCACGTTACTGCGTGTGATCGCAGGCATCGAAAAGAATTACACAGGGCAGGTGCTGTATGATGGGGAGGATGTAAAGAGTATTCCGCCGGGGGATCGTTATATCGGCATGGTCTTCCAAAACTATGCTCTCTATCCAAACTTCAACAGCGAAGGCAATCTGTCCTTCTTCTTCAAGGTGCACAAGGTCAGCGATGAAGAGACACGTGAGCGCATCCGTTACACTTCCGAGTTGATGGGAATTGGGTTCAAAGAACTACTGCCGCGCCAGCCGGGCACTCTCTCTGGCGGAGAAAGACAGCGTGTGGCAATTGCACGTGCCATTGTCCGGGCG
Organism: Anaerolineales bacterium; assembly: GCA_035298105.1. Classification (GTDB taxonomy): domain Bacteria; phylum Chloroflexota; class Anaerolineae; order Anaerolineales; family Villigracilaceae; genus Defluviilinea. The sequence goes on along the minus strand of DATGYJ010000560.1, from coordinate 18,568 downwards.
CCAAGGCTCTTCCTGCTTGATGAGCCGCTCTCCAACCTGGATGCAAAATTACGCGGCCAGACCCGAACGGAGATCAAACGTTTACTGCATCGTTTCAGGATCACCAGCCTGTACGTTACGCACGATCAGGTGGAAGCGCTCGCCCTGGCCGATCAGATTGTGGTCATGCACGCCGGAAAAATTGAACAGGTGGGGACCTCGCAACATTTGATGGAGAACCCTGTCAATCTATTTGTGGCGGGATTTTTAGGATTGCCGCCGATGAGTTTGCTCTCGGGCGGCTTCATCTCTGGCAGCAAGCTGGTGCTGGATGATTATCTGATCCCCCTGCCGAAACTTGTTTTCTCTTTGGTAGAGAATGGGCAGCCTGTCACATTAGGAATGCGCCGGGAAGCAATCAACGTTTCAACCGAATCCACTTCCACTCAGGGGATCCAGATGCGAGGTGAGGTGCAGGCATTTGAATCCGATTATGTCCACCGCACGCAGACGGTCTACATCCGCACAGGGCGTTGGCGCTATGCGGGTCTCTGTCCTCTGGAGCTAAACCTCCGGATCGGGCAGCTCGTTCAAGCCCAGGTCAACCCTGAGCAGTTATATTTCTTTGATACTAACTCCGGCCAGCGCCTGTGACGCTTTGTGCTGCAGCCCGCCACCGGGTCATCAATACCTTCACACGCACACGGACCTGGCTATCGGCGTCGCTGACTGCCCAGGCAGAGCGCGTCGCTTTTTTTGTATCCTCGCCTAACCTAGCAAAATCTGTCCACTCCTCAGCGATGAACTCTTCCATTTCACTGGGTGTATCCCAGGCATAGAAGAATGGGAAGAATTCCTCCCGTTCGCGCCTGAACCAGCCACGGGCCTCCGCTTCTCGCATGGCCTCATTGGAAGCTGCATCCGCATCGATTTGTTCCGGGAGATCATCCACGCGGCCTGTCTCTTTGAATCCCTGAGCCGAGGTGACTTCCACCCGCCAGCGATCAGCCAGCGGGCGGATATCAAGCAAAATGCCATCCGGCACCAGGACCCGTCGAATTTCGTCCAGAGCATGAACCATGCCCGCCGGATCAATACATCAGAGTGACCAGGCCAGAATCGCAATATCGAACGTCGCCTTTGAAAATGGCAGGTATTGTGAATCAGCACACGTGAAAAAGGCCCTATTTCCCAGATCAGAAGGTTTGTCATAATTAGCAATGCGCAGGGCATCGCTCTCGAGATCGACGCCAAGCGTCATCTGCGTCGTCTTCGCATATTGCCAGGTCAACCGTCCTTCACCACAGCCGACTTCCAGCACACGCTGATGATCGAGCGCGGCGAACTTGTGGAGAGTATGCCGTTCGTTTCCTTCCGCATCTTTTTGCAGGGTCATGTTCAATATAAATACGGAATCAATCGTTTTGAGGTATGCCGGCGCAGGGGCCAGATCTTCTTATATTGCACTGCGAAGATCTTTTCCAGGTTGTTGATGCGGCTGACGATGCCCCCCAGCAAGGGGATCATCAACGCGATACCGGTCCAGGAACGGAAAAGGAGCGCAAAACCAAGTGAGTAGAAAATCAAATACAGAAGAGACGGATAGCGAATCAGCTTATAAGGACCCTCAGAGATCAGAACCGGACGATCCAACACGAGCGCTGATTCCGTCCGCAGATGCTTAATCCAGGAATATTCAGACCAAATCGACAGCGCCAGCCCGGTCAAGTAAACACCCAGTCCGACCCATCTCACGATGTTATTTTGATTCCAGGTCAGAATGTCGCGCCTGTCTCCAAATGCCGCGAGCGCTACGATCGCCTCAAACACGTGAGAATGCCAGTGTGACACATCAAAGCGCGGCTCATGATAAGGTTCCGGTGGGCTGATGGCGACCAGCCAGGCATTGATCAGCGCCTGCACGAATACAATGGCCGCAAATGTAAGGCGGACCGGGTTTGCAAAAAACGCTGGCAGCGCCTCGAGACCCCAGACCAGAACCGGCAGCCCCAGAAGAACAAGCAGGGTGTAGATGAACTGACCCAACACGGGCCAGGCCTTACTTTTAAGAATCTTATTTAACATGATCTAATCTACTCGCAACACCTTTGCACCACGGATCTTGCCCTGTTTCATTTCAAATAATGCCTGGTTGGCATCTTCCAATTCATATTCCTGGTAATCCGGCTTGATCTTCGCCTCGGCCGCCAATTGCAAAAATTCGCGTACATCTGCCCGTGTCACATTGGCAACCGATTTGATCTCCTTTTCCATCCACAACTGCGAAGGATAATCCAATTTCAGCAGGACTTCCTTATCCACTTCCTCTTTGCGGATGGCATTGATGACCAGTCGCCCACCGGGCTTAAGGCGTTTTAGCGCTTCCAGATCCGGGCTCCAGACTGGCGTCGTGTCGATGATCGCATCCAGACCTTGCGGCGGGACATCGTTGATTGCGCCTGCCCAGGTGGCCCCCAACGATAACGCGAATTCACGCTCCTGAGGGTTTCGACTGAACACAAAGAGCTTTGAATTCGGATACCTGTATTTTGCAGTTTTCAGCACAATATGATTCGATCCGCCGAAGCCAGTCAAGCCTAAGGATTGACCATCCCGCAGATTGCATAGTTTCAATGCCCGATAACCGACCGCGCCTGCGCACAACAATGGCGCCGCTTCAGAATCGGAGATCGCATCGGGGATGGGATGTACAAAATCTGTGCGGGCTGTCATATACTCTGCGTAGCCCCCGTTGAGGTCGCGCCCGGTCGCTTTGAACTCGGGACATAGATTCTCCTGACCCGACAAGCAATATTGGCAATGCCCGCACGCAGACGCGATCCAGGCTACACCCACACGCTGGCCCGTAGTGATGACTTCAGTCGTTTCAGAACGACTACCTTCTTCCACTGTTCCCACAACCTGATGTCCCAAAACCACCGGTAAATGTGGCGGGGGAGTGCGTCCTTCGATTTCATCCAGTTCCGTATGGCAGACGCCACACCTCGTCACATGCAGCAGGACTTCACCTTCGCTGAGAGTTGGATCGGGCTGTTGGGCCAGGCTGAGTGGTGGATGAGATGGCTCTACCTTCCCAAGAGATTCAAGGATCATCGCTTTCATAGCAAAAAAATATAGGGAACGAATCTTTTGGTCTGCTTCATGTATTCCTGATAGGGTGCACCAAAGAAGCGGATGCATTCGGTCTCATCGGCTTTGGCAGTAGCAACCAGAAAGGCTGTAGCCGTCAATGCCAGGGCCGCTCCGAGGAAAGATGGCAGCTTGAAGAAGATGCCCCATGTCAGCAACAATAAAGAACTATACAGCGGATGGCGAATGTATTGGTAAATGCCGCTGGTGACCAGGGTCGTCGTCTTCTCGAATGCCAGTAAAGTTGAATCGTCTTCTCTCTGCCTTGCAGGGTTCCCACGCCTGCGTAGAGTCTGAACTCCGAATGCCAGCGGAATCAAACAAAGGAAGAGCAATGACCAGGCGATGATTTGGTTCCAGGCGAATGGCTTGTAGAACCAGAAGCTCACGTTGATGAGCAATAGCGCGAGCATCGCCTCCCAGGCGAAGAAGCGATAAAACCCATGAGAGCGCGGTTCACCCAGCGATTTCCACGAGATCGCGATCAGAAGTAAAGAACCCAGACTGAAAATGATCCACTGAGTCATGGAAAGCTCATTTACTTTGGCGGCAACGTTGAAGCAAACGCAACGCCTTCCTTGACCCACGTACTGAGTTGCTTATCGGTCTTGACGCCCTCAGCTTCAACAAGCAGCCAGCCTTTCATTGGTTTGCCTGTCAGATCGAAAGGCTTTGTGTGGGATTTCTTGAGCAGCGCGTCTTGTTTTTCAGGGTCAATGCGCACGATCAGATTGTCTTTATTCACGCCGCAAGCCAGATTGCCGCTCAGCAGGAATCCAACGCCGCCGAACATTTTCTTTTCGACGATGGGAACACCATCCAATTGTGAGCGAATCCGTTCCGCTAGTTTCAGGTTGTCGGCCATGGGTTTCTATGATTACAAATTTGCCTTACAAGAACGTCCCGAAGGTTTTAACGACTCGACAAGTTTTTTTCAGAAAACCTTCGGGACGGTGCAGGAGGCGCTCTTATTTCTCAATGAAACGCTTGAAGTAAAAATAGGCGAGCGGCGGCTGTTGAGCTACCCCTGACATCTCCCAGCCATCTGCGCCAAGTGTGTTGAGTTCTTCTTCGTTGAGTGGATTTTCCTGCTCCAGATTACGGATGATCTGTTTGTATTCCCATTGCGCTGCCTGTTTTACATAAATCATCGGTGGACGAACGGGTTCTGACTGTTTTGGTTCATACGGTGGAATGATCATGTGGTTCATATCTTCACTCCTTTTCTTTCCAGTTCAGTCTCTTATCAGGCCTCCATGATACACCAGCTCATAAGCAATTTCCTGTCCACGGCGGATAACTTCACGACCCTGGAAACAGTCTGCGCGGCCTTCACTGGCATCCACGTAAGTGAGATCGTTTTCTGCGTGCTCAAAGCCGCCCAGGAATCGGCCGTGCTGGTACAGGCGTGAGAGGCTGGCTTTGATCATCTGTCCCGCCTGTGCAGCGCTGAGCAGATCCGCGCGCAGAATGCGGCCATAATAGTTCATGGCCCAAATGGGCTTCTCTGCAAAATATACCACTTCTTCACCAATGAAATCGGTTCCTCCAAAGTAACTATCGTGATAAGCCCACTCACCATTTGTAAAGCGGAGATCATGCGACCCAGCGCGGCAGGCGGCCACGCGTTCACCGTCGCCGACATACGTTGCAGCTTTGGCCCGCACGATGAAATCATTCAGCTCATTGATGTTGATTTCCATGACTCTACCCTGTCCCAAATTGACGGTCTCCTGCATCGCCTAACCCCGGCACAATGTAAGCACGCTCGTTGAGATGGTCATCAATCGCCGCCAGATAAATGGGAATATCAGGATGCGCTTTCTGCATGACTGCAATGCCTTCGGGCGCGCCGATCAGTCCGACGAATTTGATCTTCTTCACGCCCCAGCGCTTCAGCACATTCGCCGTGGCGGTGGCGGAGCCGCCGGTTGCCAGCATAGGATCGAGGATCAGACAGACAGAGACAGTGGGTTCAACCGGCAGTTTGTTGTAATATTCCACCGGCTTGAGCGTATGTTCATCGCGATACAGGCCAATATGCCAGACCTCGGCACTCGGCATCAAACCCCAGACTCCCTCGACCATGCCCAGTCCCGCCCGCAGGATAGGGACAAGCCCGATCTTTTCCTGCAATTCTGCACCCGTCATTTTGGCGAGAGGCGTCTCCAGTTCACGGGGTGTGATGGCCAGGTCGGCAGTCGCTTCATAGGCCAGCAATGCGGCGATCTCGCGCACCAGTTCACGGAATTTCTTAGGCTCGGTCCTTTTATCGCGCAAGCGCGAGAGTTTGTGGGCAACAAGTGGGTGGTTGGAGGCATAGACGTTTGACATTTTGGCTCCCAAATTAATTTTGATTGATTATAAGCGCTTCATTTGATTAATGAGGAAAGGTGTCAGGTATATCAAATGACAATCCGCTCTGGAACTTTTGTTTACGCTGTTATAAAATGTAAACACTGTAAACAAAACAAGAGGTTTTATGAATACGAGCCGTCGTGAAAAAGTACACCTGGCTACCCGCGACGAGATTATCAGCACAGCCTGGAAGCAAATGGCTGAGACCGGAGCGGCGGGGCTATCCCTGCGTGCGATCGCACGCGAGATGGAAATGACAGCCCCGGCCCTCTATCGCTACTTTGAGGATCGTGATTCCCTGGTCACCGCACTCATCATCGAAGCCTTCACTTCATTTGCAGATGCTCTTGAGTCGGCGCGGGATGCCTGTCCGGCCAAGGACCATGCGGGACGCTTCAGGGCGATCAGCCTGGCATATCGTCAATGGGCGATCTCTTATCCACAGCGCTACATGTTGATCTTTGGCACTCCGATTGCCGGTTACTGTATGCCTGAAGAAGCCAGCGTCGCTTCCCAGCGCAGCTTCCTCGTTCTGGTAAGCGTGATCGCGCAGGCCTACCAGGCCAGAAAAATCCGCCTCTCACCCAAATATGAACAGCTGACGTCTGGTTTGGAGGCACGCTACGAACTGCTGCAGCAAATTGGATTGACGTATCCACCGGTGGTGCAGCAATTGGCCCTCGCTTCGTGGAGTTGGATCCATGGCTTGACCTCCCTCGAGCTATACGGCTATCTGCCGGGTTTTCTTGGGGATCAAGTGGAAAGCTTTGTGCGTTTCGAACTGGACTCATTTATGAAAACCCTGGGGTTCAAATAATCCACTGCGGAGAGGTTGTTATGAAAACTCTCATTCTCGATGGCTCGAACAACGCAGACCCTGTCGCTGTCTCCGTTCGCAGCATGCTAACGGATCGCTTGCGCGCTCATGGTTCAGACGTGGAATATGTCCTGCTTTCTGACCAGAAGATTGCTAACTGCCAGGGTGATTTCTTCTGCTGGGTGCGCTCGCCCGGCATGTGCGCGCTTGACGATGATAATCGTGCAATTGCACGCACACTGGTCAATAGTGACCTGCTCATTTATTTGACGCCCATCACGTTTGGTGGCTATTCATCGCAGCTCAAGCGGACAGTGGATCATATGATCCAGAATATTTCGCCGTTCTTCACAAGGGTGGAGGGCGAGATCCATCACCGGCGCCGCTACCGAAGCTACCCACGTCTGCTTGTGTTTGGCTGGTTGCCCGGTGGAGATCCGGCCAGTGAAGCAATCTTCCGTCACCTCGTTCAGCGCAATGCCTTGAATATGTACGCCTCTGCTGCCGTTGGAGCCGTGATTGATGCGAGTCAAACTGCAGAAGAAATTCATGGATTGGTAGATGAGAATTTGGGAAGGATCCTGTCAGGCAAAGGGTCAGTCAAGGTTGCTCTGCCCTCTCTCGAAGTAGCGTCCGGTCCAAGGTCCTGCGAGACACGGCGTGCTTTACTGCTGGTAGGTAGTCCACGCGGCAAAACCAGTACATCGCAGGCGCTGGGTAGCTATTTGTTCGAGGGACTCGCCTCGCAGGGTGTCGAAACGGAGAGTATGCGACTTTACAGCATGATGAAATCCGCCTCAGAGCTGCAAAAACTCTTTGAAGCTGTAGAGGCGGCCGACCTGGTTACACTGGCTTTCCCTTTATATGTGGATAGCCTGCCTGGACCTGTGATCGGTATGTTGGAAAAGATCGCCGAACAGCGGCGCAAGCAAATTCCTGCTCATCCCCAGCGATTTACTACTATCGTCAACTGCGGGTTCCCCGAATCTGGGCACAACGAAACTGCCTTGGCGATCTGCCGCAATTTCGCACGCCTGACTGGTTTCGAGTGGGCCGGTGGCTTGAGTTTGGGTGGAGGCGAAGGGGTAGTGCATGGCAACTCGTTACATGAGCTAGATGGGCGGGCTATCCCTCTCAAAAAATCGCTCGAACTCGCGGCTCAGGCGTTAGGGGCTGGAAAACCTGTCCCGCAAGAAGCGATTGAACTGATGGCAAGACCGGTAGTCTCCAGTTGGCTATATTGGCTGTTAGGTGGATATGGCTGGAAGCAACAGGCGAAAAGCTATGGCGTGCAAAATCAATTGAAGGCACGGCCTTACGAACTCAAATGAATTGAAAAAAACATTCCCTGTATTTCCTGGAAAGTACCATGAAAGCAAAGAGTAATTTCCAAATAAAAAATCTGATTGTCCCCCTGGTGGTTATGCTGGCGTTTTGGGGAATTGCCATTTGGGGCTTCCTGGCCTCAGGCTATGTCCAGCCGATCATCATGTTTGGTTATATCGGCACAGCGCTGGGCGCAGGGCTTGGCTTATATGAAATTCTTCCCAAACAGAAGAAACCCATGGGGCGCCGTCTGACTTTGTTCATGGTGGGAATTTTCTTAATGGGTCTTGCGATTTTCATGACGCGTGAGAACGTCCAGATCGAAGGCGCGATCTTCGGCCTGCTGACGGGCGTGATCCAAATGGGTGTCATGCATTACATGATCGCCAAGATCTTCGGCCCGCTTCTTTTTGGGCGGATGTGGTGTGGCTGGGCTTGCTGGAGAGTGATGGTACTCGATCTCCTCCCGTTCAAACGACCGGCCGGTCGCTTACCCGGACGCTGGAGCTGGCTCCGTTACCTGCATTTCGGACTCAGTCTTAGCCTGGTTCTGGCGCTCATCTACCTTTTTGGTTTCCGCAATGGCGCGGCAGGTTCCGTCGCAGTGACCTGGTTCATCGTGGGCAATCTCCTGTATTATGCCGTGGGGATCATTCTCGCATACACCCTGAAAGACAACCGTGCGTTCTGCAAATATGTTTGCCCGGTGACAGTACCCCTCAAGATCACTTCTCGTTTTTCCATGATCAAGATCGGGCAAGGCGCTGGCTTGTGCAATGACTGCGATGCCTGTGAGAAGCTGTGCCCCATGGACATTCGGATCAGTGATTACATTCTCAATAACCAACGCGTGTTATCCACAGAATGCAGTCTGTGCCAGACCTGCATCACCGTCTGCGCACAGGATGCCCTGAAACTGTCATTTGGCTTTGACCTGGGCGGGAAAGATCTACTTCGGGAACGCACATCCAGGCTGCCTGCCCATTTTGTGGCTTCGACGGATTAGGGCGTGAACCCGTGAATAACAACAAGTTATGGGGATTTGGCGTTCAGCAGAAACATGTTTTGGATTGAAAAGAGGTACATATGTGGTACAACCCAATGATGATCTGGCTCCTTCACTCACCATTTCATGGAGTTGTGAGCAAAGGCGTGATGCTGGTTACCGTCAATGGTCGCAAGAGTGGGAAGCCGATTTCAACCCCGACAAATTATCTCCGGGATGGGAATACCTTGTGGGTGATCAGTTGGCGGCATCGGACCTGGTGGCGGAACCTGCGCGGGGGTGCACAAGCCCGTATTCTGCTGGCAGGCAAAAACCTGGAAGGATGCGGGCAAGTCGTCGAAGAGCAAAAAGCGGTCGCGAAGAGCCTGTTTGATTATTATCAAAGAGTCCCCCAGTACGCCAAATATGTCAAGATCGGATTGGATACCACCGGCCAACCTGTCCTTGGTGATTGTGAGCGGGCTGCACAAAACATGGTGGTGGTGCGCTTCGATCTATAAAGAAAAGTAGTAACGACTTTCCTGACACGCCTTCGGCAGTGACGCCGGGCGCCAGCACGGTGCCGGCCGTCAGGACACACCTGCCTGATTTGCTACACTTGCGCCGGAACGCAGTGCAGGTGGGCAAATCACGGGCGGTGCCACTACAGTCCCCGAGGTAAAGCCGAGTGGGAGGGGGTGTAGTCGTTCATGTTGTCATTCATTTTCGCGGAAAACGGGCTTTTTCCCTGTTTTTGACCCCCATATTTGGCATGGCAGTTTTGGAACCCACATCGTGGAAGCAACGACATTCCGGCGACCAAGCGAGATGGCTGAATGCACCTGTGACATTTATATGATCTTTGACCCGTTACATTTCGTCACGTCCTGAGTACATTAAGAATTGAACAAGGAGTCCTATATGAAACTCGCAGGACTGCATATTCTCCTGACCTATCAATGTACGTATGAGTGCGATCATTGCTTTGTGTGGGGAAGTCCGCGGCAGACAGGAACGCTTACTCTTCAGCAGATTGATCAAATCCTTGTGCAAGCCCACGAGGCCGGCGTCACTTCAATCTATTTTGAAGGAGGCGAGCCGTTCTTGTATTATGCGATTTTGGTCCAGGCTGTCCGTAAAGCCGCACAGTTGGGTTTTTCTGTGGGGATTGTCTCGAATGCCTACTGGGCAAACTCTGTTGCAGACGCTGAAGAGTGGCTGCGTCCATTTGCAGGCCGGCTGGCAGATTTCACAGTGAGCAGCGATCTCTTTCATTGTAATGAAATCATGGGCGAGCGTCCGCAGAATGCACTGGTCGCGGCGAAATGGTTGAATATCCCCACCGGCCTGATCAGTATTGCTCAACCCGAGGCGGATGCAAAACAGACTTACGGCCAGATCGAAGACCAGGGCGCAGTCATGTATCGCGGCCGCGCGGTGGAGAAATTGGTCGAAAGAGCTGTTGGTCACCCCTGGGAAAGATTCGATTCCTGCCCGCATGAAGACTTGCGTGCACCCGAGCGCATTCATCTCGATCCGTTGGGTAATCTGCATATCTGTCAGGGGCTTGTGATCGGCAACTTATTTGATAAGCCGTTGAAACAGATTTGTGAAGAATATGAGGCCGAGGCTCACCCCATTTGCGGACCATTGCTTGAGGGCGGCCCCGCTGCGCTGGTAACTGAATACAACATTCCGCACGTTTCTTCCTACGCCGACGCCTGTCACCTGTGCTATGAGGCTCGGGGCCGGCTCAGGCCGCGTTTCCCACAATATCTCGGGCCTGATCAAATGTATGGGGTTATGGAATGATTCGATAACATGAAGCAAAGAGCTCAGAAGATAGGCGGAAATTTAACCAGGCGATCGTTTCTAAGAATATCATTATCTTCTGGCCATCCGCAGATCAATAACATCAACTGAGAGCTTTCGTTAAGGGAGCTGCCAGGATATCGGTGTTTGTGTTTTTAGAAGTCGCGAGCTGCAATCCCTCCCTAACCTAAGTACAATATTAGGAAATTCATCACAATCAGATGAAGAGAGTAAAATGAATTTATACGGCACGTTAATGAACGGTTGCCCCGGCGACCGTTTTTGTATGCCATAAACCTGTCACACCTGCACTCCTTTCAGTTGCAGGGCAGATGTTGCGAGGAGCCGGAGGGGACGAAGCAATCCCCAGGAAAAAGAAAAATCAAGTATGCAATCCAAATCATCAGGCCAGCCCCTCATTGAAATGCGTGACGTGGTGAAAGTTTATTCCACGGCAGCCGGTGAATTTACCGCGCTCAAAGGGATCAATATGCAGATGGGTCGGGCTGAGTTTGTTGGCATTATTGGCAAGTCCGGTGCAGGGAAATCCACTTTGTTGAATATGCTCACCGGGGTGGATGCCCTTACCTCGGGCGAAGTGATTGTCAACTCGAACGGCGCACCCATCTCCATCCATAAGCTGAGTGAGGATGCGATCGCCTCCTGGCGCGGACTGACTCTGGGGGTCGTATTCCAATCCTTTCAATTATTGCCCATGCTTACGCTGGTTGAGAATATCATGCTGCCGATGGATTTGTGCGGCAAGTTCAATTCGAAGCATTCCCGTGGACGCGCTCTTGAATTACTTCGCCTGGTTGAGATCGAAGAACATGCCGACAAACTCCCTGCCCATATTTCCGGTGGACAGCAGCAACGCGTCGCCATCGCCCGGGCGTTGGCGAACGATCCCCCCATCCTGGTCGCAGATGAACCAACGGGTAGTCTCGATTCGGTCACTGCCGGACATATCTTTGAGGTCTTTGAGCATCTGGTTAAAGATCTGGGTAAGGCCATACTCATGGTGACGCACGATCAGACTCTTGCCTCCCGCTTCATGCGAACACTGGAAATTGCGGATGGCAAAATCGTTTGTTCTGAGCAGAATGAGGCCGACTAGCATGAACACGGCTCCTGAAAAGCTGAAAACTGACCTCATTCAATCAATGCTATCTACGCCCGAAGCAATGATCGACATGCACGGGATCGTCAAGACTTTTAAGAATGCGGCAGGTGACTTCACCGCTCTCAAAGGCGTTGACTTGACCATCAACCGCGGTGAATTTGTTTCGATTGTTGGGAAGTCAGGCAGTGGAAAATCCACGCTGCTAAATATGATTACCGGCATTGACCATCCCACGCTGGGACGCGTGGTGATTGGCGGAATGGATATTTACACAGGCGTGACGGAGAGCCAACGCTCGCGCTGGCGAGGCAGAAACCTCGGGATTGTTTTTCAATTCTTTCAGTTATTGCCGATGCTCACACTGCTGGAGAACGTTATGCTCTCGATGGACTTTGCCGAGATGTATGATTTCGATGAACGTCCCGGGCGGGCTATGGAGCTGCTCAAGTTGGTGGGGTTGGAAAAATTCGTAAACAAATTGCCGGTGTTGGTGTCGACGGGTCAGCAGCAGCTGGCAGCCATTGCGCGGGCCCTTGCCTGCGATCCGCCTTTATTGGTGGCAGATGAGCCAACCGGGAATCTTGATTCGAAATCAGCCGCCGCCATCATCGACTTGTTTGAGGAATTTGCCCGTCGTGGCAAGACCGTTGTGATGGTGACGCATGATCCATCGATGACCGCGCGTACCACCCGCAATCTCACCATCGCAGACGGTATCCTGGTCGCGGACAGCAATCGAAAATCGTAAATCAGAAATCGTAAATCGAAAATCGTAAATCGTAAATCGTAAATCGTAAATCGAATGAAACCTCGCTGGCGAAAAGTAGTACACGATCTCCTGGATAATAAAGGCCGCACTCTGCTGGTCGTTCTTTCCATTGCAGTCGGGGTATTTTCGATTGGTGTCATTGCAGGCGCCTATCAGATCATATCGAATGATATGAGCGCTTCCTATTCGGCGAACAGGCCCGCCAATATTGAGTTGCGCATGACGGACTTTGACGAGGATGTGCTCACGTATATCCAAAACCGGCGTGACGTGGAAGAGGCCGATGGGCGGCGGGTATTCAACGTCCGGGTGCGGGTACCGGGCACTGAAAAATGGACCACACTCGATATGATCGCCTTCAAGGATTTCGAGAAGAATGCCATTGACCTACTAACTCCTGTTGAGGGACAGGTCGTGCCAAAGAAACGCGAAGTCCTGCTGGAACAGGATGCGCTCCAGCACCTGGATACTGGTGTGGGCGGTCTCCTCGAATTTCAGCTTCCGGATGGTTCTTCCAAAACGCTGCCGGTGGTTGGCATTGTCCAGGATACTGCTGCCGGTGCAGGCGATTTTCTTGCTTCGCCCTACGGCTACATCACCATGGATACTCTGCCTTATTTGGGGCAGCCAGAGCTTTTCAACCGCGCTCTGGTCGTTGTTTCTGAAGGCGGAGATGATATTTTCCATATCCGCGCTATGGGCGCCAAACTGAAAGATAAACTGGAGAAGAACGACAACACGGTCGTCCGTATGCGCTTTTCAGAGACCCATAAACACCCACTGGCAGATACGATCAATGCGATCCTGGGGATTCTCATGGCATTGGGTGTTCTCATTGTGTTCCTGTCCAGTTCATTGATCGCGAATACGCTCAATGCACTGCTCAACCAGCATCTGCGCTATATCGGCGTCATCAAACTGGTCGGCGGCCAAAGGCGACAAGTCTTCTACATGTACCTCACCCTGATCATGGCATTTGCCATTTTGGCATTGCTGATCGCCATTCCATTAGGCGGACAGGGGGCTTATGGACTGTCGTTATTCATCGCGGGAGAGATGAATTTCAATCTGCTGGGTTATCGCATTGTTCCCCTTGCACTGGGCGTTCAGGTTCTGGTCGGATTGTTGGTCCCGTTAATTGCGGGCCTTGCGCCTGTCATCAACGGATCACGCATAACGGTCCTGCGTGCGCTGGGTGGAGGCTTGACGGAATACCAGAAACATGCCAAGGGTGGAGAGGTACGCTTGCCCTGGTTTGACTGGATACAAGTTAAAGCTACGCGTATGCTTGCCAGGCGCGGGATCCACATTCCACGTCCCTTCGTGATTTCTCTGAGGAACACATTCCGGCGAAAGGGCCGCCTGGCATTGACGTTATTCACGCTCACTATGGGCGGCGCCATCTTTATCAGCGTCTTGAATGTTCGTGTAACCTTGCATGACTATATCGGTCAAATCGGGAAGTATTTTGCCGCAGATGTGTCAATCGATTTCGATAGACCCTATCGCCTGACCGAGATACAGCAGAAAGTGATGCAGGTAAAAGGGGTTCAGCATGTAGAAGGTTGGCAGTTCGTGAGTGGTGAGTTACTGGATAACAACAACAACGTGTTGGAGAACATCAATATCTTTGGACCTCCTGCGGACAGCCAATTGATCCAACCGCTCCTTGTCTCGGGACGCTGGATCCGGGCGGATGATGTCCGCAAGCTGGCCGTCAGTGAAGGCGCACTCAAGTACTATAGCGCCTTGAAACCCGGTGACAGGATCAAGCTCAGGATCAATGGGAAGGAAGAGATATGGGAAGTTGTGGGCATTTTCAAATTCGTTGACCGTGAGGGAGTGTTGGGGTATGCACCCTTCGAATATGTCTCAAAAATGAATAATCTGGTCAACCGTGCCTCCTCATTCAGGCTTGTGACGGACAGGCATGACCGCTCCTATCAGGACGCAAAGGCAGAGGAACTGGATAAGTACCTGCGAGACCTTGATTTCAAGGTACGTATTGCACAGGCAGGGCGGGCTTCATTGGATACCGCCGTTGAGAGCCTTGATATTCTGGTTGTGTTCCTGCTCATCATGGCGGTGCTGACGGCCATCGTCGGCTCGATGGGGTTGACCGGGACGATGGGCATGAACGTCCTGGAGCGCACCCGTGAAATCGGGATCATGCGTGCCATCGGGGCTGATGACCGGGCCGTCATGCGGACGGTGATTGCCGAGGGCGTTTTTATTGGCATGATTTCGTTCGGACTGGCAATCATCCTTTCCATTCCAGTCACCTATTTGCTTTCCACTATTGTCAGCCTGGCGGTATTTCAAACGCCGATAGAGGTTGTTTTCACTTACCAGGGTTATGTCATCTGGTTGGGATTGATCCTGGCGTTATCAGCCCTTGCCAGTATTTTGCCGGCCCGCAATGCTGCCCGGTTAACGATCCGAGAGGTCCTGGCGTATGAGTGAAGTAAGAAGATCAGGGTCAAGTCACCTTTGAATCCTTAGGCGCGAATTAGGAGATAATTAGAGAATTCATTTTCGACAAAAAGGGTATTGAATTTTGATTTTCTTTGCGCGATAATGAAATTCACTCGGAAACAAAAGCAAACCCAGGGAAACCTGGCGACGCAAAGTCATGGGTCCAAAGTCACGGGTTCGTTTGTGGCCGGATTGCCAGACTACCGAAAATAGCAAAACCGCCGAAAGACGGTGACGCAAAGCTAGGTGTCTAAAACCAGTAAATATACTAGTCAAGACCGACCAGCTAGCCGAAAAGCAAAACTAAGGAAACTTAGTGACGCAAAGTCATGGGTCTAAAGTCGGTAGACAAAGATTGCCAGACTGCCAAAGAGTAAACAGCAGGGATGACAGCAATGCCATCCCTGCTCACTTTAACTATAATGTCATTGCGAGGGAGTGCCGCCGCAGGCGTCACGACCGAAGCAATCTCCCATCAAACAACGTGAGCCTTGGATGAGAATGACCGGTTAAAGCCAGATTGCTCTGCAAACAAGGCTCGCAATGACATTTGACACAGTATAATAGAACATATGACCACTAACCCTTCGACTGGCTCAGGGCGGGCTCGTCCCGTAGATCCGGAATCCAAACCAGATGACCGCGTCGATAATGCGCTTCGTCCGCAAAAACTATCTGACCTGATCGGGCAGCACCAGGTCAAAGATAATCTTGCCATCCTGATTGCCGCCGCACGCCAACGTAGCGAGACACTGGACCATGTCTTGTTTTATGGACCGCCGGGCTTGGGAAAAACGAGCTTGGCCCATATTGTGGCAAATGAGATGGGCGTTAACATCAAAGTGACGGCGGGTCCCGCCATCGAACGGGCCGGAGATTTGGCCGCTATTCTCACCAACTTGCGGGCAGGTGATGTCTTGTTCATTGACGAAGTCCACCGCCTGGGAAGAGCTATAGAAGAAGTGTTGTATCCGGCCATGGAAGATTTCGCACTAGACATCGTCATCGGCAAGGGACCCTCGGCACGCTCGATCCGCTTGAAGCTGCCGCACTTTACAGTGGTCGGTGCGACGACCAGACTGGCTTTAGTCACAGCGCCCTTGCGCGCCCGCTTCGGCGCTGTCTATCGTTTGGATTATTACGATCTGGATGCAATGAAGGCGATTGTCCAGAGAGCGGGGGAAATGTTGAAGGTGGAAGTAGAACCTGGCGGCGTGGAAGAAATTGGGCGGCGTGCCCGCGGCACTCCGCGTGTGGCTTTGCGCCTCCTGCGAAGAGTGCGGGACTATGCCCAGGTCCGCTCGGATGGGAAGATCACGTCGAAGATCGCCAAAGAGGCCCTTGATTTATTACAGGTCGATCCCCTCGGTCTGGACGATATTGACCGGCGTGTGCTCAAGACGATCATCCAAAAATATGGCGGCGGACCGGTAGGGTTGAATACGATTGCTGCCTCCATTAGTGAAGAGCAGGATACGATCATGGATGTCGTCGAGCCGTACCTGCTTCAACTCGGCTTTCTGGACCGTACCGCCCAGGGGCGCATTGCAACCAAGTCCGCCTATGAGCATTTGAAATTGCAGTATCGCGAAGAGGGACAGCAAAGGCTGCTTTAAATGACTCGTTTAAGGAGGCCCTATGGTAATCACAGTACTTGAAGAACACGTGGGTGCAGAGCGTTGGATTACCTTGCAAGCTGACTATCAAAAGAGAACGGCTGAATTGCCTCCACAAATGATGCAGACTTTTCTACTTCAGAATACCAATGACCAGACCGTTTGGCAAATCATCTCGGTTTGGAAAAGCCGTGAAGCTCTCGACGAGATGCGTAATTCAGGTGAAACGCCCACGGGCGTGTTAATGTTTCGCAATGTTGGAGCGGAGCCAAAACTTTCCATCTTCAAGGTGCCAGCCTCTGCGCTGTAAGAATCTTGCTTATTAGTATAAGGAGCGAGGATGGAGAATATCGCGCGTTTCCTGGTAATTGGTGGGATCATCTTGATCCTGATCGGCGGAGGCGTTTACCTCGCCGCGAAGTTTGGAATTCCGATTGGGAGATTACCCGGAGATATTCACATTGAGGGGAAGAATGGCTCGTTTTATTTCCCGATCGTCACATCCATTGTTTTATCTCTCGTCTTGACCGTTCTGCTGAATATCATTATCCGGCTCTTTCGCAAATAGGCTCTCAGCCGCATGACAACTATATTTGGCTATTTGATCCTGGCCGGTTTCTTCTTGACCGAAAGTCGGATCCGAACCGGTCAGGAAGCGAAAAGTTTTGAGCGCGGTCAGTTCGACCAGCGTAGTACGGTATACATTGGGATCGCCTACCTGATTTCCATGCTGGCTTTGTTATTATCCTGGTTCTTCAACTTGTTCGGGGTTGGAAAGCTTCCGGCGTCGGTTGGATGGCTGGGTGTAGCAATTGCATTGAGCGGAGTACTGGTACGCTGGTGGGCGAATCGAGCACTGGGCGCTTTCTACACACGGACACTGAAAGTGACGGAAAATCAGTTCATTGTGCAGGAGGGACCGTACCGATTAATTCGCCACCCCGGTTATCTTGGTTCGATCCTGATGTGGGTAGGTGTAGCGGCTGCGACTGCCAACTGGATCGTATTAATCATCGTTTTGATCGTGATGCTGGTAGTCTATGTCTATCGCATCGAAAATGAAGAGAAGATGCTCGCCAGCGCCCAACCCGATTATGCTGAATATCGTAAGCATACGTGGCGACTCATCCCGTTGATTTATTGAGACTCGTAGTGGCGACTTCAGTCGCTATCCATCTCAATCACAATCCTACTTACGATAGGACCACCATGCCATACGAATATAGAAAACTATCTCAGAAGGAACGTGAAAGTATCGTCGAAGCTCGCAAACAGCGGGGATATCCACTCCATGCGCCTCCGCATCCATTTCGTGAAGGTGGCACGTATCTAATTACAGCGGCGAATTTTGAGCATAAAGCAATTATGGCTCATCCAGAAAGGCGAACCGAGTTCCAGGAAGTTCTGTTGAACGGATTTCGTGAGATTCATGCCGAAATTATTGCATGGGTAATCCTCTGCAATCATTATCATATTCTCGTTACTATCGAATCATTGGATCTTGTGTCAAATCTTGTCAAGCTTATCCATGGAAGAACATCTCATGATTGGAATGTACAGGATGTTTTGACGGGCAAGAGAAAAGTCTGGTATCGTTTCTCGGATCGGTTAATACGTAACGAGATCCATCTCAATCAAACACTGAATTATTTACATTACAATCCGGTAAAGCACGGATATGTGAAAGATACTTACAATTGGCAGTGGTCCAGCCTTTTTCTCTACGAACAGGAAATGGGCAGAGACTGGCTGAGAGCGTGTTGGAAAGAATACACACCCACCAGCGATTTTGGAAGGGATTGGGACAATTAACGACTGAAGTCGTTACTACGGTCGTTACTACGATGAGATGAAAACCTCTGACTTCGATTATCACCTCCCCGAATCCTCCATTGCGCAGAGGCCTGCCGAGCCGCGTGATTCGTCTCGCTTACTGGTCTTGCATCGTGACAGCGGGGAATTGGAACATCGCATCTTCCGCGATATCGGTGATTATCTGCGTGAGGGCGATTTGCTGGTCCTGAACCAAACCCGCGTCATCCCGGCCCGGATCTATGCCCGCAAACAGACAGGTGGGCGAGTGGAGCTCCTTCTCTTACGCCGCCGTAACGAATTGACCTGGGAAGCCCTGGTGGGGGGCAAAGGTCTGCGCGTAGGC
>DATGYJ010000559.1:0-13551 GCA_035298105.1 Anaerolineales bacterium | reverse complement strand
CAGGTCAGCATATTTTTCAGATTGATCCACACGCAGGGTGCCGCTGATCTCTGCGACGACAGCTTCACCTTTCGGCTGCTTGCGCGCTTCGAAAAGTTCTTCCACGCGTGGGAGACCAGTCGTAATATCTGCGCCGCCAGCCGCCACACCACCGGTGTGGAACGTGCGGAGTGTTAGCTGTGTGCCAGGCTCGCCGATGGATTGAGCAGCGACAATACCGACGGCCGCGCCCAGATCCACCATTGTCCCGCGTCCCAGGTCGAGACCATAACACTTGGAACAAATGCCATGCTGCAGCTCACAGGTGAGCGGCGAACGGACCTTGATCTCTTGAACACCGGAAGCTGCAATCTTGCGAGCCAGCTCCTGGTTGATGACATCGTTGTACTCACCGATCACTTCTCCGGTCTTCGGGTCGATCACATTCTCAGCCAGCAAGCGGCTGTAGAGACGGCTGCTCAAAGACTGACCGGCGACATCGTCACGGCGGCGAATATACACGCCATCATGGGTGCCGCAGTCATGTTCGTTGACGATGATATCCTGAGCAATATCCACGAGGCGGCGGGTCAGATAACCGGCATCTGCAGTCCGCAGAGCGGTATCTGCCAGACCTTTGCGTGCGCCGTGGGTTGAGATGAAGTATTCCTGGGCCGTCAGACCTTCACGGAAGTTCGAGCGGATGGGCATCGGGATAATGCGCCCGGATGGATCAGCCATCAGACCGCGCATACCAGCCAACTGGGAAATGGTCGAGAAACCACCTTTGGTTGCGCCAGAAGATGCCATCGTGGAAAGATTCCCATCGGGATCCATATGCCGCTTGACGGCATCTGAGACACGGTCGGTCGTCGCTTGCCAGATCTCGATCTCGCGCTCATTCCTTTCCTGCTCGGTGAGCAGACCACGGCGGAAATCGCGTTGAACCAATTCCACAGCTTTGAGCGATTCCTCAATGATCTCTTTGCGCTCCGGTGGAATGGAAATATCGGCAACCGCCAGGGTTGTGCCAGATCGCATGGCGTATTCAAAGCCCAGGGCTTTGATCTTGTCGGCGACGTCTGTAGTCTTTTCCTGACCGCAAATTTCATATACTTCAGCGATCAGATCTTTTACGCCGCCTTTGTCGAGCTTTTCGTTGACGAACTGGACTTCTGTTGGCAGGATGCGGTTGAAGAGCACGCGTCCAACGGTCGTATCGATGATGCGAGTTTCAGGTTGATGCAAACGGTCGCCCTTCTCGTCGTACCAGGTCATTGCCCGGATTTTGATCTCGGAATGGACCTCCACCTGACCCAGCATGTAAGCCATTTCGATTTCATCCATATCGGCAAAAGCACGCCCATCACCCTTATGGGCCGCTTTCTGCATCATGGTCAGGTAGTAAACACCCAGCACCATATCCTTCGAGGGCGAGATGATCGGTTCGCCATCAGCCGGCTTGAGCAGGTTTTTGGAAGCCAGCATCAATTCACGGGCTTCCTGCACCGCCTTTTGAGAAAGCGGAACATGGACAGCCATCTGGTCACCATCGAAATCTGCATTGAAAGCGGTCGTGACGAGCGGGTGAAGCTGGATCGCCGAACCTTCGATCAGGATCGGCTCAAATGCCTGGATGCCCAGGCGGTGCAGGGTGGGCGCACGGTTCAAGAGAACCGGTCGCTCCCCGATCACGCCTTCCAGGGCTTCCCAAACTTCAGGGCGGTTGCGCTCGATGAGACGACGGGCGCCCTTCACATTGGCAGCGTAGTTATTTTGCACCAGGCGTGCGATCACGAATGGACGATAAAGCTCAAGCGCCATGCTCTTCGGCAGACCGCACTGATACAGTTTCAACTGCGGACCCACCACGATCACGGAACGACCCGAGTAGTCCACGCGCTTGCCAAGCAGGTTGCGGCGGAAGCGTCCTTTCTTGCCTTTGAGCATATCGCTCAAAGACTTGAGTTCACGGCGACCACGGCGGCTGAGCGCCTTGCCGCGTTGTGAGTTGTCAATCAGGCTGTCAACAGCTTCCTGCAACATACGCTTCTCATTGCGGATGATGACATCCGGCGCGCCAAGCTCGAGCAATCTCTTCAGGCGGTTATTGCGATTAATCACGCGGCGGTACAAGTCATTTAGGTCAGAGGTCGCGAAGCGCCCACCATCCAGTTGCACCATTGGGCGCAGGTCGGGAGGAATAACCGGCAGAACTGTCAGGATCATCCATTCGGGGCGGTTGCCGGAACGGCGGAAGGCTTCCACGACCTTCAAGCGGGTCGTGGCCTTCTTGCGCTTCTGCTTGGATTTGGTGTTGCGGACTTCAAGCCAGAGTTCTTCAGCGAGTTTGTCGAGGTCAAGGCGCTCGAGGATATCATAGAAAGCTTCAGCGCCCATATCTGAGCGGAAGACCTGTCCCCAACGTTGCTTGAGTTCGCGATAGCGGCTCTCACTCAGGAAGGTAAAGGGACGCAGCTCCAACAATTCATCGCGCATTCGGGATGATTGATTGGAGGATGCAGAGGTCTGATCCTCAAGCTGCGAGCGCAGGGCCTCCATTTGCATGTCGGCATCTGCTTTAATTCTGCCAGCGTCCATTTTGAGATCTTCGATCTCCTTGGCGCGCTGGTCTTTGAGCTCATTCTCGACTGTTTCGATGTTCTTCTGAACGATCTTCTGGACTTGTGTCAGATGCTTGGCTGCAACCTTGTCGCCGGCATCGAGAATCTTCTCACCTGTCAATTCAAAAACGACCGCTTTCTTGGCCGCTTCGCCCATTTGGCCCTGGATGAGTTTTTCGAGCTTTTGACCTTCCTTGATCACCGGATCAAGCTTTTCGGCGATGACTTCGTCGTAGCCCTGTTCCAGGCTTGCAGTCTTTTGCTTAATATCATTGAGCATGTGATCGCGTTTGGTTTTAATTTCGGCGATCTTTGAGTTAACAGTTGCAGCCTGTTCTCGTTCTGAGACGGAGATCTCATCCTCGATGCGCTTGAGGGCTTTTGTGCGCGCTTCCTCGTCTACATATGTAACAATATATTGTGCGAAATACAGGACACGATCGAGATTGCGGCGCGAGATATCGAGCAGCATACCCAAATAGGATGGGATGCGGCGCGTATACCAAATATGTGCGACCGGTGTAGCCAGGGCGATGTGCCCCATCCGTTCACGGCGTACAGCCGCGCGCGTCACTTCGACGCCACACTTATCGCAGATGATCCCTTTATAGCGGGGGTTTTTATATTTTCCGCAGTAGCATTGCCAATCACGTTGCGGACCGAAAATGGCTTCACAGAATAAACCATCTTTCTCAGGTCGTAAACGGCGATAGTTGATGGTCTCAGGTTTAAGCACCTCTCCATATGACCATGACAGAATGGTATTGGGCGAGGCTAAGCTAATACGTAGTGCGGTCAGACCCTTGGTTTCCACTTGTACTCTCCTCTAAAACAGGAAGAATTACGTTTTGAGCTTGTCTCTATACAGCGTATAGTCGGCTGGTACGGGAGACAAACAAAGGCAAGCGCTTCGAGAGCTTTCTCTCAAGCGCTTGCGATGTTTTTGCTCTGTTATTATATGCAACGCCTAAATTATACGCAAAACAGGAGGTTGAGTCAAGTGCCTTTTGTAAAAATTACGTTAGATTCAGGAAATTAGCGTCCTTGCGAAGGCTAAAAAGCCCTGGACATCGTTGAAATTTGTTGCCATGCCCACTGAGATCCGCACGGCGCCAGAGGATTTGCCATCAATACAATGACGGAAATCATCTACCGTGAGCCGTTGTTCGTGACCAGGTTGAGTAAAGCACACATCCAATTCGACTCGGGAAATACCCAGGGCCACCTCGCCGGCGCCAGGATTGCAGAAGCAGCCCGTCCGCAGCGAGATATTCGATTCGTTGGCTTGTCCTTCAATGAAGCGGTGGTCCAGGGCCTGGTCGGTCCGATCATAAAAATTGACCGTCACCGCGCCGCCGCGTCCGCTCATCGTTGTAGGCCCGTAGACCCGCACGAGGTACACCCCATTGCTATGTCGCATTGTGGTCAGGTTATCTAGCAGCCAGCCGGTCAGCGAGGAGACGCGCTCATGGATCACATCATACCCAATCGACTCAATGTGTTTGAGTCCAATTTCAACGGCGGGGATATTGAGATAATCGATCGTCCCATCCTCGAAAGCGGAGGCGCCATCTGCCAGGTAATATTTTCCCCCTTGTACGGAGGCAACCGTGATCGTCCCGCCTGCGAACCAGGGACGATGCAACTTTGCCAATGCCTCCTTACGGGCAATCAATGCGCCAAGCCCCGTAGGGTAACCGAACATTTTATAAAATGAGATCGGCACAAAATCAGGTTTAACTTTACTTAGATCCAGTTCATTGGTTGGCACAAATGCCGCCGCGTCGAGCAGGACATCCCAGCCATACTGGTGCGCTTTCGCGATCCAATCCAGTGGATGCTGCACGGATGAAAAGTTGGATTGGGCCGGATAGGCAAAAAGGTTGTATCCGCCTCGGGCCGGCTGAGACAACTCCCGGTTGAGTTGTGCATCGTCCACTCTCATATCGGGCAACGCAATGGGAATGTAAGTCACTGCAGCACCGCGTGCATGCGCGAATTCGCGGATCCCATTCACCGAGTTGTGGTTGTCGAATGTTAAGAGATATCGTCCACTTGGAAATGGGTAGGACTCACCCACCAATTTCAAGGCGCCGCTGGCATTGGATGTAAAGATGGCGAGATACTCATGGGGATCTGCGTTGAAAAATTTCAATACATATTCGCGGGCATGTTCCACCAATTGGGTGGCTGCCTGCGAAGTGGGATTGCTGGAATGCGGGTTACCGAATACGTGCTCGGCCAGCAGTTTGTTGTGACGACGCAATTGGGACTCGGCATACAAACCGCCACCTGTGTAATCGAGGTAAATGTGCCCGCCCAGATCAAGGCGTGCATACTCGGTGGCACGCAGGTCATCGATGATGTGCGTAGTTGGATATTTGGGATACGCCTTTAGAAAAGAGACAAACTCAGGATCGGGATTCGCCATACCAGCCTCCAATCCAATTTAACCACATTTTCCTCGCGTTGAGCGCTCCGCAATCGACTGTGCTCGCCACGCCAGCCAAGCTGGCAGACTCGTTTGGGACGAAATAGCCTCCGCGCTGAGTGGAGTGAGTGGTGCCTGAGGCGCCACGAGAATAGATGAAGCGCGTGTTTCCACCAGGTTTAATATTTCTTGGTGCTGCGCGCTTCTCGCAATGACATTGGTAAGTATAATTGCCTTATGCCTCGGATTTGCATTGTGCCGCGTGTGGAAGGGACTGGCGGTGTCACCTCCTTTCGACTCAAATTTGAAGAGGGATTGCGTGCTCGTAATATTGATATTACTTACGACCTTTCTCAGAAAGTAGAGGCGGTCCTGGTCCTCGCCGGGACGAAGAACCTGCTCCCGTTGTGGAGAGCACGCCGGCGTGGAACACGTATTGTTCAGCGCCTGGATGGGATCAACTGGGTGCAGCGGGTCCGCTGGGCCGGACTGCGTTATACCCTGCGGGCAATTTATGGAAATGCGAATCTATCCTTTATACGGGCGCGCCTGGCAGATCACGTGATCTATCAGAGTCAATTTATCAAACACTGGTGGGAAGATTGGTATCATCCCGCGCGTGTGCCCGCCTCGGTGATCATCAACGGCGTTGACCTAAATCGTTATACGCCGCATGGGCTGCATGAACGGCCAGCCAGTCACTATCGTCTGCTGATTGTGGAAGGCAGCCTGGCCAGGGGACAGAACGCGGGCTTGTTCCATGCGGCACATCTGGCGGAAGCGTTATCGAAGAGATTCAAAATCGAATTGATGGTGGTCGGGCGTGTGGACGGGCGTTCCAGGAATAAACTGAAGAATCAAATGGTTTTCCGTACCCAATTTATGGGTATACTGCCAACCGAGCAGATCCCGTGGTTGATGCGTTCCTCGCATCTCCTGTTCTCCGCCGAAGTCAACCCGCCCTGTCCCAACTCTGTGATTGAAGCATTGGCATGCGGATTACCCGTGATCGGCTTCGATACGGGTTCATTGTCTGAACTGGTGCAGGGAAATGCGGGGCGCTTGATCCCTTATGGCGCGGACCAATGGAAATTGCAGCCACCTAATCTCCCGGCGCTCATTGACCCTGCAACTGGAATCCTGCAGGATCAGACGAATTTTCGTAAGTCGGCGCGTGAGCGGGCTGAGGCGGGATTGGGTGTCGACAAAATGGTGGATGAGTATCTCAAGGTGTTATTAGCTTAGCTGAAGTGGGATGGCCAAGCCCCGAACCTGGTTATTGCTGCTGGATTTGGCAACACCGCACCGCGGCGCAGGTGTCCAGCAGAGCAGGAGAAAGTATGACAGACGAAGAAATCATCGCATTCCTGAAAGTACATCTGCAATCCATTCAAGATAACGATATCCAGACCTATCACGAAACGACCGCTGAAGACCTGACCCTTTACGAATGGTGGATCACGCCTCAGCGAATCGATGGCTTGCCGTTTCACGAATTCATGATGACCTCGAATGCCGAGCGCGGCACCGTCTTTGGTTCGGAAGGGCAAGCGAAATCTCCAACCCGCTTTGATCTAGCAAACTTGCACATTCAAAATTACGGCGATACTGCCATTGCCAGTTATACATTGCTGATCAGCACCGCCACGCCGGAGGGCGTGAAGGTTGCCTCGCACAATGAAAGCCGTGTGATCGTCAAATTGGATGGCACGTGGAAAGTTGTGCATGTGCACAAATCGCCCGCCTGGCAGGCTCCCCATATTCCCGCATGATACGCTTCCCTGGTAAACTCGCGCTCCAGCAGCGCGTGCTGCCCAATTATCGGGCGCCATTCTTTGATCTGCTGGCCTCGGCCTGTGACGGCGGCATGAGCCTCTTTACAGGATCTCCGCGTCCGGTGGAAGGCATTACGACTGCCAGCAATTTACGAGTTGCCGATTATCATCTGGGGAAAAACATCCATCTTTTCACGGGTAGTCTCTACGCCTGCTATCAACTCGGACTCCTCAACTGGCTTAGGCATTGGGATCCGGATGCTTTGATCGTCGAAGCCAACCCGCGTTATCTTTCTACTTCGGCTGCGGTAAGGTGGATGCACGAACGCGGCAGACCCGTCATCGGTTGGGGGTTAGGATCACCGCCTCTTTCCGGGCCTCTGGCCAGATTCCGCCAAATACGCCGGCTCTCCTTCCTGGAGCAGTTCGAGGCATTGATCGCCTACAGTCAGCGTGGGGCAGATGAGTATGCCGCGCTCGGTTTTCCACGCGAGCAGATCTTTGTTGCCCATAACTCAGTTTCGAGTGCACCCGCCTCTGTACCTAACGAGAGAGCGCGGACCGTAGATCGATTTACAATTCTCTTCGTCGGACGTTTACAGGCCCGCAAACGGGTTGACCTATTGTTGCGGGCTTGCGCCCAGCTCAAATCAAATCCACGTTTAGTGATCGTGGGCGATGGACCGGAATGTGAGGCACTTAAAACCCTCGCCAACGAGATCTACCCTGACGCAGAATTTATCGGGTCCAGGCATGGGGCTGAGCTAAAGCCCTATTTCATGGAAGCAGATCTCTTCGTCCTGCCTGGAACCGGCGGACTGGCCGTCCAGGAGGCGATGAGTTATGGACTGCCTGTCATTGTCGCGCAGGGAGACGGCACGCAGGATGATCTTGTCCGAAAAGAGAACGGCTGGCAGATCCCGCCTGATGATTTTGAGAGATTGCTCTCTACAATGAAAGAGGCGCTCTCAGATGTGGCGCGCTTGCGAAGGATGGGGGCAGTGTCGTATCGGATTGTGCGGGAAGAAATCAATATCGATAAGATGGTCGAAACGTTTGCGACGGCATTGAATATATTAACCGGCAAATGAACCGGCTGCTTCGTCCATGTTGTTATAAATGAGGATGTTTTGTAAGAAACCAGCGATATTCAAGACATAGTAAATATCAGGATTTGGACAAACCAATTTAAAGTAAGGCGACTTATATGGCTCGTCACTATGTTGATGGATAATTTCCACATCGCTTGGCGGCGTGAACAAATTAAAGATATTGTGGATGGCACGGAGACCCGCGCTGGTGAGCACTTCCAATTCTGATAAATCAAGCAAGAGGTGTTTCGACCCATCTTCCTGAGCCTGACGGGCGCGGTCAAGTAATTCGGGCTCGGTATTGCCATGGAGATGACCTCTCAAATGTAAAATTGTCACCGGCACTTCCCCTTGAATTTGTGAGGCAGTGATATTTAGTTCGCTCATATCTCAAGACTCCTTGCGTTTTATAACTATACAATTTTCAGAGATGAAAAGCAAGCCGGCTGCCATAACATCTCGAAGGTTCCTTTTCAGACCGTCGCTGCGGTCTCTAAACCTTGCAGACCTTTTACGCCCCTTACTTCCGTTCCACGTTTACCCACATCTGCTTGCCGTCGGTTGTGACCGCGACCCAACCATTTTGGTCGGTGCGCAGTAAGTCATAATTTTTTACCGATTCCAATACGTCACCATCGGGCAGACCGTTTTTATCCGCAGCGCTCACACTGAGCAGCACCAATTCCGGGTTTAGATTGGTGATCCATTCCGGCGGGTTGGAGGCTGCATAACCTGAATCGGCAAGCAAGAGCACATTCACGGGTCCAATCTTCGCGCCGTTGTGTAACTCAGCCAGAGCTTCAAAACTCATGCCGATCGGCAACATAGCCCGGAAGTTTTTCCATTCAAGCAATAATACGGCGCCGCGCGGACCCGTCGTCAGCACCCGCAATGCTGCGCCATCACCCAACTCCAACGCCT
The DNA here is from genome assembly GCA_035298105.1 of Anaerolineales bacterium. Taxonomy (GTDB): domain Bacteria; phylum Chloroflexota; class Anaerolineae; order Anaerolineales; family Villigracilaceae; genus Defluviilinea. The sequence goes on along the minus strand of DATGYJ010000559.1, from coordinate 4,730 downwards.
GATCAGGCTCGGCATTGGTCACTGCAATGTCGCTGACAGATAAATATTCGTTCAACACGCCCGATGAGAATGACGCCTGCGTATTTCCACTCCACAAGACTGCGTCAGGTGGGTAGCGCTCAATCACGCGCGGCAACGCGGCGACATCATCTTCTTCGGTACTCGCTACAACCAGCCAATCCAGTTTGCGGTTGAATGCAGGTAATCTTCTTCCCAGCTCATCGGAGAGAGTCGTGATGCTGGGTCCGCCGTTGATCAGCACAGATTTTCCGGTCGGTGTTTTGATCAAGATCGCCTCTGCAGAACCGACATCCAGGAATGTGACGTGCAGCAACTGATCTGGAATCGCGACGGCTGCGCGCCAAACCAGCAGCAAAGCCAGAGCCAGGACAATCAGCCCGGCACCTATCGGAATTTTGAGTTGATCCCGTTTCATAGACTGGAACCACGCTTTTAGCCGGGACCCGCCAAAGGTCACAGCCAGAAGCGCTGCGTAAAATAAGATGACGAACCAGATTGAGAGATTCCCCAGGAACAGAGTTCCATGGGGAACACGGTCGAACAATTCCACGATGCGGATCGTATACACGACAAAGGGCCAGGCTCCCCACGCTGCGATTTGACCGAGCGGAAACCAGACCAGGCTCAGCAACACGGCCAGCCCGCCAACGATCATCACCGCAGGTTGGGCCGGGAGAATGAAGGGGTTGGCGATGAACGAAACAAGCGAGATACGTTTGAAGTGATAAGCCATAATCGGAATGGTTGTTAGCTGGGCGGCGAGCGTAAGCAAAACAAACTCTGAAAACAGTTCGGTGAATCGTTCAGCAGTGGAGGTCCGAAAATACTTTGTGATGATTCTATTCGCAAATTGTGAAAATGGCTCTGCATAAAGGATAAGGCCCAGCGTTGCGAAGAAGGAAAGCTGAAAACCCACATCCCAGATATACAGCGGATTCCATAAACACATCAGCAAGGCGACCGCCAGAAGAGTATTCAATGCAAACTGGCGACGACCGACCTGTTTCGCAAATAAGGCGAGACTTCCCATCAGCGCCGCACGCACCACTGCTGCATCTGCCCCGACAAGAATTGTGTAAAAGATGATCCCAACGACTGCCAGAAGTGCACCCCGCCGTGGACCAAGAAACTTGCTGAAGAACGTGACAAACAACCCTGCAATGATACTGATGTTAAAACCCGAAATGGCGATGATATGCGCCGTGCCGGTGTTTTTGAAGGCTTGCTGTAGTTGATCAGTAAGACCCGTATCCACGCCAAGCAAGATGCCTGCCAGCAATGAAGACTCGGGGTCAGGGAACAGCCGATAGATGTTAGCGAGCGTTTTCTCTTTCAGAGCATAGAGCGCTCTGGAAAACGGATTCCCGCCTCTGCCCGGCAGGATCGTCACTGCCGCGCTGGACATATAGGAATGGATATGCTGCGCGGCGAGATAATCGCGGTACGAGAATTCTTCGTCCTCAGGGGGAGTCTTTAACTTACCGCGCAGACGCAGCACCTCGCCATAATGAAAAACCTGATTGTCCGAAACACGCGCCAGGAGCAGCCCACTGACCGGCAGGTCAAAGTCGCCTGTATCCACTTTGCCGACTTTTAAGCGCAGGTTGGTGTAGTTATCCCGGTAATCAGGGGGTTCAATGAGGGTGCCTGTGATCAATAAATCATAATCGCGGTCGTTATAAAAAGCGATATGAAAGGCATCAAATTTAGGAACGGAGGCTTGATAACGGGCTGCGCCGAGCAACAGAGCGAATAAAAGGACGAAGGCGAAAGGATAGATGAGGAAGCCCAGTGACGGAAAGCGTGGAATGAGAACTCGTGAAAGAATAAGCGTAAGAATGATAAGAAAGATGGAAATGACGACCAGTGCAATCCAAATCAAAATGTGCAGGGAAACAAGGCTTGCCAAAATGATCCCGGCGAGGAACGCAAGCGAAAACCACACCAGCGGAAACCGTGTGGTCAATTGTTCTTGTATACGATTGGATGTAGTGGAGTTTGCCGCCTGCATAATTGGCTTTCATGATAGCATAGAATTGAACGGGTAGGATAGAATCTTGTATGTCGTTGCGAGCGTCGTTTGCGAAGCAACCCGTGTTACTTGGAGATAGTGCGGTGTTAATTCGCTGCATTGCACCAGGTCTTTTGTGCAGACCATGCAAGCGTCTTTCCTCCTTCTGATTGGGAAAGAAGAAAGACGAAGGAAGAACTCTTGACCCCTCCTCTCATTCTTGTGACCGGAGCCACCGGCTATGTCGGCGGACGGCTCGTACCACGTTTGCTTGAAGCAGGCTACCGCGTCCGCTGCCTCGTCCGTGACCCAAACCGCCTGCAGGGACGCTCCTGGCTGAAGCGAGTCGAAGTCGTCAGCGGGGACGCACTCCTGGCAGGCACACTTACCGGAGCCATGCAAGATGTTTCGGTTGCCTACTATCTTATCCATGGCAAGCAGGGTGGACAAATCAACGCGAACCGTGATTTACAAGTCGCCCACAATTTCGCAGAAGCGGCAGGAGGGGCGGGTATTGAGCGGATCATCTATCTCGGCGAGCTTGTCGATCCCACCACTAACCTTTCTCCCTACTTACGTGCCCGCCATGAGACGGGGTATATCCTGCGCTACAGCAATGTGCCAGTGACCGAGTTCCGCTCAGGGATGATCATTGGTTCCGGTTCGGCGTTGTTTGAAATGATCCGTTACCTCACCGAGCGTGAACCTCTCTTGATCTGTCCCGCCTGGTTCTTCTCTCAGGCACAGCCGATCGCAATTCGGGATGTTCTGTCATATCTGGTGGAAGCACTCAAGACCCCCGAAAGCACCGGCAAGATGATCGAGATCGGTGGCCCGACACGGCTAACCTATGCCGATATGTTGCTTGGCTATGCAAAGGAACGCGGACTGAAGCGTGTGCTGATCCGCACGCCGTTTTATGCGCCGCGGCTTTCCGCCTATTGGGTGCACATGGTGACGCCCATTCACTGGCGTGTGGTATTGCCGCTTATTGAAGGACTGCATGCCAGGCTGATCGTGCGTGATGAAACAGCCAGGAAATTATTCCCTCAGATCAAGCCGCTCGATTTTCAAATCGCCACTCACCTCGCCCTCGGCCGCATCCAGAGAGATAACGTCGAAACGAGCTGGTCAGACGCGCTGGTCACTGTGGCCGGCGATGTCAAGCCATATAAGCTTCTCGTAGAGCAAGGCATGTTCATTGAAACACGTCAGAAACTGCTCAACCTTTCCCCGGAAGCTGTTTTTCGATCCTTTATGGGGATTGGCGGCGAACGTGGCTGGTTGTACATGGATTGGGCCTGGGGTATGCGCGGCTGGCTTGATAAAGCTGTTGGCGGTGTGGGTCTGCGGCGTGGACGGCGCCACCCTGATGAAATCCGGGCGGGAGAGGCGCTGGATTTTTGGCGTGTGGAGGATGTGGAGAAGAATCGTCTTTTGCGTTTGCGGGCTGAGATGAAACTGCCGGGCCAAGCCTGGCTTCAATTCGAATCGCAATCGCAGAATGCGCAAACCCTGCTTACCGTCACGGCGTACTTTGCCCCCCACGGGCTCTTCGGTTTTCTTTACTGGTATGCCATGTGGCCCTTCCACAAATTTATTTTTGATGGGTTGACGAACCAAATTGCAGGTCGTGCCCGAGTTCTCGCCCATGCATACTAGCCCTATTTCTCGTGAGGAAAACGTAAGAAGTATTAAGAAAGAAGCTCCTTGGCAACTTCGCCTCTGATTCTTGTGACTGGTGCAACCGGATACATTGCCAGTCGCCTGATTCCCCGTTTGTTGGATTCAGGCTATCGCGTGCGCTGTCTGGCGCGCGAGCCGCTGCGCCTCCAGGGCCGCAGCTGGTTCCATGCGGTGGAAGTGATCGAGGGCAATGTCACAATTGCGCCCACTCTGCAGACAGCCTTAGAAGGTGTGCAGACGGCCTATTATTTGGTTCACAATATGACCTACGGACGCGGGTATACCGCGCTCGAATTGGATAGCGCGCGTGTATTTGCCTCTGCCGCAGCGGCAGCCGGCGTTGAACAGATTATCTATCTCGGCGGGCTTGCCGACCCTGAGCAGCATATTGCACCGCATATGCGCTCGCGCATCGAAACCGGCTTTGTCTTGCGAAAAGGCAAGGTTCCGGTGACCGAATTTCGAGCGGGGGTTATCATCGGGTCAGGCAGCATTTCCTTTGAAATGATCCGCTTCATGACGGAGTTGTTTCCTATCGTGCCGGGCCCTTTATGGATGAGGAATAAATCCCAACCGATTGCCATCCAAAATGTGATTGACTATCTCATGGCTGCCTTGACGAATCCTAACGGCCGCGGACAGGTCTTCGAGATTGGGGGACCTGATATCGCAACTTACGGCGATTTAATGCTGGGCTATGCCCGCATCCGTGGGATTAAACGTAGAATGCTTCTGCTTCCGGGAATCCCTCTCTGGTTCATGGCTTTCGGTGTTGGGCTGATGACTCCCGTGCCTTATCCCATTGCCTATGCATTGATCGATGGTCTGTCTGCAGATAGTGTCGTCAAACACCCTGAAGCGTTGAATACATTTCCCGAAGTCAAGCTGATTGACTTTGATTCCGCGACCAGGGCTGCGCTCGAAAAAACCGATCCGATTTCGATTGAGCGCGTTTGGGACATTAGCAGAGATAGGGACGATTTGCCTGAAATCTGGACCACTCTTAAACATG
>DATGYJ010000558.1:0-15561 GCA_035298105.1 Anaerolineales bacterium | reverse complement strand
CGCGGAATTGATCGCAACCATGCGCTCGTTCTGTGCGATCACGAACGGATCATTGACGTACTCCGTGCGATGCATTTCGATCAGCGCATTATCATCTGACCAATGGTACAAATTCCGCGTTCCAAGCATAAATCCCGCAATGATCTTTCCGGGATGCAATGTTTTGCGTGCGTTGGTCAACACACCTTCATTCACAAGCTCAATGACGCCGTCGGAAAACATCTCACTGTGAACGCCCAGATCCTTTTTGTGGCGCAGATACTTCAACACCGCATCAGGGATCGCGCCAATGCCCAATTGCATCGTTGCACCATCGGGGATCAACTCGGCGATAAAGCCCGCGATCTTTTCGACAACCTCCGAATTGCCCTCTTCCGTCATCGCCATCTCAGGGATGGGGTAATTGACCGGAATTATATGATTTAAGCGGCTGACATGGATGAACGAATCACCCAACGTACGCGGCATCTGCTGATTGACTTCGGCAATGATCACTTTTGCAGATTCCGCAGGGGATTTGGTGAGGCCTACTTCAACGCCCAGACTGCAAAATCCATGCTCATCGGGCGGAGAGACATGGATAATCGCCACATCGAGTGGCAGTATCCCATGTTTGAAAAGGAGAGGAAATTCAGATAGTAGCACAGGCGTAAAATCAGCCCGGCCTTCCTGAACAGCCTTACGAACATTCTGGCTGATAAAGAGGGTGTTGACTCGCAGATGACTCTCCATGCCAGGAATCACATAATCAGCCGGGCCAATCGTCAAAGCCTGACAGATCTCGACATCATGAAGATTTGGAGCGTATTCCACCAAAGCGCCAAGCGCCTTCTGAGGCACCGATACGTTACCCGTGAGAAAGAGCCGCATGCCAGACTTAATGACGCGGACAGCCTCCTCCGCGGTTGCGATCCGTGATTGGTAAATACTAGTCCAATCCATCGTGACCTCCTTTAGAAAGAAGCGTCAAATGAACAAGCTCTCCATTATGAGTGTTGACTGCCTTTTCGATGGCGGAATTCTGTGCAATGGCGCCATGCGCTCCTAGATTGGCAATTTGCAGGATATAGGGCAGGGCGGCATTGACGAATGCATGAGTGGCCGTGCGCGCAACCACACCAGGCATGTTTGGAACGCAATAGTGAATCACCCCTTCCTCAACATACGTGGCATGATCATGCGTCGTGGGGCGCGATGTTTCAGAACAACCGCCCTGGTCAATGCTTACATCGATGAAGACAGAACGTGGTTTCATAGCGCGCATCATCTCACGCGTGATCAAGATCGGTGTGCGTTCTCCTGTGATCAGGACGGCGCCAACCACCACATCTGCATAAGCAGTTGCTTTCTCGATATTACGTTTTGTGGAGAGCATCGTAACAATATTTGGAAAGCGGCTGTAAATACTCTGTAATTTGTTGATATCGCTATCGAGTACTGTGACATGCGCACCCAGGCCCAGGAATGCATAGGTTGCGCACATTCCAACGACGCCACCACCCAGGATCAGGACCTCGGCGGGTGGAACACCAGGGATGCCCCCCAGCAACATTCCCTTGCCGCCCCAGTTATTTTGAAGCAGGCGTGCTGCTACCGATGCTGCCATCTTTCCGCCGATCTGGCTAAACGGTCTCAGCACTGGTAAAGAGCCATCCGCTGTTTCTATTTGCTCGTACGCGATCGAGGTGATCTTCTTTTCAAGCAAAGCCTGAACCTTATCTTCGCGTGTGGAGGCGAGGTGTAATAGACCGGCGAGCACCGTATTAGGACGCAGCCAATTCAACTCCTCCCTCATCGGACGCGCCACTTTCAGCAGGAGGTCCGCGCGGACAAAGACTTCCTCAGGAGAGTAGACAAGGCGCGCTCCGGCAGTTTCAAACTCCCGGTCGTCAAATCCTGCTCCCACACCCGCTTCATGCTCGACGTAAACTTGATGCCCGTGCTGAGTGAGGATCTCAACCCCGGCAGGGGAAAGACCCACGCGCGACTCGAAAGGACGCCTCTCTTTTGGAATGCCAATATTCATGGGACCTCCTGTTCCCTCATCCCCAGCTCTTCCAGAGGGAGATGGCCAGGGTGAGGGAAAAATTTACTTCATGTTCAACACTTCACGAATGGAGGGCAGGGCCCAGTCAATCGTTTCTCTATCGATCACAAGCGGTGGGGCAAAACGGATCACATTCTCATGCGTCTCTTTCGCGAGGATGCCTTTCGCCTGCATAGCTTCGCAGAACCTGCGCGCGCCCTTGGCTTCAGGCTTCAGTTCGACGCCGATAAAGAGACCTTTGCCGCGCACCTCTTTTACTTGCGGACTCGGGATCTCAGCTAGTTGTTCAAGGAAATATTCACCTAACTCGCGCGAGCGCTCTGCCAAATTTTCTTCACGGATCACACGCAGAGCAGCGCGTGCTACCGCAGCTGCTAGGGGATTCCCGCCGAAAGTGGATCCGTGCTCTCCAGGCGTGAACAAACCAAGTAGATCCTTATCCGCCAGCACAGCCGAGACAGGATAGAAGCCTCCAGCCAGTGCCTTGCCGATGATCGTCACATCCGGGCGGACATCCTCATGTTGCGCGGCGAATAGCTTACCGGTCCGGCCAAGCCCCGTCTGAATTTCGTCCGCCATCAGTAAAACGTTATTCTTCTTACAAATATCCGCAACCTGCTTGAGGTAACCCGCGGGCGGGATGATGACTCCGCCTTCACCCTGGATCGGTTCGATCAGGACAGCTGCTGTATTGGGTGTGGTCGCCTTCGCGATGGCATCTGCATTGCCGTAAGGCACAGTCACAAACCCGGGCGTAAACGGACCAAAGTCATCACGATACAAAGGCTCTGTGGAAAACGTGACAAGAGAAATCGTGCGCCCATGGAAATTGCCTGCCGCGGTAATAATTTCAGCCTGGTGGCGCGGCACGCCCTTGACGCGGTATGCCCATTTGCGCGCCAGCTTGAGCGCTGTCTCGACTGCCTCCGCCCCACTATTCATGGGCAAGGACATCTCATAGCCTGTCATCTCAGAGAGTTCCTTGTACAGAAGCGGCAATTGATCGTTGCGGAATGCTCGTGAGGTCAACGTAACCTTCCTGGCCTGTTCCAGCAAGGCATTCAAGATTTGAGGATGGACATGCCCCTGGTTGACTGCAGAATACGCAGAGAGGCAATCGAGATACTTCTTCCCATCCACATCATAAACCCAAACACCTTCCGCACGCTCAATGACCACATCCAGGGGATGATAATTATGTGCGCCGTATTGTTCTTCCAAAGCAATGTAATCTTTTGAATTCATAAATTCCTCATTATGTCATTGCGAGGAGGATTGAGATGCAAAGCCTCGAAATCCCAACGCCTGCGTAGCATGCCTGTGGCAAGCAATCTCCGATTGAGTCGAAAACTGCTTAGGCATGGCGCCCTTCCTCGCAGTGATATCTATCCCACTCCGAACAACCGCGCCAAAATCGCCTTTTGTGCGTGCAGGCGGTTATGCGCCTGTGGGAAGATCGCCGAATGCGGACCATCTGCTACATCATCGGTCAACTCATGATTACGGTGTGCAGGCAGACAATGCATCACGATCACATCCCGATCCGCTTCGCTGACGAGTTTTGCATTGACCTGGTACGGCGGGAAAACTTTCTCACGCTTGGCAGTCTCCTCTTCCTGACCCATCGAAGTCCAGGTATCAGTGTAGATCACATGTGCCCCTCGGACCGCTTCGTGAGGGTCACGCAGGAAGGCCAATTTGCTGCCTGTCTCTTCCGAAATATCTTTTGCAATCCCCACCGATTTGGAGTTCAGATCATAGCCTTCGGGGCTTGCAATCGTAAAGTTCCAACCCAATTTCGCACAAACGTGCATCAGCGAGACGGCCACGTTATTGCCATCGCCCACATAAGAGACATTTAAGCCTTTGGCTTTGCCGAACTTCTCCTGGATAGTGAGCGCATCCGCCATTCCCTGGCAGGGGTGGTTGTAATCACTCAAGCCATTAACAACCGGGATTTCAGACCACTTCGCCAGTTCCAACACATGCTCGTGCTCGAAGACGCGGGCCATCAAAGCCTGGACATAACCTGAAAGCACGCGTGCAATATCCGCAATCGACTCGCGCTTGCCCAAACCGATCTCGTTCGGCGAGAGATAAAGGGCATCGCCGCCGCAGTGACGCATCGCCATATCGAACGAGACGCGCGTCCGCAGGCTGGGCTTCTGAAAGATCATGCCGAGAACCTTGCCTTTGAAATAGGGTGGGTTCCCTTTCTTGAAATATTCTTCTTTTAATTTGATGGCTAGGTCGAGCAGGTCCTGCACTTCCCCCGGGGATAGATCTGATATGGCAAGAAAATGTTTCATGCAAACTCCTCTAGATGGTTAGGGACGCGGATTTCCGTTGAGTTTTCGGAAAAACGACCACATTTGGACCGATGTGGGCCGTCCCAGCATTTTTAAGGATTTGATCCAAGAGAACAGGAAAATTATATCTTGATTGATGAAAATTGCCCCGTTGCAAGCATCATGCGTTCAGAGTGACATCCGTCAACGAATAGAGAAAAAAAACAGCGCCTTTTTCGGCGCTGTTGATCTTATACATAATATCAAGTTTCGGCCAGGTTGGGAGAACAACTCTGACTATAGAGGCCACTGCCAACTCATTTTGGCTTCAACGGGCTTGAGAATCCGTTTCGCAGGCGTTGTTTGGCAGCCGCCCTTCGTTCACGCTTCGTTGTAGCGCCGTAGTAGCTTCGTTCTGCGAAAAAACCTATTTTTCGCTCCGTTATAAACAAAAATGCCGTAGAGGAAAAAAACTATGCGTCCTTATAGAGTGAATTCTTCTGTTGCGAAAGGCGATCTGCATGACGCGAATCCCCCCACCTTCATCCCGCCATCTTAACTTTCTTCCAGTACCTCATCAATCCATCTGCGCTCATGCCAGGCGGGTTCGCCAACTCATAAGCGTTCAGCACCTCTTCGCTCATGCCCATCTTTTCCACCTCAGAGACCATCCACTCCGCGAAAGCGCCGCGTAATTCTTCAATGCTGGGATCCGATGGCATTACTTTTTCCATCCAGTGTTCAGACTCCTCCAGTCTCTTTTCCACTTCGCGCAATTGCCATTCGGGATCATCATAAATACCGAAATGGGTAGGCGCGATACGGGCGAACTTCTGCTTACGTAAGCGCTTCATGCTTTCGTGCCAACGCTCCAAATTCAATTCAGGTGGCACCATCGGGATGCGCAAATATTGATAACCAGGGATCCGCACTCCGCCTACATCGCCCGAGAAACAGATATCCTCGAAGAGATAGGCATAATGATGTTCGGCATGACCCGGCGTGTTGATGGGTACAAACCTCAAATTCCCAATAACGATCTCTTCCGTATCGTTCGGGACCTTGAGCTGATTCTCGGGAACGGGCAGGAACTCGCCCCAAAGCGACTCCATCCTGTCACCGTAAATACGAGTAGCACTCGCCAGCAACTTCTCTGGGTGCATCATGTGCGGCGCACCAACGGGATGTACATAAATCTCCGCTCCCTGGCGTGCCAGCCAGCCCGCCGCGCCGGCATGGTCGAGGTGAATGTGAGTAAGCAGAACATGGGTCACGTCACGAGAAGTTAAACCTTCTTCTGCCAAACTTGCATCGAGTCCCGTGAGAGTCGAGCCAGGTCCGCTTTCGATCAGCACCACGCTGTCGCCAGATCGAATGAGATAGGAGGCAATCGCATGTGCTCGTCCCTGAAAATTTAGGTCAAGTGTGATAACACGGGTCTGCGCCATGAGACCTCCTGAGAAAAGGTATTCATCGCAAAACTTGAAAGGGTCTCCGAAAGATCGGCCTCGCAATAGACGCGGCACACAGGCACTTTCCTTTCTTCCAGCGATTGCGCCAGGTCATCATTGTTGGCGCGGTTGCCGAAGGATTGCGACATCAACAGGACGACAACCGGCCGCAGGTTGCGCCGCTGAAGGCTATCTACGGCGAGTAGTAACTCGGGCCAGATCGTCGGCGTAATAAGGATGGCACTACTGCCCAGAGGTAATTGTCCCATTTGTGCAGTGACAAGGCTCGGAAGCGTGTGATTGCTCTCTGCCTGGAGGAAAGCAAGTTCCTCAAGAATCTTTGCTTCCTGGCGTTCGCTTCGTTCGGCGGGAATCACCTTAAATGTATTTCCTGAGGAACTCACAAATCCTACGGCGCGGCGTTGCTCGATGAAGTAACGCGCCAATGAGGCCGTGATACTAATGGAATACTCCAGCGTAGATGGAGGTAGTTTCACCTTACGACGTCGCAATAAAAACAGATCATCGGTCGGGGGCGCCTCGTGGCTTTCGCTGGACTTCGCCGTATGGGCGCTCTTGTGCGTATCAAGAAACAACCATACTTCGGCTTGTGGGTCCTGCTCAAACTCCTTGACCATCAGCTGATCGCGCCGAATGCTAGTGGGCCAATGGATGCGCTTCATGGGGTCTCCAGGTACATACTCACGAACCCCTGCGGCATGAGGAGTAATATCAATGGATTTTCGCCGGATTGCCTTGCCCCCGGGCAATAAACCAGGTGGTGAAAGAAACTCGGCGACAGGGAAGAGCATCGGCAAGACAATCAGTGAAGATGTCGCCGGATGACTCTTTGAAACGCGAAAAATTCCGAATGGATCGCCTGATGTGATTTTGGTTGGCCCAAGCGAGAATCCACCGCGATTGGTGAGCCAGGTTCGGGCGGTATAGATACGCTTCTGTTTGCCACGTAAAAAGGTTAGCACCCGCGAACCAGTTGCATTAGGAATAGTTGTCTCATTTGCAACTTCCAGCCACAGTTTGGGCAGCCTGCTTGCATTGGAAATTTCAAAATGCTCTTCAAAAATATCGCCTGCACTGGCACGCAGAGAACGCGCCCTTCGCTCTACCTGGATGCCGCGCAGCGAAAGAACAGTCAATGACCACGCGGTCAGAAGCAGCAATGCGCTGACGTAAAGCAGCCTGATGTAAACTGCGCCGCCATTCACAACGGTTCCAATTGCACCAACGGCCAGCATGAGGAGAACGAAAATACGTCCGGGCGTCACTTCGCTTTGACCTTTACCTTCGCTGAGTCAGCCTGATAATCTCCTCCAGGCACGGGGGCAGCATAAACAATTTCTTGCACGATACGATCTGCACTTAATTCACGCAAACGCGCCGCCGGGGAGACGATAATCCGATGGCCAAGCACTGGAACTGCCAAGGCTTTGATGTCATCGGGCAGTACATGGTCGCGTCCTTGCAAAGCGGCGCGGGCTTGTCCGGTACGAAATAGCGCCAGACTGCCCCGCGGGCTTGCGCCGAGATAGACATCCCCACTTTGGCGTGTGCGTCCAACTAGATCGATGACGTAGCGTTGGATTACAGGGGAGACATACACCTCGCGAATTTTCCCAATCGCGTTCAAAAGGTCTTTTACCGTGACAATCGATTCCAGCGACTCAATCGGATGCTGAATCTGCTGCGCATTAAGGATTCTCATCTCTTCTGATGGGTTGGGATACCCTAAGCGCACGCGCAGAAGAAAACGATCAAGTTGGGCCTCAGGGAGAGGGAATGTCCCTTCATATTCAATCGGATTCTGCGTAGCAAGAACCATGAACGGCCTTGGTAAGGCATGGGTCACTCCATCCACTGTGACCTGGTGTTCCTCCATAGCCTCAAGTAAAGCAGCCTGAGTCTTGGGTGTGGCGCGGTTGACTTCGTCGGCAAGGATGATCTGCCCCATAATCGGACCCGGACGAAACTCAAATTGTCGTTTCTCCTGGTTGAAAATAGAAACACCCGTAACATCGCTTGGAAGCATATCAGGCGTAAACTGGATTCGATTGAAGCTACAATCCAGGGATTTGGCCAAACTACGGGCAAGCATAGTCTTCCCCACCCCCGGTACATCCTCGATCAAAATATGCCCCTGGCACAACAAACCAATCACAACCAACTCCACAGATTGGGCCTTCCCCACGATCACCTGCTCAAGATTATTGACAATACTTTCACCGAAGCTTTTTAGATCGGTCATGTGGATTCCTTTCCCGATTTTGTGTCTCTATAGTTCTCTTTTACCGCCCTGATTGTACGAGCAATCCAAGTGATGAGCAAGTGTATGAAACCCCTCCAAGGAGGGGTATCATCAAGAAAAATCGCATCGCTGCCCAGAATCGAGCTGGTCTGGATGCCAACTGGTTGCAAGCGTCATGGCGCGCGGCTGCATCGTGATTGCATCAGGCCGTCGTAAGGGTGAAATGCTTTTGACTTTTTATGATCCGATACGAAGGATGCTATAACCCAAAAAAAGAGGCGGGCTCTGGGAGCCCGCCTCTGTGTGCGTTAGGGCGTGGTCTTGAAGGAGAAAACCGGGGACCAGTTGCTGGAACCAAGGGGACCGTTGGCACGCACGCGCCAATAGTAGAGCTTGTTGGCCAGGAGATTGGTGGTGCGGGTATAGGTGGAGGAAGTGAGGGCGCTGTTGACCACGAGGGTCACGAAGGTCGAGGAAGTGGACACCTGCAAGGTGTAGGTAGTGGCACCGGAGACATCGTTCCAGTCGAAGGTCGGCAGGCGGCTGACCCCGGTGGCCGCATTGGCCGGCAAGAGCAGGGAGGGGGTGGCGTAGCGGATGCGGACGATCCGGACGGCTGACCAGGCGCTGAAGTCATTCTGGGTATTCCAGGAGCGCACTCGCCAGTAATAGCGGACCCCGGCCGAGAGCTGCGCAGCAGAGTTGTACTTTGATTCGCCCAGCACGGTCGCGGTGGTATTGGCATCCACGACGAGGCTGGCAGGCGTAAAGGTATTGCTGGTAGCAATCTGGATCTGGTAGTGGTGGAAAGCTACACCTGCCGGGAGGGTGGCATTGACCCAATCGAACAGGACGGTGGGGGTATTGAGCAAGGCATTATTGGCCGGGCTGCTCAAGGCAGGGGTCGAGGGCGGGTTGCCGGTGGTGAAGGTCCGGACCGCCGAGAAGGCGCTCGGACCGTTCAGCCCATTGGCGCGCACACGCCAGTAGTAGACCTTGTTGGGTGCCAGATCGGCGGTGTGAGTGTAGGTGGTCTTGGCAGTGTTGATATTCATCGCCAGGCTGGCGAAATTGCTTACCAGAGAAGCCTGGAGGGTGTAGCTGGTGGCGCCGGTCACCTGATCCCAGGTGTAGGTGAGACGGCGGGTCTTGACCGGGTCAGCTATACCTGGGACGACATTGCCAGGGGTGAGTGAGTTGGGGACGAGCATCGCCGCCCGGACAATCCGGCTGGCCGACCAGCCGCTGAAATCTCCCACGGCATTGAAAGCCCGGACCCGCCAGTAGTAACGGGTGTTGGGGGTCAGATCCAAAGCGAACTCAGAAGCAGTGGGATTGGCCTCGATCAGACCAGTGGTGAAGGCGGCGTTGGTTGCGATCTGGACGTGATAGTGATCGAAGGTGGTCGTGGCGGGCATGACCACATTGTTCCAGTCCAGCCGGGCTGAGGCGTTGGTGAAGAGCGTGTTGGTGGCCGGCGAGACCAGGGTTGGGGAGGGAGGCGGGTTGCCGGTGGTGAAGGTGCGGGCCGCCGAGAAGGCGCTCGGACCGTTCAGCCCATTGGCGCGCACGTGCCAGTAATACAGTTTGTTGGGCAGTAGGGTGAGGGTGCTGGTGTACGCCGGGGCGGTGACATTGACACTGAAGGCTTTGGAGGCAAAGGTCGCGACCGTCGAAGCCTCAATGGTGTAGCCGGAGGCCCCCGGCACCGCTGCCCAAGTGAAGGAGGGTCGCCGAGTATGGACCGAGGCAGCCTGATCGGGGGTCAGCAGGGCGGGAGGAGCCATGATGACCTTGAAGGTCCACCAGGCACCCCCATTAGCAGAGGTGGTGCCACCTGACCCGACCGCACGCACTTGCCAGTAATAGGGGGTGTTGTTGGTCAAGCCACTCAGCCGGACACTGCGGGTTGCAAGGGGGATCCAACTCGCATCGCAGGTATTGTTGTTGGTGGTATCCACGCAGTATTCATAGGTGAGGGCGTTGGCGCTGGCTGCCCAGGTCAGGCTGGGGCCGATCGGTTGCTTGAGCGCATTGTTGGCTGGTGCTGTCTTGCCGAAGGCAGCCGGCAGGGGACTGGTCGTGAAGGACCAGAAGGCCGTGGCGGCTCCATTGGCGTAGGTGCTGCCGGCCGCATTGTTGGCGCGCACCTGCCAGTAGTAGCGGGTGCTGGGGTTCAAGCCGCCGGGATTCGCAGTGGTTGCTAAGCCGTTATCCGTCCAGGTGGTGCAGGCGTTGTCATTGGTGGTATCGTAGCAGTATTCGTACGAAGCTGCATTGACACTGGCTGCCCAGCTCAGTGTGGCACCAATCGGCTGACCGGTGGCGGCATTGGCCGGTGCCGTTTTGGCAAAGGCTGCCGGGACGAATGGGATCGTGGTGAAAACGACATCCTCACCATAGGAAGTCGCGGCCGCATTGGTGGCGTACGCCCGGACATGATAGAGGGTGCCAGGGGTGAGACCCGTGAGATTGCTGGTGAAGGTACCGGTAGCGCTGACCGCACCATCGGTGGTCTTGCTATCTGCGATAGTCGGGTTAAGGGAAGTGCCCCACACCACCCCGTGCTGGGTGGGATTGGGCATCCCCAGGGCAGTGATGTTCCCATTGCCGGTGGCCGAGGTTTGGGCAATGTTGGTGACAGCCTGAGTCGTGACAGTGGGAGGTAGAAGAGTCGTAAAGGTCACATCAGTGCCGTATACCGTACCAACGGTGTTGGTGGCATACGCCCGAACATGGTACAGCGTACCAGCCGTGAGACCAGTCATGTTGCTGGTGAAGGCACCGGTCGCACTGAGCGGACCATCTGTGGTCTTGCTGTTCGCAGTGGTGGGATTAGCGGTCGTGCTCCAAACCACACCATGCTGGGTGGGATTCGGCACACCGAGAGAAGTGAGATTGCCGTTACCCGTGGCAGTTGTATCCGTGATGTTCGTAGCCGCCTGTGTGGTCACGGTAGGGGCAGCGGATGCCAAAGTGGTGAAGCTGACATCATCACCGTATACAGTCGCTGCCGCGTTGGTGGCATATGCCCGGACATGGTACAGCGTACCAGGAGTGAGACCGGTGATGGCACTAGTGAAAGCACCCGTCGCACTGAGCGGTCCATCTTCGGTCTTATTGTTCGCAGTGGTGGGATTCGCAGTCGTGCTCCAGACCACCCCGTGCTGCGTTGGATTCGGCACACCCAGGGCAGTGAGATTGCCGTTACCCGTGGCAGTTGTATCCGCAATGCTGGTGACCGCCTGTGTGGTCACGGTGGGTACCAGCAGGGTCGTAAAGATGACATCCACACCATAGGCTGTCCCCACGGTGTTGGTGGCATACGCCCGGACATGGTACAGCGTACCAGCCGTGAGACCGGTGATATTGCTGGTGAAGGCACCCGTTGCACTGAGCGGACCATCTTCGGTCTTATTGTTCGCAGTGGTGGGATTAGCGGTCGTGCTCCAAACTACACCGTGCTGCGTGGGATTCGGCACACCGAGAGAAGTGAGATTGCCGTTGCCTGTCGCAGTTATATCCGTGATGTTCGTAGGCGCCTGAGTGGCGACAGCAGGGGCAGCGGATGCCAAAGTGGTGAAGCTAACATCATCACCGTATACAGTCGCTGCCGCGTTGGTGGCATATGCCCGGACATGGTACAGCGTACCAGGAGTGAGACCGGTGATAGCACTGGTGAAAGCACCCGTTGCACTGATCGGACCATCTGTGGTTTTATTATCTGATGTGGTGGGGTTGGCTGATGTGCTCCACACCACACCATGCTGCGTTGGATTCGGCACGCCCAAACTCGTTATCGTGCCATTTCCGGTGGCCGTGAATGCTGTAATGGCACTGACTGCTTGGGTCGTGACGGTAGGAGCTATATAGGTTTCAGATGGTTGAAACTCATAGGCGCCACGGTCATCAAACAGGCTGGTTCCGGCACCGTTATTTGGAGTAGCCGGATCGTCCACCCGCAAATTACCCTCAATATCAGTGGCTGGGTGGCTGGGGGCCCCGGAGTTAGCACTATCGATTGCTGGTGATCCAGCGGACAGATGATAATCCCCCACGCTCTCAACCCCACTGAATGGCACCCCGGTAGTGCGTAAAACGGACGCGACTGGGGTTATGAAGCCCGGATCGCCCTCTATAGCATGGGATTCCTGACCAGGCGCGGCGGCCTGAAAGTCTGCCAGTGATGCATAATTGGTGTCGTTCCAGACGATCTGAACAGTAGCACCTTGCATGTCAAAAAGATCGTAGTCGAGCACTGTTCCATCTATGGAAGCAGAGTCAACCCGAAGATTGCCGCCAAACGAACCTGTAGGGGGGGTAAGCCCGTTTCCCACACTGATGTTGTTGGCCACTGTCGCGTGGTGTGAACCTGATCCAGGCTCGCCTTCAAAGTTGATCCCCACCGTACCATTGGCATGAACTGTATTGCCCACAACGGTGTTGTAAGGCGAATTGTTGTTGTCAATTCCATGGTCACCGTTTTCGTAGCTGAGATTTCCGATGATCAGGTTATGGCTGGAAGGCACACCATCGACGTTCACATACATGTTTATCCCGGCGTCCTCGTTGCCGTAGGTAATGTTATGAATAACAGTGTTATAGCTTGAGCCTAATAATTCGATCCCAGCAGCATCACTCTCGATGACTGAGAAATTAGCGAATGAGACATTGTTGCTGACAATATTGTTATCACTACCATTGGTCAACCGAATTCCAATACAGGTATTGTGATCTGTTGTATTGCCCGTAACTATGGAATCTGTAGTGCTCCTTAAAAAGATACCCTGCTCATAGGGGTGCGTTGGTGAAGTAGTGCCGGAGTAGCTGACATGGTTATTGGAGATGGTAATGTGATTCGAACTGTCGACGTAGATCCCCTTATACTTGGTGGCTGTGACATTGAAACCATCGATGACTATGTAGCTTTTGGTCGAAATGGCGAAAGCACTCCCGAGTGCGGCAGGATCTCCGGTGACAGTCACCCCGGGCTCAGCCTGGAATGTAATCGGTTGCCCATCCGTGCCAGACCTTGGCGGAAATATTGTTTCGGCATACGTGCCATGCAGAACAGACACTGTGTCGCCGGCATATGCATAGAACGCCCCTCTTGTGATTGTGCAGAACGGTGTTGCCAGCGTACCAGATCCGGCATTGGAGCACGCTAGGTTCGTATTATCGACGTAGTAAGTGGTCCCAGCCGCCCGGGCTACCTCTACTGGCATCCCCACTGCACTTATCAAAATGCTCAATATCGAAATTACAGAGAAAATACAAAACTTCAATTGCTTACTCATTATGGCCTCCATTGCAGAAGAAAAAGATTGATTTTGTCAAATTAAATAATGAAACCGACCAATGTGGCCGGTTTCGCTATTGGCTCCTCAAGGATCGCTCCTTCCTATGTGATAGAAGGTTGAGCGACCAAGCTACGATCCATGATTCATTGCTTCCACTTCGTTAGACATATTCAATTGTTCCCTGTACCTCTAAGTTTTGTGCCTAACAAAATCGCAAGTAATCTGGAAACATGACGCAACGAATAGGGGATAGTTACCCTTCGATGGTTGCTTGACTACATAAACTAAATATTGATTACAAATGATACTAGTCCCACTATGACTATTGTCATCCTAACTCGGGGAGAATCATGGGAAACAAAAGTATTTTGATATTGTGCCTCCTTGGGAGTCAGATTTTCGAGTTTTGTTCTTCCGATAGAAAATTTGATTGCAAACGTATATGAGTTACGGCAGCGGGATTGAGGTATCCTCGAATTGGCTGGTTACTTTTCTATGTTCTCCTTTCTTATATAATCTTGCCCAATGAAGAATCTCTGAAAATCTCGTCCGATGCATTTTTGAGCGAAAGAATACGATTCCCGCTACCTTACCGCCTACTAACTGAAATTGTCTCAGAGCCGCTTTAACTGACTCGCCACGGGTTTCTCTAAGTCTGATTACGAGTAGAACAGCATCGGCCTTGGAAGCCAGCGTCTGCGTCTCAGCAACCTCTATCGAGGGACCATCGATGATGACCAAATCAGCCTGCTTCTGCAGCTTTACGAGCAGTTCCTGCCATTTTTCTCTATTCCGCCAGCTGGTCAGGTTTTCTCTAACAACTCCTCCGGAAATGAAGGTCAATCCCTCGACCCCCTCTACAGAATGGCTCGCACTCTTTAGGTCAGTCTCAGTCTCAAGGATGTTTGCCAGGCCCACTCGGTTTTCTACGCCAAAAAGTTTATGCAAATGCGGCTGTTTGAGATCACCATCTAGTAGAATCACCCGCTTTCCCTGTTGAGCGTTCACAACTCCCAGGTTCGTAGCAACGGTCGTCTTGCTTTCTTTGGGATCTGCGTTCATGACCAATAGTGTATGGATACTTTTCTTCGGAGTAGTGAAGTCTATATTTATGCATAAAGAGCGGAAGGCTTCCGCTTCCATGGAGGCGGGATCATAAGAAGTGACTAAATCTCCCTTGGCAGAATAGAAGTCAGAAACCACCCCCAGCACGGGCACGTGGAATAATCCTTCTGTCTGATCAATTGTCTTCAATGATTCACCAAATTGATCAACCATCAGGACGGCCGTGAAAGAGAGGATCAACCCCACAACACCTCCAAGAACCATATAAAGCAATGGCAAAGGACGAACTGGATCCTTGGGGGGTACAGCAGGGTTAATTTGCGTGATGTGTGGCGTATTTTGCACCCGATCCATGTTAACAGTCTCACGGCTATTGGCGAGTTTCAGATAAAGTTGCTGATAAAGATTCAATGTGGCTTCGAGACTGTCCAAGCGAGGGTCGTCCCGAGTTAGACCTGTCTGCCCGGGCTTGCCAACAAAGGTCAGGTTAATCTGAATTTGCTGGTAAAGACTTTGCAGAGAGCGGAGCTGTTCCAGCTGTGCCTGTTTTTCCCGGAGAGTCGCCCGCTGAATATCGCTCATATAGACCGGGTAATTATTAACCTCATTTTCCAGTGAAGCGATCTGAGATTTCAGCTGATCGATTTCCAGATTCACTTGGGTCAGCTGTTCCAAAATACCGGCGTCATTTATTTGACTGATTTGGGATTGCAGGCCACTGATTTGTTTTTGGATCTGATCCATCTGCACTTTCAGGCTGCTCTCAAAGTCTGTATATCTCCCCGCTACGAGGTTCTCATTTTGCTGGATCAGAACCTGCACCAGGGTATTCGCGATTGCCGCTGCCCGTCGAGCATCTGGATCCTGAACTTTTATTTGAATAATCAGGGTATCCGGGATCAAATTGACCTCGATGTTATCCACCTTGATCTTGCTGCCTAATTGGGAAGAGGCAGCATCCAATACAGGCCGACTTTTCACTAATCGTATGTTGGTAAATACCAACTGATTCTCGTCCAACGGAAGCATATCTGTACTGGTTTGTAAGCGGGCCCGACTAATCAGCACCTCAGTTGTCGCTTCGTAAACGGGCGTCTGAATCCTGGAGACGACGAACCCAAGGGCAGCGCCCAGCATAAGCCCCCCA
>DATGYJ010000557.1:0-5414 GCA_035298105.1 Anaerolineales bacterium | reverse complement strand
CCCTACGGATTGCAACAATATGGTTATATCGCGGTCATTGTAATTGCGCTCTTTAATGCCATCTTTGGTTTTCTTTATATGTTCTCACTGGGTGTATTCAATGAAGGCGGCGGTTCATATACGGCTTCGATGCGTTATCTCTCACCCGGATTGAGCTTGGTGGTAGCCGTGGTTTTGATCCAGGACTACATTTTTACGATTGTCGTCTCAAGCTTGTCTGGCGTTGACCAGCTCTTGTCCCTGACTAACTCATACAATACTGTATGGCTGGTTCGCTTTGGATTGGGTGCGCTGATGGCGGGCATCACTTGGTGGCTGACGATCCGCGGCCGCGGCGAATCTTCACGCGTAGTTTTCACGCTGCTGGGCATTTTTGTCATGATGACTGTTGCCATGGCGATCGGTCTATTTGTTGCCAAGGGACATGGGGTTGCTGCGCAGCCGTTTACCGAGTCGACCCATGCTCCTTCCTTATGGCAGGCGGCTTATTACATGCTGTCAGCCTCCATGAAAGGTCTGGTTGCATTGACAGGTTTGGAAGCCATGTCCAATGGCATTCAATTTGTCAAAAATGAAGACTTTGGCCTGGTCAAGTGGGGCAGGAAACATATGCCAAACTTGCACGGCCTTTGGAATTATTACAGTGGTAAATCTGGCATTGGCCGCATGGTGCAGACTTCATTCCTGTTCTACGGTGGAATCACGACATCCTTATTGGCATACTTTGCAGTTCACTTTAATGTCTTTGATGGGACGCTCGGTCGTACGCTGGTTGGTAATCTGGCCTTTATTGGTTTCGATCAGATCCCGGGTGGCGTTATCTTGTATTGGGCTTATCAAATCTTGGCTGTAGCCCTTCTCTCAGCAGCTTCGATGACTGCCTTTCAGGATTTGCAGGCAACCGAATGGCGTGATGTAGCCATTGGAGAATTACCCGAATTTATTGTATATCGAAATCAGCAGGGAACTTTCACACGCTCAGTCACCATCGGCTTTATTGTGACGGTGCTGATTCAATTTCTAGTGAAGGGTAGCACCAGCGCGGCAGTTCCTTTTTACGGTGTGGGTGTCTTCATGCCCATCATGGTCATGGGTTTTGCCATCCGTAAGCACATTTTAGAGCATTACACAGGAGCGAAACGCAAATGGGGTGCTTTCGGAGCAGGGCTGGCAGGTGTACTTTCTGCAATGGTGTTTGTTGGGCAAATTGTAGGCAAATGGCAGGAAGGCGGCTGGGTGGTATTGATTTCATTTACCCTGCTCGTGCTCGGCTCCAATGCGCTGCTTATTTCTCCCATTGGCTATCGGGAACCCAAACAAATCCATCGCATTGTGCGCGATAAAGCACGTATTAGAGGCGCGATGGCTTCCATCGTCGAATGGCAATCTTTGCGGATGCAGGAATATCGTCATTCCTTGCGTGGACAGATTTTGATCGGAACAACTCGCTTCTTTGAGTTGTTCGGAGTTCGCCGCCCCATCCGCTTTGAACATGTGCCTGTTGTAGCTGGTGATTATGATCATGCCCTTCACTCAGATCACCCCGAAGCACCATCCTTACTCGAACAGTATCTTGATCATCCCGAGCCGAAACTCGGCGGCGCTCCCAAAGAGACTGCCGCTACTCAAAACGATTTGTAGAAGCCTGTATTGCGGTACTCATGTTGCTCACCATGAATGGCAGCCTGAACACCGCAATACCATTCTTTTTTGAACTCATTTGCCGTGTCCACTCCTATCTTCAGCCTGCGTGTTCCAGAAGTTTGTGAAGCGCTTGAGACATGTCCAAACGGTCTCTCGAGCGCAAAGGTTGAAGCGCGCCTCTCGCTCTATGGACAGAATACCCTCTCGAAGCAAAAGAAGACACCGATCTGGGAAAAACTTCTTCAGGAGTTGGTGCGTCCACCCGCGTTGGTCTTACTGCTCGTTGGGTTGGCTGCGTTATTGCAACGCGACCTGGTGCTTGCAGTGATTATCTGGAGCATCATCATTGTCAACACGGGATTCTCTTTCTGGCGTGAACATCGTGCCGAGCAAGCTATCGAGAAATTGCGGGCTATCTTGCCGTCCTTTACACACGTGATGCGTGAGGGCGTTGAGAGTTCTATCCCATCCAGTCAGGTTGTTCCCGGGGATATTCTGATCCTGGCTGAGGGAGATAACATTTCCGCCGATGCGCGCGTGATCGAAGAATACGGCTTGCGCACCAATAACGCGACGTTGACAGGCGAGGCAATCCCGGCACGTAAAACGGCAGATCCCTCCCATCAAACGGAAATTAGCGAGCTGGATCAACCGAACCTGATCTTTGCAGGGACGTCCATCGCCTCTGGAACTGGACGAGCGGTTGTTACCGCGATAGGGATGTCTACCCAGTTTGGACGGATTGCCCACCTGACCCAATCCATTGTCGAGGAGCCAACGCCGTTTCAAAAGGAACTCAATCACCTGAGTAAAATCACGGCCTGGATTGCTTTAGGAATTGGCGCGATTGTTGTGACAGTTGGTTATTTCTCCCTTGGGTTTCCCATCAAGGAAGTAACCCTGCTCGCGCTCGGCATCATGGTCGCGTTGATCCCAGAAGGTCTCATCGCTACACTGACGCTCTCTTTGGCAGTCGCCGTCCAACGGCTTGCACAAAGAGGAGTTCTGGCGAAAAAACTTTCGACGGTGGAAAAGCTTGGTCAGGTCTCTGTCATCTGCACCGATAAAAGCGGCACATTGACTCAAAATCAAATGACGGTACGCGATATCTGGGTGGCGCGTCACCGCATTAAAGTTTCAGGGGTCGGGTATCAGCCTGAAGGAAAGTTTTCGCCAGAACCGAAGGGACAGACCTGGGAAAAGGATTTGTCGCGTTTGCTGGAGGTGGCGTCATCTTGCAACAACGCTCGTATTAATCTACCTTCGTCGGAACACCCCGGGTGGACAAGTCTGGGTGACCAGACCGAAGCCGCGTTGAAAGTTGCGGCGATGAAAGCTGGAATATTCGAGGAGACAGTGAATCGATCCCTGCCGCGCGTTCATGAACTTCCCTTCGATGCGCGTCGCAAAAGGATGACAACCATTCATCGCGAGGGGTACCGCGAGATTGCATTTGTCAAAGGTGCGCCGCGGGAGGTATTGCAGCTTTGCACCCGCATCCTGGTTAATGGGCAGGCGCTGCCTCTCACATCCCAAGTGCGCACCGAAATCCTGGCGGTCAATGATGATTATGCACGCGGTGCCTTGCGCGTACTGGCTTTGGCGCGACGTGAGCTGCCTGCACGTATGGGTGCGTATACAGCCGAGAACATCGAACAGGATTTGACCTTCATCGGTTTGATGGCGATGATGGACCCGCCCAGGCCGCAGGTTGAAAAAGCAGTTCGGACATGTCATGAAGCAAATATTCGCATTGTGATGATTACCGGTGATTACGGGCTAACCGCCGAGTCGCTGGCGCGGCGTGTGGGTATGTTGACCACCAGGAACCCGATCATTTTGACGGGCGCGGAATTGGACGAATTATCAGATGCAGCCCTGCAGGAACTGCTGGATAAAGAAGTATTATTTGCCCGCATGGCTCCCGAACACAAGATGAGGCTGGTCTCTGCCTTTCAACAACGCGGCGAAGTAGTCGCGGTCACAGGCGATGGCGTGAACGACGCGCCGGCCCTTCGCAGGGCGGATATCGGTATTTCAATGGGGATTGTTGGCACAGACGTGGCGAAGGAAGCCGCCGACATTATTTTGACACAGGATGACTTTGGTGCCATTACTACCGCAATTGAAGAGGGCCGCGGCGTGTACGATAATATCCGCAAGTTCATCACGTATATTTTTTCGAGCAACATTCCTGAGTTGATGCCGTTTATGGTCAAGGCGAGTTTCCCACTCATGCCACTGGCGTTAAGTGTGCGGCAAATCCTGGCTATCGATCTCGGCACGGATATGTTCCCCGCACTTGCACTTGGAATGGAGAAACCCGAACCTGATGTGATGAAACATCCGCCTCGCCCGCGCAACCAACCGTTAATTGATCAGGGCTTGTTATCCCGTGCCTTTTGGCTGGGGATGATTGAAACGGCTTTATGTTTTGCTGGTTTCCTCTCCATTTTCGTTCTCTCGGATTACACTCGTGAAATCGGATTGCCATTTCTGGCGCCGCTGGCAGGGCTCGTCGATTTCAGGCTATCGTTATCCTTTGGACAGGCAATGCTTTTAGCCACAACTGTCTATCATGCCGGCGTGGTGACATCGCAAGTAGGAAATGCCCTCGCCTGTCGTTCAGACCGCACCCGCAGCACAAAACTGGGCTGGTTAAGCAATAAATATCTGTGGATCGGAATCTTGATTGAAACATTGTGTATTATCGGCATGATTTACATCCCTTTCCTTGCAAAGATCTTCAACCACACGCCTCTGCCAGCCTGGATATGGATGGGCTTGAGTCTGAACGCGTTCATGCTATATTCGATTGAGTGGGTCCGCAAAGCCATCATACGTAATATAAAAAACTTGCGCCAGGGAAAGACTCCCACTCTCTCCCTTCAGGAGGTTCACTAATGAAAATCATCATCATGGGCTGTGGACGAGTTGGTTCGCAGGTCAGTCAGCTATTAGTCAATCATGGACACGACGTCACAGTGATTGATCATGATGCCAATGCACTTGCACGCCTGGGCAAGGATTTCAAAGGCAAAGTTGTGCGCGGGCTTGGCTTTGATAAAAACGTTTTGTTGGAAGCCGGTGTTGAAACTGCCGAAGGTTTTGTGGCAGCCAGTTCGTCAGATAACGCGAACATCGTCGCGGCACGGATTGCCCGCAGCATTTTCCGTGTGCCGAGAGTAGTGGCGCGGCTCTATGACCCGGTCCGGGCAGAAGTCTATCAGCGGTTGGGACTGACAACGATATCAAGTACATCCTGGGGGGCAGAAAGGATCATGGAAGTTGTCACGCATACCGATTTAGATATACTGCATGTCTTCCGGGATGGTGGAACGACCCTGGTTCGGGTCGAGGCTCCTGCGCGGTTGAACGGATTTCTCGTGGCGCAGATGAATATCCCCGGTGAATTGGCAGTCACAGCGATTACTCGAAATAACCATACGTTTATACCGGTTTCAGGGACGGAATTTCATGAAGGTGATGTGATTTATCTCGCAGCCATTTCATCGGCTATGGATCGGCTTGAGGAATTGCTGGGAATGGAAAGGATGTAGCCATGTTTGTCATTGTCGTTGGCGGTGGAAATACCGGCTCACAACTTTCAAAGTTCTTACTGGATGAAGGTCACACAGTGCGCGTCATCGACGAACGTGCCGCTGTACTGCAAAAACTTGCGACAGAAATTCCGCCGGAATTGATCATCGAGGGCGACGGAAGCTCACCAACCGTGTTGGAAAAAGCGGGCATTCAGAAAGCGCAAGTGC
>DATGYJ010000556.1:0-18877 GCA_035298105.1 Anaerolineales bacterium | reverse complement strand
GGTCTTAAGGTATTGCAGCAAACGTCCCGGCTGGAGCTCGTCGACAAAGACATAGATGTCGCGCACATAGTGCATGTCCGAGCCATACACGTCGATCTCGCCGGCCCATTGCTTGACAAAACGTCGCTGGCGATTGACGTTATCGCGGTAATAATTCTCCACCGCCTCCTGCCCGATCGAAGTGCGGTAATCCCGCGTGATGTAGAGCACCGTCTTGATCACTTCGGGCAAGACATTCTTCGGGTCAACGGGCAGCAATTTGACGCGCTGACCATCGTAGATGGCGACGCCCGAATTGGACGTGCCAAAGTCAATCCCAACTTTGATGCTCATGGATTGGCTCGCTTCCCGCTCTCAGCGGAGATCACGCCAATTGATACGGCTTCGCCAGCCAAGCCTCCGGCTTCGATCGAACCGGCGCTGGTCATGGTTTCCGCACTATGAACGGTAAGGCTCCCCGAAGCGTCCAGCACGGCGATCCGATCCTCATCCCGAACGGAAGCCGCGCCGATAAAGCGCACTCCCTGTTCGAGTCGCGCCGGTGGGATAAGCACCTGTCCCTTTGCCAGTGCAGACTTCGACAGTTCCAGGCCGTCACTGTCACGCTGAATGACCTTGCCTGTCTGGGTCACAAAGAGCATGGTTTCATCCGGGTGAGGTACGAAAGAAGCGATCACATAATCCGTGGCAGCCAGCCGGATGCGATCTTCGGCGCTATAGGGCAGTGGATCGACATCCATCCCAAGCAGGTGACCTTCAAAAGTGACGAAGGCAAAGCGGTCTTTTTTCTGGCAAAGGGTTGCATCAAAAGGTTGATCCGATTTTTGCAGCGTGCTTTTCCCCAGATAATGATTGCCAAGAATGGATTGTGCCATCGAGGTCATGGTTTTCTTCACACAGCCGCGCCGGCTGACCTGTATGAAGAAATCGGAAAGCGGCAGGCGTGAGATGGGCATCAGGCAAGCCAGGAATTCTCCGGAGCGAGGTTCGTCGGGCAGTGCAGCCTGGCTCCAGGACCAGGCGCCGCCGCATTCCAGAGTGGGCAGGTCATTGACTGCATGGGTACTGACCCGGCCCGAGGTGAAGAACAGCAGCACTTCTTCGTTCGATGGAATTGCAAGCAGCCGCGGCTGTTCACTGTCCTGCAGCAGTTTATCCGTGAGCCGGCCTAGCGCCTGGGCCTCCGGGTCCATTTCGATGCGGAGGATGCGCCCGTAGGTGTTGTATACCAGCAGATTGAGTGTTGACGGTTCAGCGGCGCCCCCAGGAAGCTCCGCCAGCATGGACTCATCTGCACCGAAGCGTCGCTTGAGCAAATCCAGTTGGTATTCCAGATGGGCGATGCGCTTCTGGTATTCTTCGACGCGGGTGCCGTTCTGCAAGGCGATGTTTTCTGCCAGCAGTTCCTCATTGCGCTGAGTCAATTCACGCAGCCGGTTGGCAACCAGTTTCACAATTGTCACCGCCGACCCCGGGCGAGCCTCAGCTTCTTTCATCCATTCGTCAATTTTGTGAGTGAAGGACATATGGGTTTCCTCGAACCGGTAATTATATCCTGAACTATGGACAAGTTTCCAGAGAACATGCTGTCGAGTGGCTATCGATGGTGAAGTTGTTCGGCAAGCGCATACGATTCTCCCCCTCCCTGCAGGCGCGAACGGGAACATTTCAGGGTCGAGCTGAGTCTTCTAATAAATGAAGCGCCAAGAATAACCGAAATCCAAGGGGGATTCTTTGCACACTTTCGATTCTCTCCCTGATTGCCTTCGTATTTCCCCCGATAATCCTGTAGTAATCCTGTACTCATCCTGTACTGATCCTGTACTACTCACTCGTTCCTCCTTCGCCCGTCATTCGCTCTTGGCATGAAGAAGGATGAGGGACGCTAGTATTGTGTTATCACTTCCTCTCCCAAATTCTCAGCTGATAGAGGGTTAGGATTTCAAGTTTAGATCCTGATCGCTACCTGTAAATCAACTAGGGAATTCCCTTACTCAAATGCGTAAGTCCCCAATTGACTAGACCTCATACCACGAAGATAATACGCCCTAATAACTTACTTAGTTTTAACAATCACCAACTCAAAATATACTGTTGAAGGTGTTGATTGTGTAAGTGAAAATCGTGTCGGGCTCGAGTGGATCGATAACGTTCCTGACAAAAAAATCAGGAAGGCCATGTCCCTCGAGCCATTTAGTTACCTACCCTCCAATGGAGGAGGTTGAAAGGAAAAGACGAAATGGATATTAATACTTGGGGAGCAGCGCTTGCATCATCAGTGGCGACCGCACTCAGTCTGTTCCTGGGAGCCATTCCGAGAATTATGGGGTTTCTCATCATTCTCATCATCGGTTGGTTTATCTCGGGTCTGCTTGGGGCGGGGGTCGCAGCACTATTGCGCGCCGTGCGCTTTAACGAACTGGCCCAGAGCGCCGGTTTCAGTGGCTTTGTGCGAAACATGGGCGTGCGCAAGGACCCTGCCGGATTGCTGGCAGATATCGTCAAATGGTTTGTACGCCTGATCGTGCTGGTTGTGGCGTTTGATGCGCTCGGTTTGCCTGCAGTTTCCGCAATCCTTCAGCAATTCCTGCTCTGGATCCCGAACCTGGTTGTGGCAGTTGTCATTCTGGTGGTTGCCGGTCTGGCGGCCAATGCCCTGGGGAATCTGGTGCGTGGCGCAACGGCACAGGCAGGGTTTGATAATCCAGACCTGCTGGCGACGATCGCACGTGTGGCTGTCTGGGCCTTCGGGATCGTTGTTGCGGTCAATCAGGTTGGGATTGCTCAGACGCTGGTCAATACCCTTTTCATGGCTTTTGTTGGTGCCCTGGCGCTGGCCGCTGGCCTGGCGTTCGGATTAGGCGGGCGTGAAACTGCGGGTCAAATTGTACAGAATTGGTATAACCGGGGCCGCGCAAATCAGCCCAAGATTGAACGTGCCGCCGAGAATATCGAGCGTAAGGCACAGCGTAATATGCCTTCTACCAGCGGAGCAGATGACTAGCTCATAAACTAGCATCCTTTGATCTGCTAATACTTTTCCGGCTGATTGTCCATCCCGATCGTCAGCCGGAAGTATTTTAAAGGGAAGTATGCCAATTTCCCCGCGTTATCGCTTCCTAACCTATCGAAACTATATAGTTTTTTGTAATATGCTGTTCTTCTTATTGTGATAAATCCGACATATAATTAAGTCTTGAAAGGAATTATTTGCGTGGAAGCATCCATTAAGAGAGTGAACCGTTCCAAAGAAGCGGCGCGAGCAAGCTACAACCGTCTTAGCCGCTGGTATGATTTCATCGCCGGCAGTACTGAAAAAAAGTATCGTGACTGGGGGCTGGAGAAGTTATCTGCTCAGCCAGGTGAAAAAGTATTGGAAATCGGTTTTGGGACCGGGCACTGTTTGATGTCCCTTGCCCGGGCCGTGGGTCCAACGGGACGTGTGACCGGTCTCGATATTTCCGATGGCATGCTTGCCATTGCGCGTGACCGCCTGGGACAAGAGGGTCTAAGCGAACGGGTCGACCTGCATTTAGGTGATGCCGCCAGGCTGGACTTTCTGGAGGCGGGCAGCCTGGACGGTGTGTTTATGAGTTTCACGCTGGAGCTCTTCGATAACCCGGAGATCCCACGTGTGCTGCAGGAATGTCTTCGCGTCTTGAAGTCCGGTGGCAGGCTGGCGGTAGTCTCGATGACCAAGACGACCCCTCCCGGCATGGCGGTCCGCATGTATGAATGGTTTCATGAGCACATGCCGGACTACGCCGATTGCCGTCCGATTTTTGCGCGGCAGGCGCTCGAGCAAAGCGGCTTTGTGATTCAAGACCTCAGCACGTCTTCCATGTGGGGGTTGCCGGTCGAGATCGTTCTGGGGAAGAAACTGTGAAAATCATCTATATCGCCACCGGCGCGGCCAATATGTATTGCGGCAGCTGCATGCACGACAATGCACTGGCAGCCGCGCTAAAGGCGGCCGGTGAGGATGTCAGCCTCTTCCCGCTTTATACGCCGATGCGCCTGGATGAAGAAAACGTAGGCGAGAGGCAGATCTTTTACGGCGGGATCGAAGCCTATTTGATGCAAAAGTATCCACGCCCGTTTCCAGGGCGCAGTTTCCTGTTCCGTGTGGCGGGATCACAACTGCTATTGCGCTTGATGCCGCATTTCGATATCGGTTCTGCGGTGGACCCGAAAGCCAACGCGGAAATGACCATCTCCATCCTGAAAGGGGAGGTGGGGAACCAGCGCGAGTTATTGCAGGAACTCGTCAGTTGGATCAAGTCAACTTACCAGCCGGATCTCATTCATATCACGAATACGCTGCTGATCGGGGTCGCCCGTGAGTTCAAGCGCTCCCTCCAGATCCCGGTCACCTGTGGACTGCACGGTGAAGACATCTTCCTGGAAGGGATGCCGCCGCCTTACCAGGATGAAGCGTTAGGCTTGATCCGAGAACGCGCCCAGGATGTGGATCGTTTCCTGGCGATCAGTACGTATTACGCTGAGATGTACTCCAATTGGGTCGGCCTGGACCATTCGAAAATCGAGGTTGTCTGGCCGGGGATTGCCCTGGAAGATTATCGTAAGCTGGCCGCTGAGCCGGCCGCGTCCCATCCTTTGACGATTGGCTTCCTGGCCCGCTTTGTGCCGGAGAAGGGCCTGCATCTGCTTGTGGATGCATTTATCCGGCTCGTGCGCTCGGGTGAATTCCCGGATCTGCAATTGATTGCCGGTGGCTATCTCAGCCGTGCCTACCAGACCTACATAGATGGCATCCGCAAGACGATCAAAAATAATGGGCTGGAAGACCGGATCAAGTTGCTGGGCACTTTACAGCGGGCGGACAAGCTAAACTTTTTCCGCCAGATCGACGTCTTCTCGGTCCCGGCGACGTATCGCGAGCCCAAGGGCATCTCTATCCTTGAGGCGCTGGCGAGCGGTGTGCCGGTTGTACAACCGAACCATGGCGCCTATCCGGAGTGGATCAATGCCACTCAGGGTGGCCTATTGCATCGTCCCCATAACAGCGTTGATCTGGCTGAAAAACTGGCGGTCTTGTTGCGAGATGCAGAACTGCGCAAGCGAATCGGTGAACGCGCGCAACAAGCTGCCTGGGAGCAATTCTCCTCCGAGTGCATGGCTGCGAATACTTTGGCGGTGTTTCAGGAATTATGTGTACAAAAATTTTCCTTTTCTTCATAAGTTTTGGGAACCACGGTTAGGGAAGGCGCCGGGCGCTTCCCACGGGGACGCTGCGCAGTCGACTGCGGGACAGAAGTCCTTCGTCAGGCTCAGGATCTGTCCCTCCGCAGGGCACCGTACGCCCCCTCACCTGCACTTCCCGGCACTTGCGCCCGGGGCAAGTGTGCCGCTGCGCGGCTAAGCGCAGGCGCACACCTGCCCTGGCGGGCGGTGCCAGGGAGTGTCGGTCAGCGCGACGGCGGCGTGAGCAGGGTGTAGTAATACACCTGTAAAACGTCCCGAAGGTTTGTTGAAAGGGACTATCATAAGTCCCTCCAACCTTCGGGAGGGTGTATAACATATGCAAAATTCCCTCTTGACGCATTCCGGGCACTGGCATAGAATTGCGCCCAATATGCTTAAGTCCACGCGCTGGTTTGCTTTTTACTTTTATTACGGCCTCCTGAACACGGTTGCCGTTGGTGGCGCTTAAGCAGAGAACAGTACCTCTGTATATCTAAAGAGCGAGACCACACGGTCTCGCTCTTTTAGTTTCCTCTCCTCACCCCTCTCCCGTCTGACCTCCTCTAAAGGCGGGAGAGGGGACCAAGGGAGAGACATCATAGGAGCAACGTATGCCAATTCGTGGAATTCGTGGTGCGACAACCGTTTCAGCCGATGAGCCTGACTTAATCCTGCAAGCTACGCGCGAGCTGCTTGAAGTCATCCTCGCAGAGAATGAAGGAATGCAGCCCGAAGATGTTGCCAGCGCCATCTTCACCGTCACAGGCGATCTCGTATCCACATTCCCGGCACAAGGAGCGCGGCAAATGGGCTGGGGCCTGGTCCCCATGCTGTGTGGACGTGAGATCCCGGTCCCTGATAGCCTGCCGCGCGTGATCCGTGTGCTTGTCCATTGGAATACCGAAATACCGCAGTCTGAAATTGTGCATGTGTACTTACGTGAGGCGATAAAACTAAGACCCGATTTAGTTGCTGCGCAGTGAGGTTCACGCTGTCGAGTAGCCCGTGCTCGCCGGGCGTACCGAGACCAGCAGTGACAGGCAAACAGAACTATCTTGAAAACTTGTGGTCTCGATACGTGGCGCCCTGGCACCCCTACTCGACCACCGAACTTGAAGGAGACCTTATGTTGATTATCATGAAACCCAATTCCACGCCTCAGCAAATTGAAAATGTGATCAGGCAAATCAAGGAAGCTGGGCTGGCTGCGCATTTATCTCAGGGAATTGAGACGACCCTGATCGGCGCCATCGGCGAGACCCACGATCTGCCGACGGAGCGCTTTGAAGTGCTGGATGGGGTCGATATGGTCAAGCGTATCACCCAGCCATTCAAGCTCGCCTCGCGACAGTTTCATCCCGAAAACTCGATCTTTCCCATCGATGGTTTTCAGGTAGGCGGAAATGATATCGTCGTGATCGCCGGTCCCTGCGCGGTGGAATCACGTTCTCAAATCCTGGAAACTGCCCAGGCGGTCCGTGAAGCGGGAGCCAATGCCTTGCGCGGCGGGGTATTCAAACCACGCACCTCACCTTATTCTTTCCAGGGTCTTGGCGAAGAAGGACTGGAATACCTGGCCGAAGCACGCGCAGAAACGGGTATGCCGATTGTGGTCGAGATCATGTCGCAGACCCAACTGGATCTAATGACGAAGTATGTGGATGTCCTGCAAGTAGGCGCGCGCAACATGCAAAACTTCAATCTCCTGCGTTCCATTGGGGAAACGCGGAAAACCGTCCTGCTCAAGCGCGGTCTATCGGCCACCATTGAAGAACTGTTGATGTCTGCCGAGTATATTCTGGCCGGTGGGAACAAACAGGTCATGCTGTGTGAGCGCGGGATCCGCACCTTTGAAACCTCCACGCGCAACACAACCGATATCAATGCCATCCCGGTTCTCAAAAACCTGACCCATCTGCCGGTCATTCTCGACCCTTCGCACGCAACCGGTATTTCCGATTATGTGCCTGCGATTGCCCGGGCGGCGATTGCAGCCGGTGCAGATGGCCTGATTATTGAAGTCCATCCCGACCCCAAGCACGCGGTCTCAGATGGAAAACAATCGCTCAAGCCCGAGATATTTGCAGACATGGTCAAGCAGGTGAGAGTAATTGCCGAGGCCATGGGTCGCCGCATTGCTCCCATCAAACGACCCGTTGTGGCCGGGTGGTAAATAAAATGGAGGCTGGCTTTCGACTACAAGAGGCACGCGTTGGAATCATCGGATTGGGATTGATGGGCGGCTCCCTCGCCCTGGCATTGAGAGGGAAATGCGCTGGGCTCTATGGGGTGGACACAGATCCGGCGACGCTCCAGCTGGCTCTCGATAAGAAGATCGTTGACCGGGCCGAGCGTGATCCTGTTACACTCCTGCCTCAAGCGGACCTCGTTATCTTAGCCACGCCTGTTCCTGCGATCATAGACTTTCTTCAAAGGATATCTTCGTTCGTACAAAAGCCTTGTATAGTCCTCGACCTCGGCTCGACGAAGAAAGATATCCTGCAAGCCATGGCCGCTTTGCCTGAACGCTTCGATCCGGTTGGCGGGCACCCCATCTGTGGCAAAGAAAAACTTGGCCTGGAACATGCAGAGGCCAGTTTATTTCAAAATACTCCCTTCGTTGTGACGCCGCTCGCGCGGACGACGCTCCGTGCTCGAACTGCTGCCGAACAAATCATCTCTTCCATTGGCGCGCATTCGATCGAAATGGATGCGGAGGAGCATGATCGCGCCCTGGCTTTTACCAGTCATTTACCATTTCTTATTTCTTCTGCAATTGTCCGGGCTCTGCCTCAGGAATTTGAGGGTTTAATTGGCACAGGTTTTCGTTCTACCTCACGTCTGGCGGGGACACCCTCTCATATGATGATGGGTGTTCTGCAATCGAATCGAACGAATATCCTCAATTCAATCCGGGTTTTCCGCAATTCATTAAACGAACTTGAGTCCGCTTTGCAGGGCGAAGATTACTCCGGGCTTGAACATAGCCTCGACCAATCTCGGACTGTCTACTACTCGATCCCTGAAAACTGAATACTTATAACTTCTTTCCGCTTTCGTTCTTATGCAGATCATCCCAATTAATCACTCTCTGAATGCCGCCATCCACGTCCCAGGCTCCAAGTCGTTGACGAACCGCGCGTTGCTTATTGCTGCACTGGCGAATGGGAAGACCCGTCTTAAGAACGCGCTATTCTCCGACGATTCATTTTACTTTGCGAAGGCGCTGCAGACCCTGGGTTTTGATATTGAACTTGATGAGGCCAACCATGAAATGACGATCACAGGCTTGGGCGGAAAAATCCCCGCCGACCGAGCCGAACTGTATATTGGTAACGCAGGCACGGCGGCGCGTTTCCTGTCTGCATTTCTTACCCTGGGAAACGGGGAATACTACCTGGATGGTGATGCACGCATGAGAGAAAGGCCGCTTGGGGATCTGGTCGCTGCACTCACGCAATTGGGTTGCGATATGAAACCTGCAGCCTTTGACGATGGACGGCGAACGATGGAACACGGTCAGGTCTCTCTGCCCATAAAAATCCTCGCTTCTGGCTTGCCCGGTGGCAGGACAAAGATCGCGGGCCATATCTCCTCCCAATTCCTTTCGGGCTTATTGATGGTTGCGCCTTATGCAAAAGCTGCGGTTGAAATCGAAGTTACCACTGAACTGAACTCCAAACCCTACGTAGATATGACTATTGCCATGATGCAGGATTTTGGAGTGGAGCTCAAACGTCAGGGTTACAGTCATTTCAGTATCCGGCCCTCGTTCTTCTCTCCTCTTTCTTCTTACTCCATCGAATCTGACGCCTCGGCTGCCTCCTACTTCTTCGCCGCGCCTGCCATCTGTGGGGGGAAGGTGTGTGTAGAAAACATTTCACGTAGATCCAAACAAGGCGACCTTGCCTTTCTGAGTATTCTTCAGCAAATGGGCTGCGTGATAGAAGAGGGCGATAACTTTATTGAAATCACAGCTACAAAACCATTGAAAGGTGTGGAGGTCGATATGCGCGACCTCCCCGACACGGCCCAGACCCTGGCGGTCATTGCCCCTTTTGCCGCCTCTCCCACACGCATACGCGGGATTGCCTCGGCACGTCTCAAGGAAACAGACCGTATCCATGCCACTTGTCAGGAATTGGCGCGGCTTGGCATCCAGGTGGAAGAATATGAAGATGGAATGACGATCCATCCTTGTGACGACATTCGGCCTGCCATCATTCAGACTTATAACGATCACCGCATGGCCATGGCCTTTTCCCTGATTGGACTGCGCGTCCCGGGAATTGTTATTGAGAATCCTGCCTGTGTTTCTAAAACCTTCCCCAACTTTTTTGAAATCCTGGCTATGTTGCGTACTCCTAGCGGGGTGAGTGGACATCCATGAACTTTGAGCTCGGCCTGATCGGCTACCCCATTAACTATTCCCTATCTCCAAAAATCCACACTGCCGCGCTTCGGGTCTGTGGGCTGGAAGGGGATTACTCCCTATTCTCTATTCGACCGGATGACAATCAAGCTTTGAAAGATCTGCTTTCCCGTGTCAGAGCTGGCGAAATCCAGGGCCTCAACGTCACCATTCCGCATAAACAAAATGTCATCCACTATCTGGATGAATTGACACCAACGGCTCAATCCATCGGCGCGGTAAACACGATTTATTTGCGTAATGACAAACTTACCGGCGATAACACAGATGCAATGGGCTTCATTACGGATCTGAAGAGCTTTCTTGATCATCGACAATCGTTAATCGACAACACTTGCCTTGCCCCGGGCGCAAGTGCCGGAGAGTGCAGGTGTCGTAAATCGACAATCGCAAATCGAAAATCGGTACTCGTCCTTGGCGCTGGTGGTTCTGCTCGTGCGGTCGTGTACGCTCTCCTCAACGATGGCTGGAACGTCACAGTTGCCGCCCGCCGGCCTGAACAGGCCCTGCAACTCGCGTCCTCTTTCCCCAATCACGATTTACGACTTACGACTTACGACTTATCGAATATCCAGTTGTCCAACATCTCTTTCATCATCAACACCACCCCGGTTGGCATGACGCCCCATACTGAGGAATCTCCCTGGCCTGAGAATTTATCTTTTCCGCCTCGTGCAGCAATTTATGATTTGGTCTACAATCCACCTGAGACAAAATTGGTACGAGAGGCTTGCTTACAAGGATTGCGCGCGACGACCGGTTTCGGTATGCTGATCGAACAAGCCGCCCTCTCCTTTGAAATTTGGACAGGGCGCAAGCCTTCACGCCAAGTCCTGTTCGAAGCGCTCAACCAGACTGCTTACTGAATACTACATGACGCTCCGCTTCCTGACTGCTGGCGAATCGCACGGTCCCTCGCTGACTGCCATCCTGGATGGCATGCCTGCGGGTCTTGCCCTCACGCCTGAGCTCATCGACACAGAACTGGCGCGCCGTCAAAAGGGTTATGGTTCCGGCGGGCGCATGAAGATCGAACATGATACGGTGCGAATCCTGGCGGGTGTGATGGCAGGTGAAACGACCGGGGCGCCGATCGCCTTACTCGTCCAAAACGCCGACCATGTCAAGTGGAAAGGCAAAGCCATTGAGCCGCTGACCGCTCCCCGCCCGGGTCATGCAGATTTAACGGGCGCGGTCAAATATGGCTTCAAGGATTTGCGCCCTGCACTTGAACGTGCCTCGGCGCGTGAGACGACCATGCGTGTCGCGGTGGGTGCAGTCTGCAAACATTTCCTCGCCCAATTTGGAATCATTATTGGCGGATATGTTGCGTCCATTGGTGAAGTCGCCGCTGATTTTGGGGATATGCCCTACCTAGACCGCTTTCTGCGCGCAGAAGAATCGGATGTGCGTTGTCCCATAGAATCCTATGCCAGCCAGATGCGGGCTGCAATCGAACAAACCATTCATGGCAAAAACACGCTGGGCGGTGTCTTGGAAATTGCTGCTTTGAATGTACCGGTTGGTTTAGGGAGTTTTGCGCAATGGGATAAACGCCTCGAAGCCAAACTGGCCCTGGCGATCATGTCTGTGCAGGCGATCAAAGGCGTTGAAGTTGGGGATGCGTTTGCAGATGCGAGATTATCTGGGACCCAAGTCCATGATGCCATCCACCTTGATCAGCACTCGTCGCTGGTCACCCGTCATTCGAACCGGGCTGGCGGCACCGAAGGGGGAGTGTCCAACGGACAGCCGATCATCATCCGGGCTGCGATGAAACCCATTGCCACGACCCTTCTTCCGCAGCAGACCGTGGACCTGGCGTCCGGAATGGAATCTCCCACCAAATATGAACGCTCCGATTTCTGCCCTGTCCCGCGGGCAGTCCCGATCCTGGAAGCCATGGTCTCCTTTGTTTTAGCGGATGCCCTCCTTGAAAAGCTGGGCGGTGACTCGCTGAGTGAGATGAAACCCCGCTTTGAAGCATTGCGCAAAGCTGCTCTTGAAGATCTGCAAATGGATAATACCCCACATGTGTTTTGGGAGTGAGAGATGTTATTCGTCAGTCAACTGATTACTGAACACTGAGAACTGCTCACTTTATGACCCACATCTTCCTCTACGGCCCTCCTGGAACGGGAAAATCGACAATCGGAAGAACACTGGCACGCGACCTCGCTTTGCCGTTTCTGGATCTTGATCATGTGATCGAATCAAATGCAGGCATGTCCATTTCACAGATCATGGATCAGCAGGGGGAAACGGCGTTTCGTGACCTGGAAACGGCTGCACTCAAGCACATTGCCACTGAAAAGGAGAGCGTTATCGCTCTGGGCGGCGGCGCCCTCTTACGCGAAGAAAACCGTCTCATGGCGGGGATACACGGCACAGTCGTTTTGCTGATGGGAGAATTGGATACTCTCCTCGCACACGTGCAAGACGATCCAGCAAAACGTCCACTGCAGGCGGGGGATGTGCGCGCGAAACTCAATTCCCTGCTAGCCAGGCGCCGGGAGCATTATTCTTCCTTCGTGACGCAACTGTATGTTGATAAAAAGACTTCTAAACAAAATGCATGGGAAATTCAAAATATACTTGGACGTTTTCATCTCGCTGCAATGGGCGAGTATGATGTCCTGGTGCAAAAAGTGGAGCAGGTCGGTCAATTGCTCTCCGAGCGCCTCCTCCAAAATCCCATTATTGTGACAGACGATCGTGTCGTCCAGCTCCACGCGCAAAGCGTGCTGACTTCTCTTCGCAGGGCAGGCTTTACTCCGAAGATCATCACCGCCCCTGCCGGAGAGGCCCATAAGAATTTGAACACGCTTCAACAGCTTTGGCATGAATTCCTGGAGGCAGGCCTGGACCGTAAAAGCACGGTCATTGCCTTAGGCGGCGGTGTGATCGGCGATCTGGCTGGCTTTGCCGCCTCCACTTATATGCGCGGGATTCCCTGGGTTGGTATGCCCACTACTCTGCTTGCAATGGTGGATGCCTCCCTGGGCGGCAAAACGGGATTTGACCTGCCGGAGGGGAAAAACCTGATCGGCTCATTCTATCCGCCGCAATTAGTCCTGGCGGATCCGCAGGTGCTGAAGACCTTGCCGGAAAGAGAATTCATTTCTGGACTGGCAGAAGTGGTGAAGCACGGGATCGTCGCTGACCCGGAGTTATTCAATTTATGCGCGCGTGGATTGGATTGTGTAAAAGCTGAGCTTGAGCGAATCGTCACGGGCGGGATGGCGGTGAAGCTCAAGATCATCGAAGAGGATCCATATGAAAAGGGCTTCCGGGCCGCGTTGAACCTGGGGCATACGGTTGGTCACGCGGTGGAACTGGTGAGCAGGTTCCAACTGCGGCATGGTGAAGCCGTGGCGATCGGGATGGTCGCTGAGGCCAGGCTAGCGGAACGCTTAGGCACAGCCAATCTGGGCTTATCGGAAATGATTGGCAGGGTATTATCCGGGTTGGGCTTGCCTACTCAAATTCCGAAAGAATTGTCACGGATGGAAATCATCCGCGCCATGCGAGTGGATAAGAAGAAAAACGCAAAAGCGATCCGGTTTGCTCTGCCGGTTGAAATCGGAAAAGTGGAATTGGTGGATGTAGCGAATCTGGAGGTAGTGCTGGATGGCTGAGGTCATTGCGAGGGAAACGGTCTTCTATTGGACAGAAACCAGCTTGGGAATGCGCTTCGCCTGCGAGCGGGGCAGACACCAGCTCTCCGCTCTCCCCTCTGGGGATGATAAGCGCCAAGAAAGGACGAGCTATGAAAATCCTGGTCTTGCATGGTCCGAATCTAAATCTGCTGGGTACGCGTGAGCCGGAGATCTATGGTTCACTGACGATCGGCGATCTCAATACAATGTTAATTGAGTTCGGCAAAGGATTGGGAGCGGAGCTCAAATGTTTTCAGTCTAACCACGAAGGTGCGCTGATCGATGCGCTGCATGAAGCCCAAATGTGGGCAGATGGGGTAGTGTTCAATCCCGGCGGATATACACATACCTCGATCGCTTTACGAGATGCCATATCGGCGATCCGGATTCCTGTGGTGGAAGTCCATTTATCGAATGTCTATGCCCGGGAGGCATTCAGGCATACATCGACAATCTCGGCGGCCTGTAAAGGCAAAATTGTCGGTTTTGGCTGGCGCTCGTACACCCTCGGTTTGAGGGCGCTAGTTGAAATGCTTGAAGACCTAAATCCAAACTAACGGACGCCGGCGTAATTAATAATAGTAGGAAAAACGTCCCGAAGGTTTTTCCTTGAGCAATCGGGGTGCTAGACAGCAACCTTCGGGACGGTGTTTGTGTCGTCGGGTAAGCATTTTACTATTTATTGCGTCTTGTTTATAATTGGGCTGGACGATTGTTTACTGCTCCACACTTTTCTCATCATGGTCTAATCGAAAAGTCCTGTGTTTAATTGTAAGATTAACTTATTGGGTGCCGCACGCATGTCAGACATGCGAATGTAAACTTGAAGCCTGAAATTTGACCTGCAAAACTGTTCAAAAAGTTTACGGAAGAATGAGACAAGCGGCGGTGAAGTTCTCTCTGTTTGCCGGGTGATTATTATTTATTGGTGCAGTGATGACTATGAATGAACCATCCTTATCGACCAGTGACAAATTACGAAGAGGGTTAGGGCGTTGGCGTGAACGCGTCAGACGGACGCTTCCGTTCTTCTCAGGCATATTGGCGGCCCTGCTCGCCCTCTTTCTATACAATTCCCTTTTTCCCGGAGCAAAACCGTTAACTCAAAAGGAAGTCAATGCCGTAATTTCCAGCGCGATGGCTTCTGCTACCCCGCGCCCCGCATTCTCTGAAGAGGTCTATCGGATCATACAACCCTCGCTGGTCCTGATCCAGACCGAATCTGCCAAGCAGTCGGGTGGGAAAGAATCTGGCTTAGGGAGCGGTGTGATCATTGACAACTTTGGCGATATTCTTACCAGCCTGCATGTGGTGTCAGGTTCGACAAGTATCCAGGTCACATTTGCAGATGGCACGAGATCCAATGCCACAGTCGCGTCTGCTCAGCCGGAAAAAGATATTGCTGTTTTGCAGGCTGAGACGTTACCAGAGCTTTTTGTTCCGGCAACGCTGGGGAATGCAGGTTCTTTGCGGGTGGGAGATGAAGCCTATGTGGTCGGCAATCCTTTTGGCCTGTATAGTTCGATGAGCGCGGGAGTAATTTCGGGGTTTGACCGCACTTTCCAACCCCCGGACAGTAGCCGTGTGATCGAGGGGTTGATCCAGGTGGATGCAGCAGTCAACCCCGGTAATTCAGGCGGACCATTACTGAACCGCTCCGGCCAGGTGGTGGGAATTGTGACCGGTATCGTTAACCCAACCCAGGAAAGCTTCTTTATCGGGATCGGCTTCGCAGTACCGATTCAGGTTGCCGCCGGCGGAGCCGGACTGCCTCCTTACTAGTGATGGCGTGTCGCCGTCCCCGGCGGCACGAGTTTATGAGATTAAATTTTTGAGATCAGAGAGTGAAGAAAGGAAATTAGCGAATGGTTCAAAACACTAACCCCGAGAACCGCACACCTATGGAAAAGGTCTTATATGAGGTTAAGAAAGTCATTGTTGGGCAGGATCATCTTCTCGAACGAATGGTCGTCGCGCTTTTGGCACGTGGACATATCCTGGTAGAAGGTGTGCCAGGTCTGGCAAAGACCATGGCGATCAAGACTTTGGCAGAGTCTGTTGGTGGAGACTTCAAGCGCATCCAGTTCACGCCTGATCTTGTGCCCGCTGACCTGGTGGGGACACGCATCTATAATCAGAAGACCGGAAAATTCGACACTTCTCTGGGTCCTGTTTTCACAAATCTTTTACTTGCCGATGAGATCAACCGCGCACCTGCCAAAGTGCAAAGCGCATTGCTGGAAGTAATGCAGGAACGTCAGGTGACCATCGGTCGCGAGACATTCAAAGTTCCCGATCCATTCCTCGTTTTGGCGACCCAAAACCCAATCGAGACGGAAGGTACCTATGCGTTGCCTGAGGCGCAAGTGGATCGTTTTATGTTGAAAGTGCTGATCGGTTATCCCAGCGCCACAGAAGAATTCGTTATTGTGGAGCGTATGACAGCCGCCCTGGAGAGGATACAAAAAGTACTGACCACCGAGCAGTTGCTGGCATTACAAAAAGAAGCGGATCGCGTTTATGTCGACCCCGCACTGATGGAATATGCCGTGCGCATGGTAACTGCCACGCGCAATCCGCAGGATGTGGGCTTAAAGGATTTACGGCGCTACATCATGTTTGGCGCCAGCCCGCGTGCTTCGATCAATTTGATCTTAACCGGGCGGGCCCTGGCCTTTGTCCGCGGTCGCAATTATGCCTTGCCGCAGGACGTGCTCGATATGGCACTCGACGTGATGAGACATCGCATTGTCCTTTCGTATGAGGCCCTTTCTGACAATGTGACCGGTGATGACATTTTGGCAAAAATCCTTGATCGTATTCCGATCCCCGTGGTGCCTTTGCATGAACACACCAACCGCTACGCCGACAGCAACGCCTGAGCGCGTTCTATTGCGCCTCGATTGGCAGGTCATCCGCAGGCTGGATGGCTTGCTTCAAGGGGATTATCGAACGCTGTTTTACGGTTTTGGCGTGGACTTTGCGGACCTGCGTGAATACCAACCTGAAGACGATATTCGCTATATAGATTGGAACGTTACGGCGCGGATGGATACGCCGTATGTCCGGCAGTATTCCGAGGATCGAGAGCTCACCGCCTGGTTTTTGCTTGATTTGAGTCCCTCCGTAGATTTCGGCACCCTGGAACATCAGAAGCGGACGATGCTGGTTGATTTTGTGGCGGTGCTGGCGCGCCTGTTAACGAGACACGGAAATCGGGTGGGGGCAATGATGTTCAATGGCAGTGGTCTGCACACAATCCCCGCCCGCAGCGGTAAGGCCCAGGTCCTGCGCCTGATCAATGATATGCTCCATCAGCCGCATTTGCCCAGTGCGCCCTTTACGAATCTCAATTTGTTTTTACAGGGCGCCCTGAATTCGATCAAAAGGCGGTCGTTGGTTTTTATCATCTCAGATTTCATCAGCGAGCCAGGCTGGGAAAAACCACTGAGTTTGTTGAACCAGCGCCACGAAGTGCTTGCCATCCGTTTGTGGGATCCACGTGAGGTGGAGCTGCCCGATATCGGTGTAGTGGTGATGGAAGATGCCGAGACCGGCCAACAGTTGTATGTAGATACCCATGATCGCAAGTTCCGCCAACGTTTTCATGAGGCCGCGCTGCGGCGGGAAGTAGCATTAAGTGACTCGTTCAAACATGCTGGAGTGGACGCGTTATCGCTTTCAACCGAGGATGATCTGGTACGCGCGATTGTACGTTTTGCCCAACAACGGAAACAACGGCGAAAATGATTTTATGGATTGTTCTCTCTGAGAGAGCAATTTATCAGGTTTAAGAATGTCATTTATCTGGCCTACACTTCTATTGACTTTGTTTTGTATCCCACTGTTGATATTGCTGTATTGGCGAATGCAGGGACAGCGACGCAAGTTCGCGGCCCGCTTTGGCAGCCTGGGCCTTGTCCACGACGCAAAGGGCAGCGGGGTCGGGCTGCGTCGTCATATCCCTGCTACGATCTTCCTGGGAGGGATTTCGATCCTTGTTTTCTCCTTAGCCCGGCCGCAAGCAACGGTCAGTGTGCCGAAGATTGAAGGGACTGTCATTCTGACGTTCGATGTTTCGGGCAGCATGGCGGCAACCGATTTTCAGCCGACGCGTATGGAGGCGGCCAAAGCTGCCGCCCGCCAGTTTGTCGAGAATCAACCGTCCGGTGTTTCGATCGGCGTGGTTGTCTTCAGCGATGGTGGTATTTCGGTGCAGCCTCCCACCAACCAACGGGATGAGACGATTGCTACGATCGATCGTCTTGTACCTCGGCGCGGTACCTCGGTTGGAAATGGGATTCTGGTTGCGCTAAATACCATTGTTGTGGATGCGGGAGATCCTCCCATTCTCAATACCACTGACCTGTCTCAACCGCCAGACTCTCAGGCGCCCTCACCCACACCCATCCCGGCGCCGCAAGGCTGGTATCCTTCTGCAGCGATCGTGTTGCTTACGGACGGCGAAAACAATGAGACGCCAGACCCGTCGATGGCAGCTGATCTTGCGGCGAATCTGGGGGTTCGGGTATATACGGTGGGCATTGGCAGCCCGGCCGGTGCAGACCTGGAGGTGGAGGGGTTTAAAGTCCATACCAGTCTCGACGAAGCAACCTTGCAGATGATTTCAAGTACGACCGGTGGAGTGTATTACAACGCAGGCGATGAGCAGCAACTGCGCAAGATTTATGCCGATCTTAAGCCGAAGCTATCGATCAAGCCCGAACAGATGGAGCTGACCTCCATTTTTGCTGGTTTTGGCATGATTATATTCTTACTGGGCGGCATGCTTTCTCTGCTTTGGTTCGGTCATGTGCCATGAATTTATTCATGTTTAGTGTTTTGCAAAGAGAACCTCAATGACTTTGCTCTGGCCGGATTT
The DNA here is from genome assembly GCA_035298105.1 of Anaerolineales bacterium. Lineage (GTDB taxonomy): Bacteria > Chloroflexota > Anaerolineae > Anaerolineales > Villigracilaceae > Defluviilinea. Next base: position 699 of record DATGYJ010000556.1, on the reverse strand, counting down.
TCTTTATTTACTGTTACTCATCCCGCTGATCGTTGCGGTCTATATCCTGTTGCTGCGGCGGCGCAGACGCTTTGCAGTCCGGTATTCGAGCCTGTCATTGTTCCGCGAAGCGGTGGCGAAACAATCATGGCTGCGCAGGCATTTGCCGTTCCTCCTGTTCCTGCTTGCCCTGGCAAGCCTGGTGTTGGCTTTGACGCGGCCAACCGCGACGGTGCTGATCCCCTCCAACAAAGCCACCGTCATCATGGCCATTGACGTATCGTTGAGCATGTGTTCGACCGATATCCCGCCGAATCGTTTGGAAGTTGCCAAGCGCTCAGCATTGGCCTTTATCCAGAACAAGGCTTCAGGCAGACAGGTTGGGATAGTTGCCTTTGCGGGTTTCGCCGAATTGATCCAGCCGCCGACCACCGATCAAAGGGCTCTTGAGACTGCGATCAAAAATCTGGCTCCGGCTCGCCGGACAGCCATCGGCAGTGCCATCCTGCGATCCCTGGATGCGATTGCAGAGGTGGATAATCGGGTTGCACCCAGTGACTTGAGATCCTCAAATAATCCATCGAATCCGTCAAAAGCTCCGGCAGAATATGCTCCTCATATCATTGTGCTGTTGACGGATGGAGCGAGCAATGCAGGACCCCTTCCTTTGACTGCTGCTCAACAGGCCGTGGAACGAGGCGTGCGCGTCTATACCATCGG
>DATGYJ010000555.1:0-2378 GCA_035298105.1 Anaerolineales bacterium | reverse complement strand
AGCAATTGGTCTTGTGTCGCGCACCCAGGTATCAAAAGATGCGCGCGGCATTTCCATTTGAAGTTGTCCCAGTACTGATTGCCATGCTTGTTCTGCATTCATAAAAGGCCTCAAAGTAACAGCAGGCTACTGCTGAGAGTATTTGATATATCTGGTAAAGAAAAACTGCCAATAAAGTGATCGATTCAACTTGGCTACATGCTTGATCACGGCAATCTTGTCTCTTGGCTCACATGCCAGAAATAGATAAAAGGCACAAAAGGAACTGCCCTTCTTTTTCCGGGACTCGATGAATTGTGCCAAGAACTCATCAAGAACAGCCAGGCTCCCCAGGTATGCGAGCAAAGCGGAACGAGATTTCTCACTGCCTTTGGAAAAGACACTTCTCACCCCCCAAGCCAGGTGATAATCCTTCCAAAACTGGGGAAATAACCAATAAAGCGCCACACTGAGCAAGATTCCATAGCCGGCGTAGCGCAGTAAGGTGACAGACGTTAAGTGTTCAGAGTAGAATGAAACCATGGCAGTAACATTGGATTCCAGTGTTGCTTAGGAATGCGCTCTTTCCTAGAGAGTGCATTTCCTATTCTATGCATGGTTTTTGGGGGGTGGTGTCTCGACCGACGCGAATTTTAGATCAATCATCATCGTCGTCTCCAAGCATATGGCCACTCAATATGTCAGCAGAAGCCTCATTTTCATCCTGCAAGGTCTCTCCACCACCAGCTCGCGTAAGGTTGGCGCTGGCGATCGACGCATCCACGACTTCACGAATGCGAGGGAGAAAGCTTTCAAGAGCGGCTTCCAGGCTTGCCGGGTCCAAGGTTGCCAGCGAAGCACCGGAAGCAGGTGGAGACGCATGCCTATTACCATTTTGTGAGGCCGCGATGCCAGCACGCAACATCACCTTGATGGTGTCATTCCCCTCCCCTGCCGGCAGACCTTCCAGCCACGTGATCAAGTCTGCGTCAGTGTCAGGGTAGAAGCGAACGGGCACTGCCTTTTTGTCAGCCATTCACCCTCGCAATTAAATCGGCTTATTGGTCTTCCTTACACCTTCGCAGTGCTGTTACCTTGAACCCGCCAAACCCGGGATCAAGACCAATCACCAGCTCGGGATTGAGGTCACGCCACTTAATACTACCGGCATATGCACAACCAATTGCATTAGCCATTACAGCATTGGGAACCATTAAGGCATGCGGGAAATGTTTCAATATGCGCTTTCGCAACAACTCAGATCCACCACCGGTAAGCAGAACACGACCGAATTGCTTTGCATTGCCAATCTTCGTTTCGCAAATATCGGCAATTTGCGTCATCGCAGCGTCAAGCACTTGGTTGATTACAGGTGTTAGATCGATCCCCTTGCCCGCAGTCTCAAAAATTGGATTATCGGACAGCAACAGATCATTGGCCGCTGTGCGAGAAATCCGGACATCGTATTCAGTGTGAATATACTCTTGGAGCATCTCGGCCGCCCGGCGCACACCCGCAGTATCTCCCATAGTGTATCTGGGTTCAAGTTTCATACCTTTCAACCCATAAAGATCCAGCGTGTTAAAGCCAATATCTATAACAAGGTTTGCGCCATTCGCTTCGTTCTGAGAGACCTTGAATTTTCCTTCCTTGTTGAATGCCCAGGAATAGAAGCCTCCAAGGGGTTGGGCAAGAACCCGGACTTTATCTACAGTGAAGCAATATTGCTTTCCGTCGATGCAGAAATCATGCGTACCAATCAACCAGGATTTCAACGCACTCAGCACCTCTGCTGAGCGTACATCATCTTTCATCACCTCTACAGGAAAACCCACAACGACTTTCGCTGCAGGATGTTCGCCCGGACCCAATGTCAAACCAATTGCGGCATAAGTCAATGCCCTTTGTTCAGGGGTATCACCGAGACGAGCGAAATCCAGCCTCTGCAAAGGAGTGGTGTATGTCTCAACGTTTGGTCCGACAAGATAAGTTCTGCCGTTGACCTCCACCCTGTATGGCTGATCTGTGCGCGAGGATTTCAAAAATCCTTTGGCTAACATGCCGATATCAGTGGTTCCAAAACCGATTTGCGAGGGAACCATTACTGATGATTCTTCGATTACTACTGCTTTGAGATTGGTGTTCATACTTTCTTCATTCTCCTTTATCGACGGGTTGTAAGGATACTGTTGCGATGCTGTGTTTTCAAGCAGATTTGTCACCTTTTAGGTTGAGAAGCCCCTCACTGCACCTGCGGTTCGGTCCAGGTGTTAGGCGCGGGGAGTAGCCACACTAGATAGAATACAACACGTTTAAGCGGGGTGGTCCCCCGACCGACGCGATTACGTAATAAACGACTCAATTCCTCCGGGAGGTAGGATCCCATAAAGTAGAGTGAC
>DATGYJ010000554.1:0-3164 GCA_035298105.1 Anaerolineales bacterium | reverse complement strand
TGGAAAAACATTACTCGCGCGTGCCATGCCGGGCATTCTGCCTGAGATGAGCATCGAAGAGTCTCTAGATGTCACCCGCATTTATTCCGTGGCGGATCAGCTTCCAGCAGGAACGCCGTTGATCCGGCATCGCCCTTTCCGTGCACCACACCATACCATTTCGCATGCAGGCTTGGTCGGCGGCGGGAATATTCCCAAGCCCGGAGAAATCTCGCTGGCCCATCGCGGCGTTCTGTTCTTGGATGAGTTCCCCGAATTCGGCACGCGCGTCCTCGAAGTGATGCGCCAACCAATGGAAGATAAAGTGGTCACCATCAGCCGTGCCAAAGGATCGCTCACCTTCTCGGCCAACTTTCAATTGATCGCGGCCATGAACCCGTGTCCCTGTGGATATTATGGGGATTCACAAAAACCCTGCAGCTGCGCACCCGCGCTGGTGACGAAATATCAAAAGCGGATCTCGGGTCCGCTGCTCGACCGTATCGATATCCATATTGAAGTCCCAAGAGTGGATTACGAAAAGTTGAGTGGCGATCGAATGGGGGAATCATCCCAGTGTATTCGTGCGCGTGTGCAAGCTGCGCGTGATATCCAAAACAAGCGATTTTCGAAGAACGGCTCATCCGACATTGTCTGCAACGCGGATATGCGTGTGGGCGAGATCCGGCAGTATTGCAAAGTGGGGGAGGAAGGTCAACGCCTGATGCGGGCGGCGATGACACAACTCAATTTATCGGCGAGGGGGTACCATCGCATCCTCAAGCTTGCGCGTACGATTGCAGATTTGGCAGGAAGTGAGGAGATCCTGTCCGCACATCTGGCAGAAGCGTTGCAATATCGTCCGAAATTGATGCACAACGCTGTGTGATGGGATAACCTGAGGAGTTTAATGTTGTTGGCAATTATTATACAAATTTTCACAATGTTGACTTTTGATTGCCCTGTTGTATAATAAATTTATCTTTAGATAGTAACTTTATCAAGTTAACCGAATTTAATGGTCAGAAGTCATGGTGGGTAAAGCAACGTCGTCCAGTTAAAGCCGCGGATTGGATCAGCGGCTTTTTATGTACTTGCGCTCTTTCTAGGGTTAGTATCGGAAAGATAGGGTACAGAACAAGGTAGGTGATTCGGGATAAAGTGTACACCCAATTTCAACGATAGTTTTTGAACGCGGCCAGGAAGTCGAAGGCGCTGACAAACCATTGTTACGGCAATTTGTCAGGATGGTGAAATACCTTCTTCTCATTTATGAAGCCAAATGAGAGTTGATTGAAGTCCGGCTGTTTATTGGAAGGATTTATCTCAACAGAAAGTACATTTATGCCAGGCTGGAAAGCAACGCTCTTTGGGAAATTCAATCTTGAACACGAGACAAAGACGATAAGTGGTATCGAGCCGCGCCAAGTTCGTGAGCTTTTGAGTTACCTGCTGTTGTTTAGGAATCATCCCCAACCACGCGATGCGTTGTCTGAGGCACTGTGGGACAATCGTTCATCAGCGAGAACGCGCAAATGTTTGCGTCAAACGTTATGGCGCCTTCAGGTGGCTCTTAGGATGTACGGAATTTCGGCTGGACCCGATCTACTGATTGATAATGCCTGGATCCAATTAAACTTGCCAGCTGATTTTTGGCTGGATATTGCGGAGTTTGAAAAAGTATTTGATCTCATCAAGGGGAAAAACGCGCAGGCACTTAGCACGCGTGATCACCAATTAATGCAATACGCGGTGGATATATATAAAGGCGATCTTCTCGAAGGGTGCTATCAAGATTGGTGTGCCTTTGAACGTGAACGATTCCAAATTATGTACTTGTTGCTTTTGGATAAACTTGTCCAGTATTGTGAGCTTCACCAAAAGTACGAGGATGGGCTAGCATATGGTATGAAAATCTTGAGTCATGATCATGCCTATGAGCGAACCCATCGTCAGTTGATGCGGTTATATGTTATGACTGGCAATCGGACCCAGGCGCTCCATCAATATGAGCGCTGTGTAATTGCACTTCGCGATGAATTAGATGTTGAACCCTCTGAAGTGACAAAGCAACTGTATGCACAAATTCGCTTTGATACTTTCAAACCGTCTCTATTGGCGGGGGAAAAAGTGATTTCCAAAGCAAGAGTTACAATTGCTCCGACGCCGAAACTGAAGGATGTGATGAACCAACTTGAGCAGGTTTCGGAAGTTTTAGGCAGGCTTGAGCACCAAATTCAGGAGGAAGTGCTCACGTTGGGGGGCGCAGTAGCGGACCAGAGTTAAACAGTCTCCTCGACCAACTCTTTACGGACTGTGATAGAAGCAGTCCGTTTTTGTTCTTTATAAATGGAGACATCGGGGAGACGTCCAAGAGACGCTCATGATATATAGCCTCGCTATCATAATTTAATCCATTTTCGCGCAAGGAGATGAGCTTGCCTAAATATACCCCGGACGTTGAGCACGATGTTTCCAGTGAAGCAGATATCCTCTCCTTCATTGTGCGCGTGTGGCGAGAGGAGCCAGTAGCCAAAAACCGCCGGGCAATCTGGCGGGGACATGTTACGCCCGTCCCTGAGGGCGAACGTCATTATTTCTCAAATCTCAAAGATGTGCCGACTCTTATTGCCGCATACTTAAAGGCACAGCGGTGAGATTCTGTTCACAAGTCATATGTTTCCCTATAAAGGAGGTTTCCCATGCCAGTAACGCCAACCTCTCCAGGTGTCTACGTCGAAGAAATCCCCAGCGGCGTACGAACCATTGTTGGGGTCGCCACCTCGATCACCGCGTTCGTGGGCCGTGCGGCGCGCGGACCGGTGAACGAAGCGACAACGATCAATAACTTCGGCGACTTTGAGCGCATCTTCGGTGGTCTATGGGCTGAAAGTAAACTCGGCTATACCGTGCGCGATTTTTATCTGAACGGTGGCAGCCAGGCAGTGATTGTGCGGTTATTCAACCCTTCAGAAGCAGAGCGAGTGAGTGTAGCTATAGTAGCCAAAACTGTCGCCGATGCGACTGCGGGAGCAGATGTTGCTGCTGCCAAAAAAGGAGCCAACGATGCTGCAACCGCGATTCAGAATGATGCTGCCAAGTCAGACGCAGAGAAAAAGGCCGCAAAAGCAGTATCTGATGCAGTTGATACCGCGGCAGGCACAGCTGGAGCCACAGTGGCTGAT
>DATGYJ010000553.1:0-10158 GCA_035298105.1 Anaerolineales bacterium | reverse complement strand
CTGGTACTTGTCGATCCAGAAATCCTTCAAGGTGAGGGTGATGGGAGCGACATGATAATCGTCTGCGGGAGAAAGACCTACCTCATATGTCCCGGCACCTATTTCCACCATCCCGTCCGCTGCAGGCAGGGCTGCGATTGCTGTTGGCGATGAACTGATGCCGGTATTCGGTATGACCGGACTCAACGTCGCGGTCTCAGCTGGTTTGAGGAAATTTGGCAGGAACCGCAATGCGCCCACCGCCAGGAGTGAGAGGCAAACCAGGGCTAATAACCCCACGCCCATCCAGGCCTTGCTGCGAGCTGGCTTTGACGATGGTTTCGGTTCTATCCGCGGCTCTGACTTTGAGGGCGGTTGTGGCTCTGCCCGCAGCTCTGGCTCGGTTGACGCAGGAGTCTCGATGGTCGTCTTGACCGGCGCAGTGATTACGGGAAAAGGCTCGCGGATGATTTCTGCCTGCGCAGTCATGCCATTAGCTAAATAAAAGTCAATCGCCATCTCCTGGCTAGTCTGGTAGCGGTCATTCGGATTTTTTAGCAGGGCACGATCCAGGACTGCCTGTACGGCAGGGGCGAGTCCCGGAATGGCTGGCGGCGGCGTGTGGATCTGCATATGAAGGATAGTCATTGTGCTATCGGCTTCGAAGGGGACGCGGCCTGCCAGCATTTCATAGAGTATGATGCCAAGAGAATAGATATCTGTACGATGATCGACCTGATCGCCACGCGCCTGTTCAGGAGACATATAAGCCGGTGTCCCGGTGATCATGCCGGAAGTAGTTTGTGAGGCTGCATTCACGACGCGCACCAGTCCAAAATCTGTCACAACGGCTTCCACATCATTTGTCAGGGGTTTATCCAGGGGGATTTCATCCGTTTTGTTGTGCAGCAGGATGTTGCTTGGTTTGATATCCCGATGGATAATGCCCTGCCTGTGGGCATAATCGATCGCATCCGTCAATGTTTTGAGGAGACGCGCCACCTGGTCGGGTGGGATGCGTTTTTTCCGTAGATGCAGGCTCCGCAGGTAGGCCGCGAGCGTGGGACCCTGCAAATATTCCATTACGATGTAGGGGTGTCCGTCTATGGCGTCGAAATCAAAGATCTGGACGATGTTGGGGTGCCGCAGGCCCGCGACTACTTTGGCCTCCGTATGAAATCGCTCGAGCGGGACGGGGTCCTCTTCAATGTAACTGTGCAGGACTTTGACGGCAACCGGGCGTTCCAGGTTGAGATGCGTGCCTAAATACACCTCCGCCATGCCCCCGCGGGCAAGAAGTTTTTCAATTCGAACTTTTCCAATCGTTTTCCCAATCCATTCAGGCATAAAGAAATTATACGACAATTAAGTAGAGAAATCTAATCTATAACAGGGGATTTTCTCAAAGTAAGAGAGGCAAGCAGCTAAAACTTAATGAGATAAGACAACAGTATCTCTCAACGTTGCCGGACAGTGAAAATGGGTGGCTGAGAACTTCTGGCTTGTTCATCCTGCCGCCAAGAGCCAGGAGAACCATAGGAGGTTATGCGGGACTGCATTTGTACAATACTGACCCCCACATATAGGGGAGGTCTACACGCCAAAAGCCGGTTTTTTTCGAAACTATTCCTTCGTTATTCCTTCGCTCATCCTTCGCTGATCCCTCGCTCCTCTCTTTTGAACGAATCTACCCCCAAATATGGTCTGCCGGTTTTCGAGCCATGCGTGCCAACAACTCAAACGGCGCCTTTCTCCCGGGGTCATTTCGGATGAGAAGGCCCGCGGGGGAGTGTGAGAGCGGCTAACAGAATAGGCTATTTTTTTCTCTCACCACTGAGAGCACAGAGAACACAGAGATTTTTAAAGGGCTTTCTCTGCGTGCAAAGCGTCTGTGCTCCCGGTGGTGAAAATATCGGGCAAGCCCATACAATCATCCACTCTTGCAGCCACCCTGCGCCACATTATATAACGCCCCCGTTCACACACCCCCTGGCCCGTACGCCACTGCGGAGCGTCGCCGACACTCCCTCCCACTCGCTACGCTTCGGGGACCATGGTGGCACCGCCCGTGATTTGCTAGGCAAATCAGCCAGATGTGTGACCGTGAAGGGTATAATGACCCGCGTGGTGAGCTGCTCACCACACATTCTTTATCAGTTCAGTCTATGAGGAGATTAACAGTATGAGTGCAATGGATGTTGTCAAAGAGGGTCTGGCCGCTACCGAGGCAGGTGACTTCGGGAAACTGGAAGGCATGGTTGCGGATGACTTCAATATGTCCGGGGCGGTTCCCATGCCGGTTGGGAAGCGCGAGTTCATCGGCTTGATGACGGTGATGCTCAAAGCCATGCCCGACTGGAAATTCAACGCCAGCGATTATCAGGAGAACGGCGATCAGGTCAAGGTGATGCTGCACATCACCGGCACGCAGACGGGCGAATTGCAGCTGCCCATGCCAGGCCTGCCGGCGATCCCTGCCAGTGGGAAGAAAGTAGCCATGCCGGCTGAGCCCAGCACCTTTACCGTGAAGAATGGCAAGTTGACGCAATTGGAAGTGTCAGACACACCGGGCGGCGGTGTGATGGGCGTCCTGTCACAGCTCGGCGTGAACATGCCTAATATGTAACCTGCCTATCGTTTGAATGCACGGCCCATTCTGATCCCGGACCTTGGATCATCATTTTGCGCAAAGATCAGGACTTTCTATGGGTTCGTGGTGTGGAACCCAACTCGACGATGACTCCCGTCACAAAAGGGCTTGTTCTCGGAGTGACCACAGCGGCAAAGCGCTATGCGGGTGTCCTCCCGAATGAGATGACCGCCTGGTCCTGTAATCCGCAGGTGACCTCGGACATATAGGGGACCATTGGGCCGTGCCTGGATCGTTGTCTCCTCTGGCTGCGGCTCCTGTGGACCACCATCGAGCCGCTCGAAGTGCAGCGCCCCCGTTGGGCAGGTCATCACCACTTCGGCAATCTTCTCCGCCGTCGCTGCATCGACCTTGACCCACGGCCGGCTCTCGGGCTGGAAGACTTCCGGCAGACCCCGAAAGCAGTACCCGGCGTGGATGCACAGTTTCGGCTCCCAGGAGACGGCGATTTGAGCGTTGCGATAGACCCGTTCTACGTCAGCTTGCCTGCGTTCCTCATTTTCATTAATAGGTCCGCTTTCTATTTCCATGGTTCCTCCAGATCCAATATGTAGTGATAAATAAAGCGCGGCACGGATCACGAGCCGCCGAACGAATGTTTGTTAGTTTTATGCCGTGACAGAGTGGGGAAGATCTTGAAAAGTATAGCACGAGACTTCCATCGTAGAGGCCTGTCATATTAATATTTGCACACCCATTACTTAAGTTAAATTCACGCAAGGGTTCTTTATGGGAGCTATAATTATTTCCAACCCCAAAGTCTTAGGCGACATAAGAAACTCCTCTTCGCGTTCGTAATTCTTGCGCGTACCTTTTTAATGTAGACAGGAGCATCCCGTGTTACAAAACCAAGATGTCATCGCTGGAAAATTCTATGTGAACAACGATCGCAGGATCGCCCGTGAAGTATTGCGAACCAGCCGGCAGACCGTCACATTCAACACCTATCATCTGGACACAGGTAATTCATGCGGCTCGCCCAGTGAGTGTTTGGTCGAGGATTTTATGCGTTGGGCAAATGGCGAAGCCTCGTCTACAGAATTGGCTTTTCTTCAACATCAGAGTATGGATGCTTAATACCCTATATCTGATTCTTAGAAGTTCGAACAATAGTTAAAATTCTTATTTAGGGTGTGCGCCATCCTGAGTATCAGTTCCGGTCCAGCTCATTTGTACGCAATAGCGCAAAAGTTACTACGATTGCTTCTCAGCGCTCCAGGAATAGGACGCTCCAAACCTTTTGCCACGGAATTGCCCTGCGGGCACGATGTACCCTGCGGGTACGATGTCACGAATTTGCGCGAATTGTCCAAAGGATCAGTGACGCCGCGCCAAGCTGCGGCAGTCGGTGAAACACTTGCACCTGCGTGTGATTTGCTAGGCAAATCATGCAGGTGTCTGTGGCTGAGAATTTCTGGCTTGTTCACCCTGCCACCAGAACCAGCAGAACCATAGTAAGTTATGCGGTATTGCATTTGTACAGTACCTGCCCCCACAGTGGCGTTCCAAAATGGACCCCCAAATAAGGAGATGTCCATTTGAGCTCAATTCTGCCCGGTATACGTATAGCGCCTCGACCTGTTGGTTCTGGTCATTGTCGATTTGGATCACGCGCCGCAAGTGGAAAATATACCGGGCGGGGTTGTGATAGGCATCCTGTCACAACTGGGCGTGAACGTGCCCAATCTGTAATCTGATTATCGGTTGAATGAACAACGGGCGACTTTCGCCGCCCGCTTTAGTATTCGTACAAGGCTTACAATCCCATATTCAAAATAACCAACTCTTTCTGGACCCCAGGTGCTCCCTGCGCCGTCCACCTCAAATTCAATTCGCTCCTCAGGGACGACAAATTCTGAAAACTGATAAAGGTAGCGAGTGATTTTGTCTATTGTTTCTTGCTTGAGTTTGAATTTGGGGCGATTAAGGACTTCAAAATACTCACTAAGAATATCACTTGTCCAGAATCAAAACCAGCGCGCCGCCCAACACGCTGGAGATGACGATATTTGTATCGAGGACTGTTCGCTTCATTTGCCTTCCCGTACGGCGCGAATTTCGGCATCAATGTCTTTCCGTGTAATTCTATATTTCTTTGCAGTTGCGCGTGCGTCTTTCAGGGCTCCCTTGAATTCCTCTCTGACCCTTTTTTCATCAGGCAAACTGACTTTAAGAAAGCGTACAAATGCCAGCACATCCGCCTTGCGAGATTCCGGCAGTGTCGACACTTCACGGAGGAGAGTCTTTTCAAAAGAAGTCATAGGTCACCTTTAATCCAATTATACAATCGGTCGGGTAATAATCACAACGTTCTGCTCCGTAATCAATAGCTCTTGTTCCGACAGCAGTTCAACTGCTGGCGGAACATTTTCTATCAATTAGCACTCGCTATACCCGCACGCATAGCACTTGCGGCAGCCCTCCTCATTCACCACGGCGGCTTCCCCGCACTCGGGGCACAGGTCGCCGATCTTCAGGGGTTGGAAGGCGGCTTCAACTTCTTCCTCGATCTTATGACCCACCGAAAGCGCACCGCCATTGCCATTCTTTTTCTCTTCTTCCATGAAGGGCAGTGCATCTGCTTTCTCCGCAGGGCCGCTGCGCTTGTCACGCAGGTACATATCGAATACCTGGCCAATGCCATCGGGCAGGGAGCGCACCCGGTTCGGTCCCATCCCCAAAGAACGCCCACCGCCGATACCCATTAATTGCCGGACGATCTCACGCAAGCGGTCCGTCTGTTTGGTGGGGGAGGTCATGCGCAGGATGTATGAAATGAGACGCCCGATCGCTTCTGAGACCGCTGCAGTCTCCGAGCCTGCCTTGGCCGTGTTGATGAACGCCTCGAAGGGCTGCTCGCCGCCATTCTCGTTGATGGTAATGAACGCCTTACCGACGGGCGTCTCAATGCTGTAGGTCTTGCCGGTCAGAGCCCGCGGGCGCGGCTTCTTCGGGTCAGCAGAGAACGTGGGAGCGAGCTCGGGCTTGGACTGAGATGGCGCTTCGATAGCGATAGCACTCAGCGCGGAAGCATCTTTCTTCTCAGCGGTGGCTTTGGTCTCCAACACCACCTTCTCGCGTGAACCGGTCACATACACGGTGATGCCCTTGCAGCCCAGTTCCCAGGCCAGCAGGTAGGCTTTGGCAACGTCTTCTTCCGTGGCAGTCTCAGAGAAATTGACTGTCTTCGAGAGCGAATTATCCACAAAGGCTTGCAGGGCGGCCTGCATGCGTACATGTTCCTCGGCAGTGATATCGGCCGAGACTACAAACGTATCGCGCACCGGCTGAGGGATATCTCTAATATTCTGACATGTCCCCTGGCGCATGACCTGCTCGACGATCTCCTGGCGCTTCTCTTCGCCGAGGCCCAGCTTCTTCAAGGCCTCATCGAAGCGTGGGCTGGCATAGGTGAGTTTGAGGTCCTTGCCGTTGTCGTTGACATGCCGGATGTAGGCCAGCGCAAAGACAGGTTCACAGCCATAGCCTTCACAGCCGGCGACCGTGGCAATCGTGCCGGTCGGAGCGACCGTGGTCTGCGCGGCATTGCGGATGCCGTGCTCTTTGATCCCCTCCACGATCGCATCCCACTGGACCTCGGGCCTGCTCCAGCGATGCTCAAACGGAACCAGCGACTGAGGCGGCGTCCAGGTCATATTGTCCATATCATAGATCGAGCCTTCGATGGCAGGGAAGGGGCCACGCTCCCGGGCCAGCTCGATGCTGGTCTGCATGGCATGATAGCGTACGAACTCCATCACCTGGGCGCCGAACTCCTGTCCCTCGTTGGAGCCGTAGCGCACGCCCACGTGATACATCAGATCCGCCAGCCCCATAATGCCGAGACCGATCCGGCGGGCGCGATGAGCGGCTTCCTTCAGCTGCGGCACCGCCGGGACGTAGGCGTTGGCTTCCACCACGTCATCGAGAAAGCGCGTCGCTAATACAACACTCTGGCGAAGCGTTTCCCAATCTACAGTACCGTCAGGTCCGCAGTGCTCATTCAAATTCACGGAACCGAGACAGCAGTTCTCATTTGGCCCGAGCCATTGTTCTCCACACGGATTGGTTGCCTCCAGTGGATACAAATGCGGCACAGGGTTGCTCCGATTGGCCGCGTCCAAAAACAAAACGCCAGGCTCGCCATTATGATGGGCCTGTTTAACGATCTTATTAAATATGTCGCGGGCCCGGACTTTTTTATACACACGCATGGGCACACCGGCCGCTTCCATCTGGTCCAGTGTCCCGCTGGCGCTGCGATATTCGGGGGAGGCGATATCCGGGAAACGCAGATCCCATTCCCCATCTTCCTTCACCGCTTTCATGAAGGCATCGGTAATCCCAACAGAGATATTGAAATTGGTGATATGGTTTTCATTTGTCTTGCAAGTAATGAACTCTTCGACATCAGGATGATCCACACGTAAGACTGCCATATTGGCGCCTCGGCGCGTGTTATGTGTCACCATACCATATGCCAGGTAGGTGTGATTGTCTGCCACTTCAAGGTCAAGGGTAAGGGCTTGGCCCGCCTCTTGCACGCCGGTAACTTCCACAAACCAGAGTTGATCGGCCGAGGGAGCGTGTGCAAATACCTCAGGATGCGCTGCCTTGAGCAACTCGTAGCCAGAGCGGGTGAAGTTGCGCTCGTCGCGGTAGTAGCGTAAGACCTGGCGGCGCAAGCGCGGTTCTGTTGATCGGAAATTGATATTTCTGCCCCTCCCCTGATTATCAATTTGCTCAAGAGTAATAGTATCCAAAACAGGCTGCAGCCAGTATCTGGGATTCGGCAAAACATAGGAGCTTTCTCTACGCTGGTCACTTTCCCAGGCATGAGCAGCCACAAAACGGGAGCGCTGGTCACAGCCGATTTTCTCACGCCAGTTCTGCAAACCGATCGTAGAGTTAATGCGCACCTGGTAAGTTTCAGAGTCGCCCCAGCGGTCCAACCCTGGGGAAGTCGTTCGAATACTGACAGGGCAACCCAGCCCAACCAATAAGGTCGCTACCTCACGAGCAAGTCGTGATGAGGTTGTCATCAAGCTGGGATATCCATGCGACAATGCGCCATCTGCCTCAAATAGACCACGCAGATATGCTCCAACAATATTGGCTGGAGATTGGCGAATCAAGCGCGGGACAGAAACATCCCGGCTCGTGTGCTTTCCCAAACCATTCATCAATAAGAATTCTTTTATGGCGCGGTTGTCCATCACGAACGTGGCGGAAGCATCATCCGGCTTCTGCATCTTATGGACTTTGACATTGAACAGCCGCCCCATGAGATGAGGCATCTCATCCATCAAATAGGAAGTGTGGACAACACTGACACCTATCCGCCGGTCATCTTCACCTTGCGCGACGAACCCATCGCCAGCCAGATACCCCAGGAAGAAGGCGAATTCTTCGTCAAGGATACTGGGCAGCTGCGGCATGACCTGATTGCCATGTTTTTGCACAGGTTTCTTTAGAGCCTGCAGCTGACCTTTCTGTTCTCCAAGGCGAACGACGATCCAATCTCCTTTGGTCAAATCCTGAATTTCCTTCCATTGGGGCCCACGGTCCGTCATGACTTTTACTCTATGATTGGGCGTCCCAGTAAGGCTCAATCCCTGGCGAGTATGGACACGTAGGACATCGGCCACCCCATTGTTATAACCACGCGGCGATAGTTTCACACCTTCATCTGTTGGGACAGAAAGAGCGTGTTCCTGCCAGCCAGGCATATCCGAATTAACGATCTCATCCAGGCGCAACAAACCTTTATTGGTAAACACGAGTGTTTCAGGGAGCAGGCAGCCGCCCTGGGCCACCTCCCCAAAGGCGTGATCATACACCCGCAAGAAGCCAATCGGTCCGGTAGCCTGCCCTGCCGACGATTTTACTAATGCACCTGCCGGTCGTAAGCGTGAGAAGGAGAATCCATTGCCGCCGCCTGTCTGCTGGATCAAGGCTGCATCGCGTAAAGTCTGGAAGATACCTGCCGAATCACGTCCCATATCATCAGTGATTTTGAGAACGAAACATGCCGCCAGCTGTCCCAGGGGAGTGCCTGCGCCGGTAAAGGTCGGCGAGTTCGGGAAGAACTTCTTGCTGGATAACAAATGGTAATACTCCACCGTGCGCTTCTGCACATCGGCGCCCCACTGCTCTTCGACCTTGGCGACATGATAGGCTACCCGCCAGAACATTTCCTCCACCGTCTCCGCTGGCTTGCTATCATCCCCACGCCGGACGTAACGCTTCATCAACACCTGACGGGCGTTATCGGTCAAATTCGCCTTTGGCAATCCCCTGGGCATGGGAGGCGTGGGAAGTAATCCATTATGTACTTTCGCAGATGCGGATGGGGTTATTGTTTTACTACTTGCCATAGTACACTCTCCTCTAAACAGTTTTTTCGTCCTGACCGACACTCCCTGGCACCGCCAGGGCAGGTGTGCGCCTGCGCTTAGCCGCGCAGCGGCAAGTGCAGGTCAGGGGGCGTAAGATGCCCTGCGGAGCGCAGCGCAGTCGAAGGGCGAGTAACCTAAATAAACAAACTTTTCACCTAATCAACCCTTCGACTACGCGTCTCGAAAAACGCTCGCCGCTCCGCTCAGGGCGGAGATAAACAAAAAAAGACAGAGACACTCCGCCGAGGGCGGAAAAGTCACTGTCACTTTAGTTAGCTTTCAAGCAAATGATCGATTTCTTTGCGAATGGAATGGAGATCATCCAGACCGAGATAGACAATCGCGTAACGGATGTATGCAATCTGATCCATTTCTTTCAAACCATCAATCACCAGGTCACCGACAACACGTGAAGACACTTCGGACTTGCCCATTTGTTGTAACTGAGACTCAACCTGTCCGATCAACCGTTCGATATCTGCAGCCGAGACCGGTCGTTTGACGCATGAAATCCGAATCCCGCGGGCCAGTTTCTCATGGTCAAACTCTTCACGGGTGCCATCCTGCTTGACGATCAAAGGCGTCGCTAGAATGGGACGCTCGTATGTGCTGAAACGCTGTCCGCATTTGAAGCATTCGCGCCGACGGCGAATGCCACCATGGCTGTCGTGAGAAGTATCGAGCACTTTAGAATCGTGATACTGGCAGTATGGACACCGCATTGTTTTAACCACTCCATTATTAGAACATTTGTGACCGCCAGATGTGGGCGTTCTTGCGCTGCATCCCCGTACATATAGCGTAATCTATGTAGAAATTTTAGCACAGGAGGCAGGGCGAATACAAGAGGACACTCGGGGGATTAACCTTAAAATTTCATTACAAGAATCAAGTCAGCTTGTCCTACAGGACTCCCGAAGGACTCTGTGGGATTTGCCGTGATGAACCGCCAGCAGTAGGTCGGATTGGCTGTAGTTGCTTGTAAGGTTTTACCCCTAGTTGCTCATTAACAATATACCCATTGAGCAGGAAATGTGGCATCCTCCACTTGGTTGGGAAAGGAGGTGGTGGATGACTACCCACAGCTCGACCGCCTCGACGTGTGCAACAGCCCCGTCGGCCTGGCGGCCG
>DATGYJ010000552.1:0-4710 GCA_035298105.1 Anaerolineales bacterium | reverse complement strand
GACTGGCGCCTTAGCGCCGTACGCAATCGAAGCGCGCTGTATCTGATAGACAATGACTTTCGAGCAATCAATAGTACGGACGTCCAAGGGATGGCACCCGCGCCCGGTCTTTCTCATTCAGGGCCTGCGGGATGGAATGGTGCCGCTCGACTCAGCCCAACGCTTGTATGAGGCGGCAGGTGAGCCACGCCAGTTGTGGACGGAAAATGACGTTCCGCATTTGAATATGTATGCCTATTACAGAACGAGGTACACCAAGCGGATCATCAAGTTTTTTGATGAATACCTGCTGGCAAAGTAAAAAGCCGCAGAGCGCAACTTGCTCAAAGCGCGGCACTTGCCATGCTTGAGAGTATTAAGAAACGGAAGACTACAGGGATGGGGAACGAATTGAACGATAAGCTGCCCGTAATTGGCCGAGCAAAGCGGGCAAGTGTGGGAACACCGCACCGCGGCGCAGGTGTCTGGCAAAGCGGACCAGGTGAGGGCGGGAACTTTTCCAAGCCGAGAGGGGTCTAATGAGTGAAACGCCAATCAGGGGGCTGCTCACGGTTGTCTGGCAAACTGTATTTTCCTTCCTGATCTCCCCGAATTCCCCCGACAATCCTGTACTAATCCTGTACTGATCCTGTACTCATCCTCTACTGCTCTCTCGCCACGCATTCACTTCAAGTTCGCAGTTAACCCGTCTCTAAAGTAGGGCGGCCTGAACCGCCCGCACTCCTAGCAGGAATAGGATGTCAGCGACCGATTTCTCAAAGTTCGGATTTATGCTCCATTATGTTTACGGTCCCCACTTCATTTGCTGGGCAAACGGCGTTAAGACCACATTTGGTCTGCCATCCACATAGACAACCTCGGCCTGCCCGCCCTGGTAGATTTCCGGTGTGGCTGCAAGCGCTGCGATCACAAAGCTCGCATCAGGCGCCCATAAAGCTTCATTCAGTAATTGGAAATCGCCTCCATTGAGGGTCGCCCGTCCTGTCACGCCATCCGGTGCAGAACGGACCAGTTTCAAAGGCGCACGGCTAAACAGCCCCTCAGGCCTGGTCACCGTCCCAAAGAAGAAATATAACTGACCATCCGGCGCCAGATAGGCTTCCTTGGCTGCATTGAAGTTATCTCCGCCTGAACCTCCGGGGATCAGCGTAGATACTTTGCCCGTCGCGGCGTCGATTTTCCACAACCCTGAACTAAACATGCCAGAACTGGAGCTGGCTGCATAAAAGCTTGAACTATCGGCTGACCATTCCACGTCATCACAGCAGATCAAGGCGCCTTCGCCGCCATCCAGTCGAACCAATGCCTTCGTAACGGGATAATAAACTGCAGACGAGGAACCCTCATAGTAGCTAAGTGTGATCAGAAGTTTGGTTCCATCCGGAGAGTAGCGCTCCGGCGCATATAGTTCACGTGGGGTAAATAGACCTCCCCCTGCATCGTCAACCTGATTCTCAATCAGGAGCTCACTCTCACCCGTTGAAAAGTCGTATATCTGCAAGCCTTTATATCCGTAAGCCAACGTGAGTCCATCGAGTGAAAAAACGGGGCTGCTCATACTGTTAATAAATGGATTGTTCGGGTCCAGGGAACCACCGTCTACCAGCACACGGCGTTCTGAGCCATCTGCATTGGCATATAACAATTGATTATTCGCTATATAAGCGACACTGCCATCGAGCGCTGAAACGTCATAATCGCTTACATTGACAGTCTCTGACGTGATTTGTCGCCGGGTAGTTCCATCGCGTTCGATCCGAAAGATTTGCAGTAGCCCGGCGCTATCGGCACCTAGATAATACAGAGTATGCGGGAGTATATCGGTTGACCCGCCGGGGCTAGGCGCCGGGGCGGTAGCACTACCACTGGCAGGGACCAGCGCCGTTAATGTCATGGCAACTGCAGTCCCCACATCATTAGGATTGGGTGAAGCAGGTGGTATGCTCGTTCCGCTGCTCTGCGTGGGTTGACCCACAGGCGGAATCGGCACAGCACAAGCCAGAACTACAATTGTCAGGATTAGAAAAGCAGTCAGGGGTCTAAAGGGTTTGCTCATATTGACCTCACTCACCTTACGCAGAACGTCCCGAAGGTTATTGGAATCCAACTTCCGTGACCACGATTCGAAGAATTTTTCATCCAATCAGCATTTGGCGGTGCAAACCTTCGGGACGGTGCGTAACATCAGTTACTTCACATAAACAGCGTCCCGAAGGTTTTTTCACAAGGCGAACTCCATTCACCCAGGCGACCTTCGGGACGTTCTAATTGTTTGCTACTGTTTATCGCGAGTTACACCTGCTCAAACCGCTCCACCGGGACCACAAAAAGAGTAGCTCGTCTTTCGCCCGACGGCAGAGGCGTCAATTTTTTGCGGATCAGTTCCAGCGCAGACTCCACCCGCTCATCTCTCACACCCAGCAGAAGGGTCACTACCCCACTCCTCAGGAATCCACCTGTAGAGGCGATGCGCGTAACACGATATTTTTCAGACGTCAGGGATTGGGTGATCTCGTCTGAGTCACTATTTTTGACGATGAGAATGATCATTTTCATAATGAATACTCCTGCCGATCAGATTTCTTCAAAGTGTTCAACAGGTAACGCGAAAACGGTCGCGCCGCCCACAGTAACGGGAACAGGCGTCGGCATGGGGAGAGGCGAACCTTCCAGGGGCAGGGTCAGATACTCGATGCGCTGGCGACACGATTCTTCGAGAGCCCTGAGAGCATCCTCTTCACGGCCCTTTTGCAGACCCACAAGTAAGGTCGTATTGCGACGACCCAGAAATCCACCTGCACTGGCGAGATGTACCACCGGCAGGCGCAGTTGTTCGAGCGCGCGCGTGGCTGTGTCTTGGTCCTGCTCCTGCACAACCGCAAACAACAAGAGGTGAATTGAAGTTTCCATAAGTATGTTTTCTATAACTTCATCTTATCAGAAGTTTTTACCGAATTCAACCCATACTTCATCAATCCTCCTGCGGGATTTCGGGCCAGGCCGGATTTTCCTGCATGAGCGCTGAATCTACTTCATCAATGAGAACCGAATAACTCGATTCGGAAATCACTCCATCGCGCAGCAGCCCTCTGAGGGCAGTTCTCTGCGCACGCAGTGCTTCGCGGCGTGCAGTCTCAAGATCCTCTGCTTCCACCGCCGGATCGGAGATCATCACCTCCCGGATCGACTCTATGAGTGCCTCATTTTGCTTTTGAATGAGGGGAGACAGTCTTTGCCAGGTATGCTCAGAGATCAGTCCACGCTGGGTCATACGGCGCAGATAATCGTGCGCGGCGCGTCCCGCCACAAAGCGTGCGTGACGTAGTTCGTACTCCTCCTGAAATTGTGAACGCCTGATCAGTTTCAATCGTTCAATGAACCAGTCAGTGGAAGATCCCTGGACGAGCAATGTAAACAGCACAACGCCGAATGCCATTGCCTGCAGGCTGCCGCGTACCGGGGCGAGTGGTCCGGTTTCGGGAAGGCTCAATGCAAGTGCCAGAGTGATCGCGCCCCGCAATCCACCCCAAAATAGAATATGTTTCCATTTTCTCGGGATCTGGCGTCCCCAAAACGAGAATCCATAAATGCTAAGAGCACGGGCCGCCAGGGCAGCAAGGATTGCCCAGATAATCGCCTGCCAATTTGCAATCATCACATCCAGATCAAAAGTCAGACCGATCAACAAAAAAATAAAGGAGTTGGCGATAAAGGCCGAATATTCCCAAAAGTTGAAGACGACCACCCGGGTTGTAGGAGACATGCCGCTTGGTCCCGCATTTCCGTTCGTGATCCCTGCTGCAACGACCGCCAGCACACCGCTCACGTGAAAATACTCGGCGACCAGATAAGATCCGAACGCCAGCACCGTAGTCAATGTGGTTTCCACCAGTGGATCCTGGATACGTCTGATCACTTGTGAGGCGAGCACCCCAAGAGCGATCCCGATGAGAACGCCGCCGCCCGATATCGTAATGAAATCGCGGACACTGTTTGCCAGATCAAATCGTCCAACCAATGCAATCGAAATCATCAAGTTGAACATGACGATCGCGGTCCCATCGTTGAACAGACTCTCGCCTTCCAGCAGAACTTGCAGCCTGCGTGGCACACCCAGGCTGCGGAACAAGGCTATCACGGCAACCGGGTCTGTAGCAGAGACAAGCGCGCCGAACACCAGGGCGACCTGGATTGTCAGCCCGGTACCCCAGGCCACCACTCCGCCAACGAACAAGGTCGTCAGGATTACGCCCGGGATCGCGAGCAATAGAATTAACCAGAAATGCTGGCGCAGATCATCCCAGCGGAGATGGAATGCGGCTTCAAAGATCAAGGGCGGCACAAGTAATGCCAGAATGATTTGAGGTGAGACCTTGATTTCGGTTGAACTCAGCAGGCTCAATGCCAGACCAATCAATACCAAACCAACCGTGTACGGAATCCGTAGTCGTCGTGCCAGCACAGCAACCGCCGAGGCAATCAACAAAAGCAGGACTGTTATCTTCTCAATGGTGACAATATCAATACCAGTCATCAATCAACTTTTCCTTTTGCCTTCCTGTGAGATCATTTGTGAAAATAGGCAGCAAAAGTTTATCAAAACACTGGCTTTTAAGATTAAAACCAGTGTTTTGAACTGCTCACCCCAGGTTTCTTCCGGAATAAAAACTTGTCAGCGAAACCGATTTGCAAGTACCAACGTATCCTCCC
>DATGYJ010000551.1:0-26997 GCA_035298105.1 Anaerolineales bacterium | reverse complement strand
CAAAGCGGCAGCGCTCGAAGGAGTGCGGCGCAGGCATAACCGGCAAACATGACCTTTTTATCAATCCACGATATCAAGTTCGCGGCTTCATGAAACCCACTATTTGGGACCACTTCACGACCAAGGCACGTCCGGCTGGGGAATTCCAATCCTTTTCAATGTCCGCGTGACAGCACGGGCCCATCCCAATGCGCTCATGATGGCAATAACGGCATTCGAGCGGCTGGTAACCTGTACCGTGCAGCTCACATTTTTCATCCACCAAAAAGGTACAGCCCCCCGAGGCATATTCATTATAGGCAAACTTCACCTCACAACCCCTGAAGGCGGGCGACAGGACACCAAATGTAAATTGGGGAGCCATCTCGAGCATCATGCGTTTGGCGTACCCGGCCACAATGGCGCAGGCAGCCTCATCCACCGTCCACCAGCCCGGACGCTTGCAATAACTGCGACAGACCTCACAGGAACAGGGTGGAGAAGGCGGGTACTTCGCCGCGAGATTTGTTTGATGTTTGCGCCTGGCATGAGACATGTGACAAATCACTCTCGATGATGCAATTACATAGTGCCGCAGAATTCCTTTACTTTTTATTGCGATATAGATCTACAAATTGAGCCGAAAAGTAAACTTAATTATGAGACGAGCGGTAATAAGCATATTATAAAACAGACCCTAAAGAATTACGTTTTCCGTGGAGATGCGATACCTCCACAACTCCTTCAGGAAAGAGCACCGGAGAATAACTACAGGATCAGTACAAGATCAGTACAGGATTAGTACAGGATTGAAGGGAGGAATTAGGAATGAATTGTCGTGGAAAGCTGATGCTCGTGGCGACGGAGCGATAGGTAGTCCCCGCGAATGACAGCCCCAGTCTACACCTTAAATCAGGAATTGACCAGCGATAAAAGCCAGCATTCCGAATAATATCCCCAGGTAGATCCCGCGCATTGCCGACCTGCCCTCTGCTGATGTTCGGCTCTTCAGGAGCCTGAGCGTAAAGAAAATGACTGTGACATCCATAACGCAAACCAGGAGCAGGTAACTCATTCCCAGCCAACCAGAGCCAAAAGGCACATAACTTAATAGAACCACGAGGAGGAACAGAAAAGCGCTGATGTCTAGGGCCTTGTCTCGCCCCATCGTAAGCGCGATGGACAATGAGCCTCGCTTGCGGTCTCCTTCCATGTCCATTGCATCGCCCGCGATTTCTTCCGCCAGGTCGATCAAAAAAGCGGTGAGACCAAAGAACCACACGATTTTATTCAATGGCTGGCCAACGGCAATCCCGCCCAGGATAAATGTGATCGCAACGGAGGCAGCGACCATTAAATTCCCCCATAAGCCATTGGCTTTAAACCTCCAGTTATACAGAACGCCGACCACCCAGAAGACAACACTGATCAGGAAAGCTAACTTGGCCGATGAAAAATGCTGCGCTGAGCCCGATCAGAGTCGCGAGCATGGTCAGGAGAATCGCCTCCGAAGGAGTGAGAAGTCCGGAAGGGATCGGACGATTAGGTGCATTGATCTTGTCCACTTCGATATCAAAATAATCGTTCAGAGTTAATGCTGAACCTGAGAGAAAGAAGCCGCAGGTGAACCCCAGGCATAGTTCCCAGACAGGCGGAAACTTACCCAGCGCGATCATCTCCCCCAGGACAACGCAAACACCGGCCGCAAACGGAAGTTCCGGTCGAAATAATTGGATCGCTCCCTTGAGCTTGTTAGAAATCATCTCTTTACCATCTTCGTGAACGTTGAATAGTCTAAAGACCTCTTCTTATTATATAAGAATATTACGTTCATCACTGTCAAGCAGCCGCCAAAGTATATAAAATGATTCCGGAGGTGGCTATGACAATTGAAATCCCCGAATCACATCAAGACTTGATCAACGGTCCGCGCGTTGCTGCATTGACCACGATCATGCCAGATGGGCAGCCTCAGACCACCGTCGTCTGGTGCAATTACGATGGCGTGCATGTGCTGGTCAATACCATGCGCGGCTTCCGGAAAGAGAAGAACATGCGCGCCAACCCAAGAGTGACCCTGTTATGTTACGACCCGCGTGAACCATTACGCTATCTTGAAGTACGCGGGACGGTCGTAGACATGACCGAAGAAGGTGCGCTGGAACATTTGGACGGACTCTCTGAACTGTATACCGGTAGGAGACCCTATTTTGGGGAATGCGTCCCTGCCGAATTCAAGGAGACAGAAACACCGGTGTTGTGCAAGATCCTTCCCACCCATGTCGTCGCACTGGACGCCACGCACAAGGAATTGGAGGCCGTATGAATCAACCGATCCCCGAGAGCCACCTTGATTTGCTGACACGCCCGATCCACGGTGTGCTGACGACGATGATGCCCGATGGACAACCCCAGTCCAGCCTGGTATGGTGTGACTTCGACGGCGAATGTGCCCGGGTCAATACCACGCGGGAACGTCAAAAAGGGAAGAATATGCTGGCAAACTCAAAAGTCTCCTTGCTGGTTGTCGACCCTGAAGACACGTCGCGTTACATGGAAATCCGGGGTGTGGCCGAGTTAGTGGAAGAGCAGGCACTCGAACATCTTGATCAAATCACCAGGGAATACACAGACCACCCTCAATATTATGGGTATGTCTTTCCGGTGGAAAAGAAAGCACATGAGCGGCGGGTGATCTGCCGGATCTATGCGAAGAAGATCACGCTGGACGCCATTCACAAATAGAGATCAATATCACAAGCTTGCGTTCCACATCGCCGCAGCGCCTTGCCTCAACCATTAGGGTTTCGAGTTGTTGAACACTTTGACAAAGAAGAGCAGTTTGCCGCCCTGTACCGGGATGACATTGAAATCGTCCTCGTACAGTCAAAATATGGATCTGTGATTTGTAATCAGGAACGTTATGGCATACTGAACCAGGGATACAGCTGAAAGGCAGCTCAGCTGCCGGTGGATGTGACTCTGGGGATAACTATTGGTCCTGGTCCCATTCCAACCTGCTTAAGATCAACGCCAGGATGGCTCCCAGAATACCTGCGCTCAGGACCAACGATCATTCGGAAGTGGCCTCGGCCTGCCAAATCCCGGGATAATCAACCACAAGCCCTGCTGAATTCACTTTGAGCTCAGCGACAAATTGACCGCCCGCGCTTTCATAGCGATAGGTGTTCTCGTCCAGGCGGCGATATTGCTGAGGCAGCGGTTCGAGCCTAAAACTTGGGAAACGCAGCCAGGCGGCTTTGACCTCGGCTGCTTCGCCAACTGCCAGGTTCAAACGGCGAATAGGCAGGAGGTTGGTCGAGGGACTGAAGTTGAGATCGACATCGGTACAACCCTCTACCTCCGGTTGCTCGATCTCATTCAGCCACCAATGACCGGTGAGGTCGGTCTTGATTTGAATACTGATGACGGTAATTCCAAGCCAGCCATCCACCTGGGCAGAAAGTGTCCGCCAGTCTGCATCACAGAGGATTTGATAATGTAATTGGCAGGGCTGCTGCTCGTGAGAGAAGGCTGCGGTTCCTTCTACATACTGGTGGGAATCTTGAGAGAATACCCGGCAAACTTCGTGCCCTGGCAAGAGAAAACCGCGCCATAGAATAGATCTCATCGCTAGCCTCTCGGTATTTGATTCCATCCAAAATATCACTTGAAAATATTTTTATAAAGCCGCCTACTCAGGACGGCGATGAACAGCGGCTTGCCTGTTGTAAGCATTGATGAGTTTTAGCTTTCCCCTGCAGTAAGCTGCTTACTAAGATATGAGCTTGTGATCTTCCACGATAATTATCAAACACATGGTCAAGCCTCGGCCCTTTCGATCGGGATTTCAATCACAACACGCGTCCCTTCGCCAGGTTTGGATATCACTTCCATGCGGCAGCCCAGCAGGTTCAGGCGGTCTCGAACGATCAAGAGCCCATGAGTCTTCGGGTCCTTCAGTACTGCTCCCGCATCAAAGCCTTTGCCCTCATCGCTAATCGTAATGCGCCCACCCCGATCGGTCTGCTCCAGAGTGACCTTTGCCTCTAATACGCCAGCATGTTTGACAACATTAAAGAGCAATTCACGAATTGACTGGAATAGCAGGATGCGCATATGATGATCAAGCTGACTAAAGTCCTCTCTAGACTCAAGATCGATCTGCAAGCCATACTGCTCCCGCATGCGGAACGACAGCCAGGTCATGGCTTCCGCCAGGCCTTCCCCATGCAAGACAACCGGACTGAGATCAATACTCAGGTTGCGGGTAATGGCGATAGCTTCGGAGAGGGAGGCCTGAATCTGATCAAGCTCTACATACACATCGGCTGAGAGCTGATCTTGCTTGTCGATATCCTTCAGAAAGGATAACTGGGCCTTCATGGCAAAGAGACGCTGCTGCAGATCATCATGCAACACTTGAGAAATGCGCAACCGCTCTTCCTGCTCCACCAGCGTGAGTTTGGAAGCGAGGGAGCGGATCTTCGCCTCAGCCTGGACACGCTCACTAATATCCGTAGCGATAATAGAAATCCCACTGATATTGTGGGCACTATCTGTTGCAAGGTGATATATAGAAAGCTGAACCGGTACACACTTCCCTTTGGTGCTTCGCAGGCAAAACTCGCCTCGCCTGCCATTCTGCTCAGCTTCTTTGAAAATCAGATCGAAAGCATCCTGGTCTTCCGGCACAATCAGGTCCCGGAATGGAACGCCGATCAATTTTTCGGATCCCAGGTGGACCATCTCACCAAAGCGTGGATTGCAGTAAAAGATTGATCCGTCCGGGATCAATGTCGCTGCACCTTCATTCATCGACTCAACCATCATACGATATGGAAAGTCTGCCTCGTTCAGGGTCACGACTTGCTCACCGTCGGCGCGGGTCACCACAAAGGCATCGACCATGTACTGGCGGATGGCGCGCAGGGTCTCTTCCGTCTCTTCGAGACGACTTTTCAATTTGGCCGTCTCATCCGCACTTTGCTTGTGGGGTTGGCTTCTCTTCGTCATCACTCAACCTTTCTGGTACTTACTTCTGTTCACGCAAGT
This sequence comes from Anaerolineales bacterium, assembly GCA_035298105.1. Classification (GTDB taxonomy): domain Bacteria; phylum Chloroflexota; class Anaerolineae; order Anaerolineales; family Villigracilaceae; genus Defluviilinea. Next base: position 21,963 of record DATGYJ010000551.1, on the reverse strand, counting down.
CAAGCCCAACCAGGACGCGTTCTGTATTCGAGAGATCACCGATGATTTTCTTGATAGGTTCGGGCAACTTCCTTACCAGGGTGGGGATCGCAAGGATTTGATCTCCACTGGCCAATTGCGGCTGTTTGAGCAAATCAATCACCTCAATATGATATTGTCCTGCCAAGTGCTCCTCACAGATCTTCTTCAGGTTGGCAAACGCTGTCAGACTCTTAGGGGTCTGCCCGGCGACGTAAAGCCGCAATTCATAGGCCCTCTTTGGACGCTGAGATTGTGAGCGTGGTTTTGATGGCGTCATTCCTGTTCTCCTTCTTCCTTATGATTACAACACACTCAATGCCGAAAGATGCTTTGCACATACTACTTAGCTTGGGCTGAATTCTGTTCGTTGTCCAGCCAGGTCCAGCTTGCCGATCTTGATCCCCTCGTCGGTCAAATGGAAGGAACGGATTTGGTTGGAATGTGCCATGCCGCGAGATTTGAGGACAAACAAGCCGCGATGGCGCTCTCCATTGCTCTCCAGGTTGCGCAGACTGATCCAGGTATCGATCAGAGAGGAAACGCCTACAACGGATTCATTGGGCATATTCTCCTCTGTATAGCTGGTGAAAAGGGCGGTAATTTGGTTGGTCTTCAAAAAGTCAATGATCCGCGTAATGGCAGCTTTGACTTCAGCACTGCTGCCCACCACGAAGAAGTCGGTAATGGGATCGAGCACAACGATCTCCGGCTTGTATTTTTTGATCAGTTCGTGCATCGTGACCAGATGCATTTCGAGCCCATACGTTGTGGGCCGCGCCACTTGAAACTGGAGCAGCCCCTTCTTGACATATGGTGCCAGATCAATCCCAATGGAGCGCATGTTCCGCAGGATCTGATCGGCAGATTCCTCAAAGGCGAAATACAAACAGCGTTCGCCACGCCGGCAAGCCGCCTCTACAAATGCAGCCGCAAGACTGGATTTGCCCGTTCCGGCCGTACCTGAGAGCAGGACGCTGCTGCCCCGATAATAGCCTCTCCCTCCTAACATATCATCAAGCTCCTTAACTCCTGTGGATAACCGCCCAGCGGGGGCCTTGTGATCAAGCCCTAGAGACGTAATGGGCAGCACGGATATGCCCTCTTCGGTGATCAGGAAGGGATACTCGTTCGTGCCGTGTAACGTGCCGCGATATTTGACGATCCGCAAGCGCCGTGTGGACATTTGCTCATTCACGCGGTGATCGAGCAGGATCACACAATCGGCAACATATTCTTCCAGGCCGAAGCGGGTCATGGTTGCGGTACCGCGTTCGGCGGTAATGACCGCGCTCACACCCTTATCTTTCAGCCAGCGGAACAGGCGCTGCAGTTCGGCGCGCAGTATGCCCTCGTTTGGCAAAGCAGAAAAGAGCACCTCCACTGTATCAAGTACCACACGCCTGGCGCCAATCGTATCAATGGCATGCCCCAGCCGGATGAACAGTCCCTCCAGGTCGTACTCTCCTGTCTCTTCAATCTCGCTGCGATCGATCCGCACGTAATCAATGATGAGTTTCTTTTTTTTGATCAAATCCTTCAAGTCGAAGCCTAGTGAGGCTACATTTTGCGCCAATTCCTGGGCGTTTTCCTCGAACGCCATAAAGACGCCAGGTTCATCATACTGGTTTGCTCCATTGACCAGAAACTCCATGGCAAAGAGCGTCTTGCCGCAGCCCGCTGCGCCAGCTACTAGCGTGGGCCTGCCTTTAGGCAAACCCCCACCGGTGATCTCATCCATACCTGGAATCCCTGTTGGGGCTTTGGGCAGGAGCTTTATTGGTTTGTTTCGTTTTGCTGGTGTCACAAAAAATCTCCTTAAGGATGATTGAGGAGGGATTGATCATAAAGCTTGAGTGCTCGTGTGCAGATCATAGCTTTCCGTATTTGTTTCCAGGTTTGATGGGGCAATGATGGACAAGCGGAGTTGATATTGGATAGGCTGATTAGGACAAATACCAATAAAATCCCGCGAGAGCCGTTGAATAAGTGTGGAGATTATATACGCATCGTGGGCAAATGGCAAATAAGATGAAAATTCTGCCAACCCGGAGGGGTTGGCAGAATACAACAGATTGGGTTGAGCATGCGTGATAACAGGCGTTCTGGAAAGCTGACCAAGTATACTGGCTATTCTTTCCATCGTATTTTGAACGACGGAAGTTACGTTTTTCGGAAAACTGCTTACCGGTCACTGATTACTGAAATTGTGCGACCATCTCCCGGCCAATCCGGACGACCTCTCTGGCAAGCAGGTCAAAATCCTCCTGTTTACTGCGATGATTGGCAATGGCGATACGTAGACAATAGCGGCCCTGCAAAGTGGTGTAGGTGGGCGCGGCAATGCCCCGCTCATGCAGTTGCATCAGGATCTCTTTATTCAAGGCATTCAGTTGTTCATTGTCCAGCCTACCGGGGTTGAAGCGGAAGCAAACAATATCCATGCCGATCGGCGCAAGCAGTTCCATATTGGGCTCATTCTCCACCAATTGGCCAAAGTAATGCGCCTGTTCAACGTTACGAGCGATCATGCGTCCGAAGCGATCCAGACCATGTTCCTTGACGGACATCCAGACTTTGAGGGCGCGAAACTGGCGTGACAACTGCAAGCCATAGTCACTAAACCAATGTCCGGCTGCCAGTCCACGTGACTCGTGCGCCAGGTACTCAGGTGTGAGAGAGAATGTATTTCGATGGGCCTTTTCGGAGCGGACGATGACGCAGCCCGCCTCAAAGGGCACGTGCATCCACTTATGGAGATCCAGCGCAATGGAATCTGCACGTTCAATCCCGGCAAGTTGAGGTCTTACGTTTTTTGCGAGCACAGCAACTGCTCCAATCGCACCATCCACGTGGAACCAGAGATCCTCATCCCTGCACAGATCGGCTAGCGCGTTCAAATCATCGATAGCACCTGTATTGACCGTACCCGCGCTCCCGATCACACAGATGGGACGGTAACCCGCCGCACGGTCGGCAGCAATCGTTTGTTTCAATAGGTCGAGGTTGATGGTGAAATCATCCCTCACCGGGATCTTCCGAAAATGCTTGCTGCCAATTCCCAGTAATTCAACTGCCTTTTGGTTGCAACTATGCACTTCCGTGGAGGCATAAACGGTCAACTGTTGCGGCGCAGCCTGCATTCCAAGCTCACGAACGTTGAATCCCGCTTTTGTATTTCTGGCAACCGCAATGCCGACAAAGTTTGCCATGGACCCGCCACTGACAAGCAGACCGCTCGAGTCATGCGGAAAGCCAAGCAGTTCCTTCATCCAATTGACCACCTGCTCTTCAACCAAATTTGCAGCATGATTGCCGCCGCCCAGGTTGGAATTCATGATCGCTGCCATAAAATCAGCCAGCGCTCCCAGGACTGTCCCACTGCCCATGTACCAGCCCCAGAAGCGCGGGTGAATGGTTCCCATGGGGTAGGGCAGGATGGTATCCACGAACTCTTGATAAGTCCTTTCTGCACCACCGGGTTCGAGTGGGGCCGGTGCTTGAAACTGATCGGCGACCTCGTCGGGAATGGGTTGCCAGACAGGACGCTCACGCACCGTTTCCAGATAGGTGAGGGCATCATCTACCATGCGATGAGCAAGGGCCCGCATTTCCTCCCAATTCTCAGGATCGAGGGTTTCATAATGGTTGGTCGTATTCATTTAAGTCAATCTCCGTTACCTTTCAAGTTGAATGATTTAAAAAGATGAAATTCCTTAATAGAGAAGGTTATTGTCACTAAGCCCCTGAACTACCCAGCCTGAGTCCATCCGTCCGGCGGCGCTTGCCTGACTGCGAATGGAGCCAGATAAGTCAGGAACGCGACCGCTCCGGGAAAGACTTCAGGATCACGCCGGAAGCCAAGCTTCTTTTCGTAGAAGTCTGCTGCTACGGCCACATCCCGCCCCATCAGAGCAATGAACGCGGGACCACTGATCTCAAAATCCTTTGGCATGCTAAACATCTCCTTACTGATAATCTGATTTCTCGTTTGAAGGAATTATATGCTATGTTTCTTCATCACAAATTATGGGCTTGCGCAGTTGGGCATTCTTGCTCCAAAATCAAAGAGATTGGCTCTTGCCAGTCTCTTTGATCGGTCGAGCGTGTTGAATGCTCTTTTACATATTTCCAACTATGTTTCACCGGATATCTTGCCGATCCTGAAGAGCCGACGCCCTGCGGCGCTATACCAGACTCCATAGACGATAAGAACGGGAGTTATTGGTCGTCGCTTCGACTGTGTGGCACTCAGCCGGGTGATTTACTTTACCGTGCCTGTTACACCCCAGCGCCGTTCACGCAGCTCCTCCTCCTGCATTTTCCTCAAGCGTGCCTCGAGCAATCCCGTGCGACCCAGATAACCAAGCAGTTGGCGTGAGTCATCCCGGCTAACCACCGGCAGGCGCCCGACGCCGTTCTTGAGCATTTTCGCGACCGCCTCTTTGAGTGGTTCATCTGGAAAGGTAATGATCAAATTACGGCTGCAAGCCTCCAGCACAGTGAGTTCACCGCGCGGATCATTCTCCAGGGCGGAGATAATATCACTGCGCGTGATGAGTCCTACCAGTGCACCATGGGCATCTACAACGGGCGTGCCTTGTCGCCGAGCTACTAACGGATCGCCGTGGGCAATCCGTTCCGAGAACTCCATGACGGTCAGTGTCGCTGGAATGGTCACCGGGTCTTTGTCCATCACATCGTTCACGCGCAAGAGTTCGAAGGGATCCACTGCGTATTCACGCAGAATGTGATGCCCATGTCGCGCGACTTTTTCCGTTAGAATGGAGCGCCGCAAGAGCAGGACGGTCACAACATCGGCAGTGATGCACGCAAGCAAGAGTCCCGGCAGCACGTTCAGGTCATGGGTGAGTTCGAGTATGAATACCATCGAGGTCAGCGGTGAACGCATCGTGCCACCCATCATTGCCGCCATGCCGACGAGTGCCCATAGGCTCGTGTCGCCGTACGGGATCCAGTGGGCAACAAACGCACCAAGCGCGCCGCCCATGATAAGCAGCGGTGCTAATACACCCCCTGAGGTACCGGAACCCAACGCGATTGCCCATACCAGCGCTTTGCCAATCAACAAGCCAATTACTGCGGCGCCGACAATTTCGCCGCGCAGTAATTGGTGGATCACGTCATAGCCAACGCCCAACACCCGTGGATCAATGAGTCCGCCAATGCCGACCGCCAGTCCGCCCAGAATGGGCCACCACATCCAGTGAATCGGCAGCCTCTGAAAAAGGTCTTCGAAAAAATAAACGAGGGTCGTCAAAACGCCCGAAGCTAAACCAGCAGCAATTCCGACGAGGCAAGCGATAAAAAGTGCTGGGCCGTTGAGCGGCGCATGCAGGGATACGGGAAAAATCGGACCCGCGCCGAGAAATGCAACCCGCAACGCACCCGCGACCCCTGCTGCCAGCGCGACGGGAATGAATGAACGCGGTTTCCATTCAAACAAAAGCAGTTCAACCGCCAGCAAGACTGCCGCTACAGGCGCTGCAAAAATCGCTGCCATACCAGCCGCTGCACCTGCGACCAGGAGCGTTTTGCGTTCTGCTGCGGTGAGATGGAAAAATTGTGCAAACAGTGAACCAAACGCACCACCGGTCATAATGATGGGTCCTTCTGCACCGAACGGACCACCTGTGCCAATTGAGATCGCCGACGAGATGGGCTTAAGTACCGCGACTTTCGGTTCCATGCGACTGCTACCGATAAGGATCGCTTCCAACGCCTCGGGGATGCCGTGCCCACGGATCTTCTCAGACCCAAAGCGCGCCATCAGCCCAATGATGAGTCCGCCGATGACTGGAACAAGCACTGCCCAGAGCCCAAGATGGTTCCCGGCTGGGGAAACCGATTGTGCCGAGAGACGTTGATAATAGGCGAGATTCGTGAAAACGTTAATCAGCCACACGAGCACGTAAGCCACCAGAGAACCGATGGCTCCAATAATGACAGCCATTCCACTCAGCAGCAACACGCGCCTATCTGTGGTGAAGTCAGCGAGCTGCGCCTGGTTTTTAGCTTTTGCTATATTCATAAACACCTCCATAAAAAACGGTAAAGGGATTCAAAAAAACCCTGGGCGGGTTTCTTGGAAAGTATCATAGCGTATGCAGATTAATTCAGATTAAAAAAACGCCCGTTGACCCTTGGGTCAACGGGCTACTGACTACTAATCACTGGTTACTAATTACTGGTTTTCTCCATACAACTTGCGATGCACTACACTCAATGCCCGGACTTGCTCCGCGGCGTGATAGGACGATCTCACCAGCGGGTTCGACTCCACCCACTTGAAGCCGATCTCTTTTCCATAGTCGCGCAGTTCGGCAAATTCTTCCATCGTGTAATAGCGTGAGATGGGCATATGCTTCTTGCTGGGTTGCAGATACTGACCGATGGTCAGGATATCCACGCCCCACGAGCGCTGGTCACGCATCACAGCTTTGATTTCGTCCATCTCTTCGCCAAGCCCCACCATAATGCCTGATTTGGTCAGTACTTCCGGGTCAAGTTGTTTGGCGTTGGACAAGGTCGCGGCAGCCCAATCATAGTTGTCCTGGGGTTGGACGGCTTTGAATAATCTCGGCACGGTCTCGACATTGTGGTTCAAAATTTCAGGGCGTGCATCCATGACGATCTTCAACGCTTCGAGCGAACCCTTGAAATCAGGGATCAACACTTCGATGGAACAACCTGGCAGCAATTCGCGAATGCGCCGTATGACCATGGCAAAGATCGGCGCACCGCCATCTCTGCGTTCATCACGGTTCACAGAAGTGATGACCGCATGTTTGAGTTCCATAGCCTTCACAGCTTGCGCCACACGCTCGGCTTCTCCCCAATCCATCAACGCCGGCTTGCCGTGTTTGATATCACAGAAGGCGCAGGTCCGAGTGCAGACATCACCAAGCATCAAAAATGTTGCAGTACCGCTTCCCCAGCATTCACCTAAATTCGGGCACATGGCTTCTTCGCAGACTGTGTGCAATTCCTTCTTGCGCATCAGTCCGTGCAGCCATTGATAGGTCTCGCCGGAAGGCGCGCGTACCTTGATCCATTCGGGGCGGCGCAATGGGCGGGCATTGGTTTCGGGGATGACCCGGTCTCTTGTAGGGGTAACAGGCATAATCAGTTTATCTTTCTCACTTTCAAGCGTAACCCTTTCACTTCGACGACTTCCACTTTATCTCCCTTACCGATTGTTTCGGAGCCTGGAATGGGTTCCGCTGACCAAAGCTCTGACCCCAACTGGACTTGTCCGCCCGCTTCCTGCACAGACGTTCGAGCGGTCCCTGTTTTACCGATGTATGACTGCACCCCCACGCTGACCGGCACGTGTGTAGTGCGCAATGCAAACATGAGGATCCCGAAAAATACCAGCCCAAGGAAGATTCCAAAACCTACAACCAATGGCACAGAGACGCGCTGGAATTGGGGAGTGCCGGCTGAGTTGAACAGCACGAGCGCGCCGACAATGAAGGATGCCACTCCTGCGGTCGTCAGCGCGCCGTGTGTGGGTGCTTTGATGTCGAGGATGAATAACACGAAGGCGGTGATCAGGAAGATAATGCCAAACCAATTGACAGGCAGGATGCCAAATCCATATACTGCCAGCGATAGGCAGACCACGCCAACGAAGCCTGCCACCCATCCACCCGGGCTTGAGATTTCGATGAGGAGAGCCGTCGTGCCGATGGACAGCAAAGTAAAGACAATATTAGGGTCAGTCAGCAGAAGCAGGAACTGCTCGATAAAGCTCATGTCGAGGGGTTCAGTGCGTGCGTTCGCAGTATGCAGAATACGTGGCTGGTCGTTGACTTTCACAGTAAAACCGTCGAGGGATTTGAGCAAATCGCCGGTATTCTCTGCAATAAAGTCAATCAGATGGACTTGAAGAGCTTCATTGGCTGTAGCAGCTTTGGCTTCGTCGATCATGGATTCGGCCAGCGCAAGGGCTTCTTTTCCGCGCGGTTCCACAAATTCACGGATCGAGGCTTTCGAGGCATTGGTCGCTTTGGCTCTTGCATCCGAATCGAGATTCGCTCCCGATGAACTGATCGGGCTGGATGCGCCGATGACTGTTTCGGGCGCCATGGCAGAGGCATCCCCAGCCATGGTCACCATGGCGCCTGCGCTCCCGGCGATTGCATTTCTCGGTGCAACATACACGACGACGGGTACTTGGCTGGCGCGGATCGCTGCAATAATGTCAAGTGTCGTTAGGAGGTCACCGCCCGGCGTATTGAGTTGGATGATCAGCACTTCGGCGTCACGCTGTTCTGCGGTTTGAACCCCGCGTTTGATGTATTCCAGCATGGGCGGCCCGATGGGTCCATCGGCAGTCATCACGAGAACAAGTGGCTGATTGTTTTGGGCGTAGGCAGATTGAAACGCTAGTAGCAATCCGCTCAGCAGGAAAAATAGCAGAGCAATACGTTTCATACAATGGATTATAAACCGAAAGCCCGATAGCGGCGGATAGGGCTGGTTGGGCTTTCTTAGATAAGTATGATGAAAGACTAAATTCTTCCTGTACCAACCGCTGCTAAATTGCCAGATAAATCGTGCGGATACTGAGCAGGATGATCAAGATACCTACGACAACCATCAATGTTTTGATGGGGAGTTTCTGTGCCAGCAATGCTGCGATGGGAGCAGCAACCGCGCCGCCGATCAACAAGCCCAGGATAATTTGCCAGTACTGACCAAAACTCAACGCCAGAACAAAGGTGATCGACTCGGAAAGTGTGACGAAAAACTCAGAGAAATTGACCGAACCGATCGTCATGCGTGGGTGCTTTCCATGGGCTACCAGCGTAGACGTGACCACAGGTCCCCAGCCACCACCCCCGATTGCATCACAGAAGCCCCCGAGCAAACCCAGCACGCTGACGCGTGGACCGTGATAATCATCTATTTTATGCTCCGATTTCATTGTAAAAGCCTTATAGATAATCACGCCGCCCATAAAAAGAAGATAAGCTGCGATATAAGGTTTGATGACATCCCCATTAATCGCGGTCAACAAATAAGCGCCGATCACACCACCAATGACACCGGGCAGGAGCAAACGACGCACAAGTTTCCAATCTACATTGCCGAGCTTCCAATGTGAGAAACCGGAAATGCCGGTCGTGACGACTTCTGCCATGTGGACGCTGGCGGAAGCCGCCGCAGGCGGGATGCCCAAACTCAGCAAAAAGGTGTTCGAGCTTACCCCGTACGCCATACCCAGTGCGCCGTCGATCATTTGCGCAATAAACCCCACCAGAACATATATCAGAATATGAGGATCCATGTGATAGTGATCGTCCTTTTGAGAAGAGATCGTCAAAGCAGAAAGAACGTGCGATGTAGGGCGATTATAACTTTAAAGCAAACTCACCAGAGTCCAAATCTATTCATCAAAAGTTTGGCTTTGCTACTCGCTGCCCGGGCAGGCGTTTCACAGCATTTTATAGCGGATCTGAAGCGAATGCAGAACGCAGAGAGGATATAGCCAGGATATAGGCAGCATATAGGCAGGATTTAGGCACTCTATGGGCAGCTTATCGGCAGGGCGAGATAAAGGCGAAAGACGAGCGATGGCAAACCCAGAGAACCAGGCAGGCAAGGCTTTGCAATATCGAGCAGAAACAGCCTGCGGTTGGTTTTATCTCTCTTTTCTATTCGAACAAAATAGACCTCCGGCGAGTGTTCATTATGCCGGAGGTCTATCTTATTTCACGAAAGTCTATGAATATCTTTACAGGATCAACTATTTCTCTTTCTTACGAAGAAGCTCGGTGCCAATCACTAGTATGAGCGATAACAAACCCAGGACCAGGGCGGCGCTATAGGCGCCCACGTATTGGCGTTCATCGAGTGCCCGATAGATGAAGAGAGTAACAGTCTCTGTGCGCCCCTGGATCCCGCCTCCGATGACGAGAACAGCGCCGAACTCTCCCAGGGCGCGTGCAAAAGTGAGAATGACGCCATAAATGAACCCCCAGCGTAATGCCGGGAAAGTTACCATCCAAAACGTCTGCCAGCCATTTGCTCCCAGAGTAGCGGCTGCCTGTTCCTGCTCCACACCAAATGCTTCCAATACCGGCATCAATTCACGTGCCATAAACGGCAGGGTCACAAATAGCGTAGCCAGGATCATACCCGGTACGGCAAAGGCAACTTTTATGTTCAATGCTTCCAGAAGCGGCGCGAACAGACCGGTGCGCCCGAAGAGCAAAAGGAGCATATATCCTACAACTACTGGCGAGACCGCGAACGGCAGGTCAATAACCCCATTGAGCAACCAGCGTCCCCGAATGCGATAACGTACCAGTACCCAGGCCAGTGCAGTACCAAATACTGCATGGACAACGACGACCATAAAAGCAATAGAGAGTGTGAGAAAAAAGGCAGAAAATACAGCAGGGTCGCTCAAAGCCGCGAAGCTTGCACCGATCCCCTTGGAGACAGCTCCTGAGACCAAAGCAACCAGGGGGGCCAGGATCAGCAGCCCTGTATAGGCAATGACAATTCCTATCAGTAAGCGCTGGCGCCAGACGGCAATTGACTGCGATATATTCCCCGGGCGCTGGGTCGCAGCGTTCACGTTCGTAGAGGGCTGGGCAAGGGTCGTCATTCTGTGGTGTCCTTTTGTCCGCGCTTACGCAGCCAGTCGACGAGAAGAACCAGGCTGAAAGCCAAAGACAACATTACGATGGACATCGCGCTGGCGCCCTGTCTATTTGCCGATTCAACTTCTCCAAAGACATAGACCGCCGCGGTCTGTGAGCGGAGAGGAATATTCCCAGCCACAATGACAATCGCGCCGAACTCACCAATCGCGCGCGCGAAGCTGAGTAATGCTCCGCTGGCGATGGACAGCCACAAAGCCGGTAAGGTGACCCGCCAAAAGATCGTGGCTGACGGAGCTCCCAACGTTGCAGCAGCCTCCTCGGATTCACGATCCAGGCCTTGTAATACTGGCTGGACTGCCCGCACTACAAATGGAAAGTTGACAAAGAGAAGCGCCAGTATGATCCCGGGCGGAGCGAAGATAATCTGCCAGTTCAATTGGCCCTTGAGCCATGCGCCGATAAAACTTTGCGGACCGTAAAGCACTACCAGCATCACCCCTGTGACCAATGTTGGGATGGCCAGTGGCAGATCGACGATTGCATTCAACAGCCCTTTACCAGGAAAGTGATAGCGCACCAGGACATAGGCCGTCAGAGTTCCCATGACTGCGTTGATGGCTGCCATGAGCGCCGATGTCCAAAGGGTTAGTCGCAACGCACTCCAGGCAATCGGCAGTGAAATGGATTGCCATAGCGCTCCTAACCCATCTCTAAGTCCATCCTGAAAGATGACTGCGAGTGGGATCAGCAACATCACTGTAACATAGGTCCAGGCAGCAGATTGCACTGCCCACCGACCCCAGGGGAGGTGGCGGGCAGTCTCTTGAGTGGTCAGCGGAGGAGTAGTAGCGGTCATTGTCCTTGGACTTCGACAATCGCCTGCGTGTAAATGCCAGTATCGCTGAAGTACTTTGGCGTGGCTTTGCTCCAGCCGCCAAACTGATCGCCGATGGTGAAGAGATCAGTAACCGCTGGGTATTGCGCCTGGGTCGCAGCGGCCACCTCAGGGTCGACTGAGCGTAGGCCATGTTTGGCGAAGACCTGCTGGGCTTCTTTGGTGAACAGGAACTGGATGAATGCTTCCGCAGCCGCGCGCGTCCCATGCTTATCGACGTAGGTATCTACAACCGCAACCGGGTTCTCGATCAGAATTGTAGACGTGGGAATGACGAGTTCATAGTCCTGCCCGGACTGCTTCCCGACCAGGACTTCATTCTCGTAAGTAATCGCCACATCTCCGGTTCCGGCTTCAAAATTGGTGATGCTCTCGCGAGCGCCTTTATCGAAGACGGTCACGTTCTTAAGGACAGATTTGAGGAACTCGGTGGCTGCCGTCTCGTCATTGGCTGCCACGCCTTTTACCTGACCGCGCAAGGCGGCGCCATACAGAGCCAGGATGTTCCACTGGGCTCCACCACTCGTCTTGGGATCAGGAGTCAGGATTTCAAGTCCCGGCTGGGCAAGGTCGGCCCAATCGTGAATATTCTTGGGGTTACCCTTCCGCACCGCGAAAGCGACAATGGAGGTGCTTACCATGCCATTGTAGGGCGGAGTATGCCAATCGTGAGTGATCAAACCGGCGTCGGCGATTTTCTTAATATCGCCATCCAGTGAGAGTGCGGCGATATCTGCTTCAAATCCTTCAGCGATGGCACGCGCTTGAGCACCAGAGCCCAGATAGGATTCTTCAAACGTTACTTCCTGCCCATTCTTTTCCTTCCATTGTGCGGCGAACATAGGGATCAATTCACCATATGCTTCGCGAGGCGTTGTATACGCTCCAAGAATCAGTTTTTTAGTATTCCCATCAGAGCTTGACGCGGATGCCCCACATGCGGCCAACAAGCTGGTCGCAATGAGAGCGCATAAAGCCTTTAGCAGTTTTGTTTTCATAGGATCACCTTTCCTTGAGAGATATGAATGAATCTCCTCCGAACTAATAGTACCCATCGCCTGATAACCGATGAGTGTAAGCTGCGGCATAGCGCGAGCGGACTACTAAAACAGGATGGGTGGTCGCTTCCTTGATGATTTGGCCGACGACCCCTTCTAATGAGACCCGATCACCTCCGTGAGGAAGAGGCGCTCCCAGGATGAGCAGGTCATGATCACCTTCTTTCATTTGCTCCGCGATCTCATCATGCACGTTGCCCGTCCGAATAATAGTCTGTGCTGGAACCCTTAATAACTCCAGAGTTCGAATGCCGCCGGTCAAGAAACGCTGTGCCCGTTCATGGATTTCACCGTTATTTCCCTCGGCCGTAATCACGGACATCAATGTAGCCTGTGCCCCCAGGTGACGCAGGAAACGCCCGGCAAAGAGTACGTCTTCCTTGCCCGGTTCACCGCTCATCACACAAACCAGCGCGCGCGCTGGTTCAGCATGTTCCGCAGGAACCAGCAACAAATGATGATCACCCAGCCTCAAGATTCTCTCAGCCAGAGCGACACGACCCGCTGCTGCCAGTTCGCCGACCCCCAGGATAACGAGATCATAAGGCTGGCGTTCCACTTCTTTGGCAACTGCTCCATCGGGCGTGTGGGGTGTTGAGCGCACCTCCAATTGAGCAAGCCCGCTGCCCAGCTTTTCTTTGGCCTCCTGCAGATGACCTTCATGTGCATCCGCATCCATGCCATAACTCAATATCGTTACCCGCGCGTGGGCAAGGCGGGCGATTTGTCCACCCAAGTCCAAGGCAGCCTGAGAGGTCCTGGTGCCATCTGTGAGGATTAAAAAGCTCAGCCCCGGATGGACAAGGGCATGAATACGCCGGACGCCTACTTTGACGTGATCTCCAGGTTCCAGAGGAAAGCGACGAGCTACATCCTGTGTCCGGGCAGCCTCGATCAAAACCGCATCCTCACCAAATGCGACTGGCGGGGCAATGGGGCGCACACCCGGAATAGCGGGCATCCGTACCCGTAAGCGTTCTACTGAGCCCGAAAAGGTGCTTTGTTCAATTTCGCCTTTCCCCAATTCGGGCGTGTCCAAAGTCTCGTCTGGCAGAGCCAGGGTTACATCCTCGGGGCGGAAGAGCACCTGCACGCGCTGTGTGCTGGAAGCTTGTTCAATTCGCTTTGAATCAGCATTGACCGGGAAAGAGACTGGACCAACCTGGACCCCTTCCACTGTCGATTCTCCAACCATCAGATTGGTTGTTCCAAGGAAGGTCGCTACGAATTCAGTTTGTGGGTGCTGGTAAAGTTCACTGGGCGTTCCTACCTCGAGCAAACGCCCAAAGTTCATTACTCCCAAACGATCTGCCAGCTCAAACGCCTCTTCCTGATCGTGAGTGACAAAGATCGTTGTAATTCCCAGTTCGGTTTGGATATGCCGGAGGGCACGCCGCAATTCGACCCGGATCTTGGCGTCCAATGCGCCGAACGGCTCATCGAGCAGCAGAACATCCGGTTTATGAGCCAGGGCACGGGCGAGAGCGACGCGCTGCTGTTGTCCACCGGAAAGTTGATCGGGTCGACGTTCGCCCAACCCAGCTAACCCAACCAACTCCAATAGTTCATCACGCCGCTTTTGGCGCTGATTTACTGGGGCTTTACGGACCCGAAGTGCGAACTCAATGTTATCCGCGACTGACATGTGCTGGAACAAGGCATAGTGTTGAAAGACAAAACCCACCCCGCGCTGTTGTGGGCTGGCCAAAGTAACGTCCCGATCATGTAAAACGATTCGCCCTTCATCCACCGGATTCAAACCTGCAATCATCCGCAGGACGGTGCTCTTGCCGCTGCCACTTGGTCCAATCAGCACAAAGAATTCGCCACTTGCGATCTCCAAGGAAACCCGATTAACAACCGGATGGCCCTCATAACGTTTCGTGAGCTGGTCTAGGATTATTGACATGTTTTCCTTCGCATTGGGGATGTTCTGAGTGAGCCGCTCATAGGATTCTAACCCACGATTCGTGTTTTTCAGACTCTGCTCTTGAGACTGTTTTAGGTTGTCCAGTATTGGCGAGCGAAAAATACCAGCAATGAAATTATGCATCAGCCCTCTTCCTAGATAGATATACTGGATTGGACCCAATGAACATAGGAACTGTTATCTTCAAAACTGCCTCTTTGCGGTTGGTGTTCTATAAAGCCTATAATAATAGTAGACATTCAGTCGAATAAAAATAGCGCGTTGTTACGCGCCTGTGGGCAACTAATTGAGGTTCAATTTTTTGCGAATTGCACTCTGCCGTTTGGCAATGTCTGCCAGGGAGGTGTTATCAAGGATATCCGCGATTGCATTCCTGACATCACTCATCGCCAGACGCAAACCGCAGGTCTGTTCATCGGGGCAGCCACAGGGCTCATAAGCCATCTGGCTGACACAGTTGATCGGAGCGACGGGACCATCCAAGATACGGAAAATTTGGCCAAGTGTGATCTCACGGGCCGGCCTGGCAAGATAATAACCACCACCCACCCCCATTTTGCTATGAAGCAGCCCGGCATTCTTAAGTGTGAGCAGAATCTGCTCAAGGAATTTAGGGGAGATCTGCTCGTATTCTGAAATCTCTTTAATCTGCATCATGGCTGGGGCGTCACCTTTTCGGGAAGGGGCTGCCAGCCGGATCATTGCTCGTAAACCGTATTCACCACGCTTGGAAAGTCTCATGATCGTCTTGAAAGTCTATTGAAGTAATAGACTTTATTGGCTTTAATCATAATTTACCGGCCGAATTATGTCAAGAGGATTTTACCTGGGAACCAGCTGCGCTTCGCTTAACTTGAGCAGCGATTATTCTATTTTTCAACTACAACATTTAGCTTCTGATAATAACTGTCCAGCCAAAAATTCGACCACCCCCACAACTTTGAATCAGTTACGATTTGTCTGACTTCATCACGTGAAATTTTGGCTTCATCTTCAAAGACTTGAGCATTCCGGCGACTAATCGCCAGGGTGCGGATTGCAAACATGAGTGGAAAGATGCAGGCAAGTCGGATACGGTGCTGCCAGGGCGGCAAGGTTTTGACACAAGTGAGCGCGGCATGCAAATGACGCTCGGCCTTATCAGCCAGCATATCCAGGACCTGAATCGCTTCGGCGCGATACTCTGGTTGGAACAATTCGTGTGGAGTTAGATTGACCTGCGCTAAAAATTTCTTCGGCACAAATACCCAGCCCCGTTCGTAATCTTTGCGTAGACCACGAATTACATTCACGGTCTGCAATGCCAAACCGAATTCACGGGCGAGCGGAAGGAGTGTATCTTTTCTGGTTCGAATGGAAAAGGAATACCAGGCAAACAGGTGGGTTAGCAAATAGCCAACCCGGCCCGCTACTTCAAACATATAATCATCCAGATCTGTCTCGTCGTTGACTTGTGGACCGCGCTCTACCCAGCGCGCCATGCCCAGGGTGCTGTGAATGACCTGATGGGTGATAATTTCCTGTACTTCTTCCGGGAGTGTCAAAAGGCGAGTCAAAATGTCCGCTGTATGTTGTGCAACCACTGCGTCAGGGTTGGAGGTATCCGCATTTTGGATCTGGCTGGTCAGTGCTTCGCTTTCCGCGTTGCCTGCCAGAATCTCCGCCCAGACCTTCAGCAACTTCACTTTGTTCTCTGCCGCCATATCTGCGTTATCTTCTAAATAATCTGAGACCCGCAGGAGTAAATAGGCCACTGTTGCCGCGTCGCACAATACACTCGGCAATTGCTCTATGCCAATTGCAAATGTACGGCTGGCAAGCCTCAATAAATCTCGTAGAGTAGTCATCGTTCCTCACGCCACGTGAAAAGCTCTTATGAGTAAACCCTGCTGACAAACATCAGTTCCTGTCGGACCTAGGATGAATGAGGCGGCTCCGTCAATGAGACAATTTCCGCGTCGGCGAGAGCCTGACGCAAGTCCCTGCTCTTCAGGATGATCGCCATATTGCGGACCCCCGACCCGATGGAGATTTCCTCTTCTTTTAGGACGCTCGCATCGATCAGGATCTTGACCCGATTCTGCAGTCCAAACGGACTGACGGTGCCAACACGATAGCCTGTGACTTCCAGTACCTCCTCTTCGGTCGCCATCCTCAGGCGCGACCGCCCAACCAGCTTGCGCAGACTTTTCCAGTCCACTTGTTCGGGTCCCGCTACAAGGATCATCAGGAACTCAGCCGGCCGGACTTGAAAGAGGATACTGCGCACAATTTGTTCGGGCCTTTGATTTCGATCAGAGGCCGCCTGCTCAAACGAAGTCACAGGAGTTGTATGTTGAAAGACCTGATGAGGTATATTCAGCTTTTCCAAAGCAATACTGGCAGGCGGTTTGCCGGCACCAAGCGAAGTCGAAGTGTCACTCATAAACTATCCTTGCATGGAGCAGAGTATAATTAAATCGAAGCGTTGAGAACCGCAGAGGCATATAGTTTTTCTAATATTCTCTATGTCTTTGTGACTCCCCTGGCAAAACTTTGACAGGGGGAAAGCCTGACCTTTAGGCCGTTCTATCTGAATCTGCTTCTTTCTCCTACTGATCTCCTCCGCATCAACCTCGACAATCCTGTAGTGATCCTGTACTCATCCTGTACTGATCCTCTACTGATCCGGTAGTGCTTTATCGCCGGTCACTCGCCGGTAAAAGCAGGAAGGCTGAGAAACGTGAGCAGGGCGGACGGCATGAAACTCGTAGGAAATTATCCAGGAAGACTACAAGAATCGCCTCAATGGCAAGGTCCGGCATGCAGACACTCTTGACAGATAATAACATGGCAATCTTTCTTGTGGAGTAAAATCAGCGAATGGCGCGCTTCAAAGCACCTCTCACTTTGTTCTTGGCTACATTAATTGTAATTGCTCTTCTGACATTATTCGGTCCTGAAGAGAAATCTCTGGGCGCGAATGTACGGATCGTGTATTTGCACGGGGCCTGGGTGTTGACGGCTGAATTGGCCTTTATTGCCTCCGGCCTGGCAGGCCTGCTGGCATTGATCACGCGCCGCCAGCTCTTCCACCAGTGGTCAGCTGCACTCGGACGGGCAGGCATCCTCTTCTGGGTGACCTATCTTCCGCTATCGCTCTGGGCAATGCAGTCGAATTGGAACGGACTCTTCCTCGCCGAGCCGCGCTTTCGCCTGGCGTTGATCTTTGCAGTGACAGGCCTCTTGTTGCAAGTCGGCTTATGGCTCATAAACCTCCCCTGGGTCATATCCCTTGCAAACGTATTGTTCATCCTGATTTTGCGCCTCGTCTTTTCAACGGCTAAAAATGTTATGCATCCGCCTCCCTCACCGATCTTTAATTCAGGCAATTATGCAATCATCGGTTTCTTCATTGCGTTGATTCTATTTACTTTAGTTGCCGCATATTTTCTTACAAAATTGTTCTTGAGTATAAGCAAAGAATCGGCATAATCGAGTTGCTCTTTGCACCGCCCTTGGCGCAAGATTTACTCGAGCTTACAAAGACTTGAGTATGGCAAACAAAAAGACCGCCTCAGCAGCGGTCTTTTGATTTATGTAGACTCACTCCTTCGTTACGACAGCCTTTTCCCCTTCAAACAAATGCTCGGCTTCTGTACCCGGCAGCGGTTTAGGCAATCGCATCGCGCGTACAACCAGATCTGTGAGCGCAGTAATTCGCACCTTCAAATCGTAATGTTCATTCAAATCGCCGATTTGCAGGCGGCAATTCTCACAGGCAGCAACAACGACTCGGGCACCCGTTTTCCTGATTTGATCGGCCTTGGGCTTGCCTGCTGCGATCCTTCGTTCGGCATATTCAGCCAGCGCGACCAGGCCGCCACCGCCGCCACAGCAGAGCGCTTCGGCTTTATTGGGAGTCATTTCGCGGAAATCTGTTGTGATCTTGTTCAGCACAAAACGCGGCTCTTCAATGAGTCCGCCATTGCGAGCCAGATTGCAGGAGTCGTGATAGGTCACGGCTTCGGGAATTGCAGTCGGGTCAACTTTGATTTTGCCGTCGGCAAGATATTCGGCAACGACGTCGATCAACGAGCGTACTTTGAAATTGAATTCACCTGCGAACCAATTGGGCACATCCCAGCGGTAAGAGGCGTAGGCGTGTCCACATTCGGCGATGACGATTTCTTTGACGCCTAACCGATTCGCTTCATCCACGATCCGTTTGGCGACTTCCTTGGCGCGCTTCATATCCGCCAGGAATACACCATAGTTTGCGGCTTCGAAGATCGAGAGAGTCCAATCCTCTTTTGCAGCATTGAACACAACCGCGGGCGGAAGAATGGTATGTGCGCCAGCCAGTGGAACATATAAGATTTTTGCACCCTGTTTTTCCACCGGAATCACTGCTGTCTCATCACCCGTGATGTCGCGCAATTGATCTTCCATTTCTTTGATCTGTTCGAGGAACATCTCTTTATAAAACGAAGGGTCTTTGCCCTTTTCAATCGCGGCGTCGGCCAGCATCACCAGAATTTCAGGTGCAGTGCCGGACGCACTTGCCATAGCCCGAATGGCGCGCATCATCAAGGGTGTATCCACGCCCAGTGGACAATTAACCGTGCAGCGCCGGCATAACGTGCATTGGCTGAAGGCGATTTCGGTCAGATTCGCAAGGGTTGGTTCAGTGAGTTTCTGCGAGTGTGTCCAGGCTGGAAACAGGCGGCTCAGGAAATCATGCTCATAGCGGTAGACATTGCGCAACTGCTCGGCGCGATAAGCCGGGATATGCTCCACTTTTGGCTCAGAGCGATAATAATGACAGGCTTCTGCACAGATCCCGCAGCGCGCACAGGCTTCCAGGGCAGTTTCGAGCGGCTGGTTCAGTTGAGCTTCAAGAGCGTTAAGAGCAAGTTCAATAGTCTCAGTCATGATGTTCTCACTTTACCGCTGCGCGGTAATTCATACCGTGTGGAAATACTGCGCGTCGCCCAAAGAACTTTCCAAAGAAGATGCGCGAGAAGAAGAAATACAGGCAGTGACGGATCTTACCCAGCGGAACATAGGCGAACGTCACCGCGCTGACAATATACATTGGGATCATGAACGCCGCATTCATGAGTGCCAAAGCTGCCAGCGTTATAAAGAGGGTCGTCAACCAGACAGCGAAATGATCATCCGGGAGACTCAGACCGCGCAAGTTGCGTTCTGCCATTCGCAGGATCCCGCCTGCCGCACCCAGGAGGGCGCCGATGGACAGTATCCAGAACAAGGTCCAGGAAAGAAGCGGGGGCAGGTATCCCCAAAATGGACTGATGATCAGCGTGCCGATCGCAGCGAAAATCCCGATGTGGAAGCCGATCCCACGCAGATAAGCAATCATGTGAATGCGCGTGGATTCTTTCGCCCACGGCATCATACCGGTGGTGAATGCATACCTGATCCCACCTGAGATATCCCCTTTGATGGGCGATTTATCTGTTGGCAGGGCAAGGCGTTTGATCTCAGCGTAGCGAAGATAAATGCCGTAAAGACCGGAGGCAAGACCTATAAGTGTTATCAGTTGCGCAAACAGCATGTTGACTCCTTGTGCCGTACACAAGTAGACATGTACACAGGTAAATATATCTTGGATACGTGTTTACTTGTTTACCTGTATACCTATTTACTACTTTACCTTCTTCACAACAAACTTGAAGACTTTATCTTGTTTCTCAAGTGATACTAATTCATTGCCGGTCGTACGCGCCCAGGCCGGGATATCCGCCATAACACCAGGATCAGTGGCAACAGCTTCAACGATTTCGCCAACCTGGATTTGCTTCATCGCTTGCGCGAGTTTTACAACCGGCATCGGGCAAAGCAGCCCTTTGAAATCAAGAGAGAGTTTCGGTGTGTCAGACATTTTTGCTCCTTATGATCCGTGCGCGCTTCGTCTATGTGGCGCCTTGGTCTCGATACGGTCGAGAAGAACGCTCGACCTACTCGACCACCAGGCGTCACTCCGCGCAGCGCGAGGAATGAGTTTAGATAAAGAATTGAATGCTGGATTCCTGTGCATGTTCCAGCATGCTGGCAACGCCAACAGGTTCGGTGGTTTCAGGGATGAGATCGTCGCAGGTAATCTCCATAACGTCCATACTCATCTGGCAGGGCATCAGCTTGACGCCCAAGGCGATTGCGGCTTCGCGCAATTCCGGCAACTGTGTCACACCTTTTTGCTTCATCATCAGTTTGAACATCCAACGACCCATGCCGCCCATGTTCAGGCGTGATGGACCGATGGCATTCAAGCCGCCGCGGTTCATCAGACCTAACATGCGGCCAAATAAGCTCTTGCCGGTGAGCCCGCCCTCTTTTTGAATGGCTTTCAGCCCCCAGAAGGTGAAGAACATGACAACTTCTGTTCCCGCTGCGGCTGCGCCGGAGGCGATAATATAAGAAGCCATCACCTTGTCCAGGTCGCCGCTTAGGACGATCAGCGTCATTTTGTTCTTTTTTTCAATCATTTTGGTCTCCTTCGAATTTGAGCGCGCTATGGCGCGTTATGCCAGTGCCTCAACGAGTTCTGCGCGTTTAGCCAATCCATCCCGCATGACGGCTCGCAGTAGATCGAGCGCCTGAATAAGGCGCACATCGGCAAGCGTGTATTGGATCACGGTGCCTTGGCGTTTCGGGGTCACCATGCCGCGATCACGCAAAACTTTTAGGTGGCGTGAAACCAGTGGCTGCGGCATCTTGAGGTTCGTCGCCAGTTCAGTTACATTGCGAGGGGACTGGGAGAGCTCGTACAAAATCAAAATACGATTCGGATCTGCCAATCCGGCGCAGATTTCGGCATGTAATTGAGTGATTTCCAATTCAAGATTTGTGTTCATTCGTTCTCCTGGGCGCTATATATACGTATATTCATATATATTTGTGAAAATTGTAACGATCATACTCGTTCGGAGATAGTATTGAGCATCACGAAAAGAGGGTGATAGATGTAACCAGACAAAGTATGTCCGGTTGATGGCTTGATGGATTCTTTCTGCTTATTTTTATGGTATTCTTGTTTGCGTCTGTCCCCACATAAATTTATGCGCCTTCGTTTTCAACTTCTGATCTTCATGGTGCTTCGTATCATCCTGAATACGATGCATCGCATGGTCTATCCATTTTTGGCTGTGTTTGCACGTGGACTTGGTGTGGACATTACTACACTGTCCTTTGTGGTCACCGCGCGTTCATTTGTGGGGATGTTCGCTCCCGTATTCGGCTCGATTGCCGACCGGCGCGGGCGCAGGTTTGGAATGCTGGCGGGGATCCTTTTGTTTATCCTCAGTATGGGGTTGGTTGCGCTCTATCCTGGTTTTGCAACGTTCAGCCTTGGGGTTCTGCTTGCACTGCTCGGCAAGTATCTTTTCGACCCATCCATGCAGGCTTATTTCGGCGACC
>DATGYJ010000550.1:0-1979 GCA_035298105.1 Anaerolineales bacterium | reverse complement strand
CAGCTTTATTTCGACCTTTGGATACGATCCCAATCAATTTCCGTCGTTCTTCTTCTTTCAGATGGACTTCGTGTTTTCCGTGCGCCATCCGTCTATCTTATCTTTCCCCTACAACTTAATCAAGTTGAGGTACTAGTGAGTTCCGATCCTAACTTTTCAGGTCTGCTGCCCAAGAGCTGATACCCCTTGTCTCTTGGACCGCAACATTCATTTAGTTCTTGGTGCAAAAGTGCTCCCTACGCCGCGGAGCGGAGCGTGAGCGAGCTTTGCAGCATAAATTCCGTAAATCACGAAACACTCTGGCGGACACCCGCAGCGAGCGCACACCTGTCCTGGCGTACGGTGCCAGGGAATCCGGAACAGCAAACCTGTGATTTACTGAAATTAGTTTACCTTCTGGCATTCAGGGATCTCGGCCTTTATGTTTTTCAATGCAGCGTATCTGGCTAGGCAATACTGGCACTGAAAGTCGTCCAAATCGGGCGCCATTACATTGCTCGCTGAAGTGCTATCGAGGCCGCTCAAAGACCCAAAGATATCCGGCGCTACGAAGACTTTCGCTGGCTTGAAGTTGGCGATATCGCGGAAATCCTTGTATTTTTGCAATGCGGCCTGGAAGTCAGCCAGAATGATTAAGCCGACATCCTGTTTTTGAATTAGTTTGGGAATATCATGGATCCTGCCAATCACCTTCGAACCATAAATGGTCATTCCTTGCGATCGAAGGTCATCATCAATAAAACCCACGATTTGGAATTTTCCCGAATAAGTTGGGTGATCCATCAACCAGGCAATATGCTCTGCAGTCCGGCCAGAGCCAACGATGATGACACGCTCGCGCGTAGTTGGTGATTTCAGACGAAAGGCCAAAAATCGGCTAAAAAGCCCGCCCATTAATCTCCCTCGATACCGTACAAAAACAATTCCCGAGAGTGAGAGTATCGAAGCGGCAAGAATCATACCAAAGACGCGCAGGCTGGCAAATCCCAGGTAGTAATGGATGCCTAGCGTCATTGTTGTTGTAATGAGCCAGCTTGTCCAGAGGCGACCTGATTCCCAGAAAGTAGCTTTGGGCCAATTTATCCGATTTGTTTTTAGAACTATTCCCACACAAGTATAAAGCGCCGAGAATTCCAGGGCCATTTCAGTAGTTTTTAACCAGCCCATCTCCAGGGGCCCAAATATGCGCACGACTGCACCTGTAATAATGATGGATGTCAGAACAGTCAGGAAATCCCAGATGAACCAACTGACATAGCGTTGGATCAAGCGAGTAATGGGGCCGACAAAAAGGAACTGTTCCGGCGGCGAATAGGCTCTGATCTTGGGGATCAGCAGCAGTGCCGTCCAAAATATTACATCGATATCGAGCCAGAAAGAACGATACCGTATATAAAGTTGGTCGAGACGCATCTTGTCCGGGCTTAGCTCGTGCAAGTACTTCCGCATGACATCCCCGGCGTGAAGCATACTCTCCTCATCCCGGTATACGACGGAGGCAGGGCTTGTAATTCCAGGTCGAACGGAAAGGAGTTCGCGGGCCATGGTGGTGGGCCAGGTCCTGGAGATATATGGATCTTCGGGCCTGGGGCCTACCATACTCATGTCCCCAATGAGAACATTCCAGAGCTGGGGGAGTTCATTTAGTTTGGTATCACGCAACCATTTTCCAAAGGGCGTGATGCGATCATCTTCCTTACAAGTGACGGGAGGTCCCTCATAACTTCTTGGGGTTTCGTACATGGTCCGGAACTTGAGCATCTTAAAGACGCGACCGTTCCGTCCAATGCGTGGTCCCCAGTAGAAGACCGGTCCAGAGGAATCCCGCTTGATCAGAATGGCAATGAGTGCAAAGATGGGCGAAAGCAAAATCAGACTCAGCAATGAGGCCATGAAATCAAAGGCACGTTTGGTTAGCCCACTTGTTTTGCTGCCGAAAGAATTTAAGAGCGCAGCATCTATATTCTGTCTTCTTTTGA
>DATGYJ010000549.1:0-8268 GCA_035298105.1 Anaerolineales bacterium | reverse complement strand
ATGTTACTACACGGGTCGGCCTGATTCTGCATGCCAACAATTGCATCTCGGATCGTTTCTCGTTTGGTTCCACATGCCCAAAAAAAGTCGGCTGACTCACATATCTCTGCGTGAGTTGATCTGCCAGCTCTTCCGCTCCTTGTTGAGTCATTTCTTCAACCATTCCTCGAATTTCAAGATAGCGATAGGGGTTATGTGGATCCACGGCTAATACAGTGGCTTGAGGTCGGTCACGCAGGTTTCTTTCCTTTTGAGTCCCACGCCAGGTGAAGAGACGAAGATGGGTGCCGTCATACAGGCACCAAACGCAATTAACTTGCGGCTGTCCATTGGGCATGACTGTTGCCAGAACGACTACGATGGGCTGCTCTAACAAGTCCAGGTGGGAGGCGGGAACGGTGCAGGTCATGATGAAATACCAGTGGATTGCGAAGAATGTTGGAAATCGAACAAATTGTGGCATGTTCCTGCCAGTTTTACAACTGACAAATATCACCCTCCATAGAACAAAACAGCAGATCGCTGTCTTTCCATTCCGCTCGAAGGAGGCATGTAGGTTGAACTTTCCTTTTGCCATGCTTCTGCCCCCATACTTAAGTTTTGAACTCTGTACTAATCCTGTACTAGTCCTGTACTAATCCGGAGCTCTGCCTTCGAGCCTCTTCCCAGGAAGGATGCTAAAAGCCCCTGAAGATTCCCGGATCTTCAAGGGCTCTGAGTACTGTGGATAAATTATGTTTTAAGAACCTAACTGACAAGGCAGCATTACAGTGGAAATCGGTTCAGCGGAGATCTATCGCCGACAAACCAGATATGCCCGAACGGATCGATGAACCCGCCTTGCCGGTGAGTTCCCCAGGGCATCTTGTGATCCTTAATATCATCAAGGCTGCCAGTAGCGCCTGCTTCCAGGGCGCGTGCGATCACTGTATCGGGGTCATCACAGAAGACCTCGACCCTGAGCGTTGTTGTACCTACTACTGTAGGGCTTTCCCAGCCATTCCTGGCAGGCTCACCCAGGAAGAAGGGAGCACCTTCTATTTCCAGCCCTACAACCGACCCCAGGCTCCATAGCTCCTTCGCGCCGAGGGCCCGCTTGTACCACTCTACTGCTGCCGGCGCATTGGGAACCGCCAGCATGAGGGATATGATTGGTCTGCTTACTTGGGATGTCACGATAATTTCCTTTCTCCATCAGCGCGCTAGTTGTTTATAAGTGGAAGTCCGTTTACTTTGATATGATCACCTCACAAATGAAGACCGGGCGCGGTATCCAAAAAGCCTGCCGATAGTTGCCAGCACCGGCAGCGCCAATCGTTGGAGCGAGATCGGTATCCCCGCGTTAAAAGTCTGGCTTTCGATCTCGTTCCCAATCACAGCAAGTTGTAATAAGTTCACTTCCCCTTTGGCATTGGTCCTGCCGTTCATGGCGAGCGTGAACAGGGTCTCGAAGAATAGATCCGTGCCCAGCGCCGGGCGAAAGCTGTGGCGCATTTGCAGTTCCTCCGGACCAGCATTCCAGCAATTGATGTGGATTGCACCGGGCGGGATAACCACTGTTTCGCCTGCCTGAGCTTGCCGCTCAACGCCAGCCAACCGATAACGTGCACTGCCTGCGATGATCTCGAAGCGTTCTTCCTGATTGAGTTGGACATGCTCGGGGAACGTAGGTTTCGTGCGCGGCGACATAAAGTGTTCGAATGCAACCAAAGTTCCCCCTGTACCCTGCTCCGTCTGTTCAAAAATGATCCGCTCTCCGGTGTAAGGATTATTCAGAGTCTGACCGGTATGGGGCATGATGAGCCTCTTTCTGTGTAATGATGCTCATGACTTCATCAGTTTAATCTGCCGATCTGCAGATTGTGTGCTCGCAATACAACAAGGCAAGCTTTAAACCACCGAGACACGCAGACACTGAGATACTTAGGCACGCGTGGCTGCAAAGGCGCCGAAGGAAAGCAGCGCTAACATCAAGCTGGCCAGTGCAAAGCCAAGGAACCACAGCCAGGCGGAAAGATTAGCAGTGGAGAATAGTCCTTTATGGATCACAGAAGCGATCAAAACGCCGGCCATAAAGACCAGCATTGCTGTGACCGCGATACGGATTTCTGCCCAGGTCCGGCAGCGAGCGAGTAAGAGACTGCCGATCCCATATGACAAAAACGGCGCGGAATATAACTGGGCAAGTAGTCGGGTAATCTTCCAAGGCCAGACCGACGCCATGACATTCGGTGCAAAGAGCAGTGCCAGGCCCAGGACGGTCATGACAACTCCTTGTGCAAGCAGGTAAATATGTGCCCAGCCTGGCAGACGGATGCCTGGTGGATTTATGTCCACGTTCCGGTAGCGCCATGCCAACCACAGCGCAATCAGGGGATATGCCAGATAAGCACCAAACCAGATCCACGGCTGAGGTTTCGTAAAGTTGAACTCGCCCAGGTAAAACAGCGAGATGATGAGCAGCATCCCTGTCCAGATCGCAACCATCGGTAACACCACGCGGACTTCATACCAGCGGTTTGCCAGCAAACAAAGGACCATGAACGTTGCGCCCGAGAGATACATTGAGCCCAGGAAGCGTGCATGGAGAGGCGGAACAATCCAGGGCAGCGCCCAGTCGACATGAGCCGGCAAGAAAAACCCAAAGAAGCCAACCCAGAGTGCCAGGAAGCCTACTGCGAAGAAATAGACTTTGTGGGCGGGACGGAAAGAAGTCATGGAATTGCCTCTAATAAAAAACTTGCCGCCTAACTCCTCAATTCATTTCGATGAGCCGGCGGCCTTGAATACAAATTAAGTATAACATTGCTGTCAAGACCAGTTGTGTTCTAAGCAATGGGGGGTGCAAGTCTGGCGTGCGGGGGTAGATCGGTAATTGGTAGATTGGTAGATTGGTAAATTGGTAGTTGGTAAATTAGGAAATGGATCAGCATCTCCGATGTAATCGCCATCGAGATCAACGGACTCGTCGAACTTCCAATGTGGTGCCTCGACTATACTGGATTTGCTGACGTGTGAATGGGGCTTTGTTAGTTCGCATCCAACTTTGAATTCGATAACTTGTTGGTCCCTAACAGCACGCACCACTCCAGACGAGTATTCGCCACCGGTAAATTATCGACTCTCGCACCATCCAACACAACACCGGCTGGAGTAGGATGTGCTTCTCCCACGCAGGCATTTTTCACCTCTACATTCCAGCCTGCCGCTCTGTAATGCTCCAGTGCTGTCCGCCGGTAAAGCAGAGCCTCCAATTTGGCTTCATGAATCACTTTTGCGTTTGCTCTATCATCTTCCCGGAAAAAAAACGAGATGGCCAGAAAAGCACCCGTTACGATTCGTCGCAATTCTCCAAGCAGATGACCCGGTTCTTCGATATTTGGAAGCCCCAGGTTTGTCGTTAAAGTTCCAACTGCTCCATCTTTAAACGGTGTATGGCGTGCGTCAAAAGCCAGTAAGCTGACGCGATCATAGAGACCCAAACTCTCTAACCACCGACGATCCCGGCGCAGCACACGAGAACTGAAATCGGTAGCAACAATAGGATTCTTGAGCCTACGCGCCAACTTCTCGACCAAATAGCCTCGCCCCGAAGCCAGATCTACGATTGGTCCCTCGGTTGTGTCTAGCCACTCGACGACATAGTCCATTTGGCTATCCCAGCAATTCATATACTGCGGCGTGTACAAGCCCAGGTTGGCTGAAGCCTCCACTACCCGTGCTTCGAAGTAGTGCCCCTGTTCTTCCAATACAAGCGCACGGAAAAATCGATCGGCAGGTGCCAGTGTATCTGGTGAGACTTCCATCAATTGACGCTCAAGCTCAGGATGCTCGCGTAAATGTTGAAGCAGCCCACTGTCTACCTGCTCCCATAGATCATTGAGTTGTAACTCTGGGGTCAGAAATAGACCAATTCCATCACGAACAGAATATGTAGCAGCACAAGTATTGCAATGTGCTTCTGCGGCTTCGATATGATTCTCATTTTGCTCCGCAATGCTCCAGTCCAACTTGCCATGGCAGGCTGGGCATTCCAGCATTTCAATCAGATAGGTGTGCATTCGCTCCTCTTATACTTACCGGGCGACCCAATGAAATATTGGTGGTGTATCAAGTCACTATCGCTAATAACTGTTTGTATTCCATTCATCAGCAGATGGCATCTTATATAAAGAGGCAGCCTCTGAAGCAAGAAATAACATGCTAAGTCTGCAAATAGCCATATTCTTTAAGCATTCTCAACGTACGGACGGTGACCACCCCGCGATATTCGAGTTCACAGCCTGGGCTGACCGCTGTCCACGAGATCAGCCAGCCACCATCGGCTTGCTGCTGATCAGCTAATGCTTTCAGATGGAGGTTGATTTGATCGTCCTCGAATAAATCACGGCAAATACTACCAGGTGCAGGTGCCCATGTGAGCGGTTTAAACGTATAGCCGGGAGCATACGGATCGAAGGCCGTTCGGGTTTTGATTTGTTCGCCGATAGATCGAAACACCCTTTGGGCGCGGTCCCGATCGGGTACGTTTTCAAGAAAGATCGCGGCACAGAGCAAGTCGTGCTCACTTCCATTTTGCAGCTCTTCGACTTTCCGCCAGCAATACTCCGTCGCCTTTTCAAGCCATGGATGCCGAAACTTGTGCCTGTGTAAGAGCCCTGCGATGCTCGCCGTAGGGTTAATCGAGGCGGGGGGATCGTCTTCCGTATTCCACCAATCTGCCCTTGGGGCATCCCTGACGGATGGCAAGACAAAAGGAACGCCCCCTTCCTTCGTTGTAATGGTCATGAGAAAATCACAGACTTTCTCGGCTATGGCAGCCTCGAAACCTACCTCATTGAGTATCCGCAAAGCGAATTCCTGGTCAATTGGCTGGCTGGAAGGAGAGCGTTTGTCTGGTTCCAGGGCATTCCCGAAACCGCCATCCTCATTCTGGTAAGCAGATAATGCCGAGACGACGCTTTGTCTTGTCCCTTCCCTGAACAGAAAGGAGAAGAGCTGTCTTTCGAGCAAGCGGGCGTTATTCCAGATAAAGGTTTGTGCTGATTCAAGTATGTTTGTTGGCATGATAAACCTGTTTTATCCTTGGACTTCCAAATATAGTTTGAGGATAGGTCACAAGAGCACTGTATTACGCTTTCTGGCTATGCTAAAAAACTTCGCCTGGTTCTGCTTGAAAGAAGTCTTTGAGCGCTGATACCACTGGCTCTTTACGATCATTATGGAGAACATGACTCATTTCCTCCAATCGCATATGTATGGGCCGGGCTAAGAATTGCAGCGCTTGTTCTACTTCTGCATCGGTCATGAGGCCGCCCGCGTTCGG
This sequence comes from Anaerolineales bacterium, assembly GCA_035298105.1. Classification (GTDB taxonomy): domain Bacteria; phylum Chloroflexota; class Anaerolineae; order Anaerolineales; family Villigracilaceae; genus Defluviilinea. The sequence continues at coordinate 2,942 of DATGYJ010000549.1, read as the reverse complement.
GTCAGCTTGGAGCAATAACACCGGGCATTGGATGGCGGGCAAAACAACGTTCATCTCATATCCAGCTGCTGTAGCATCAAACCTTTCTATGATTGCAGTGAGCATATCTGGATCGCTTTGGTATAAACTGGTTGCCAACCATTCATAAAAAGGTGAGTCATCTCCCATCATCTCCCGCATGGTAGCAGGCTCGGATTTCCCTGGTACTTCCATGGGAGAATCCTTCAAAATATCGATAACTTGCTTAATAGACTTTTGACCGCCGGACAAATCACGCCAGGCAGCCAGGCGGTCTAAAGTCGGCATGAGAGCCGCGCGCCAGGTTTGGCTGGAAAGCGGTGCATCTCCAACCACTAAAGCGCTGATGCCGGTTGGGTATTGCGCAGCAACCATCAAGCCAACGATTCCGCCCAGCGAATGCCCAAAGAGATAGGCAGGCTTGTGGACCGTTTCGCGCAGAAAGGCAATGATGTCGTCTGTGTAATCCTGCAATCGATAACTATTTGGAACCCGACCGGACTTCCCATGCCCACGAAAATCAGGGGCGTAGATATGCCAGTCGGTCAGCTCCGCCAGGATGGATCCAAAGGCTTGCCAGCGTGCATTGCCGCCGTGGAGAAGCACGAGAGGTATGCCAGAAGAAGGGATTTCGGCATAGTTGATAATAATAAGACCCGTGTCGAAGTCATATTCTTTGATATCCATTGAAGCTTGTTTTACTTTCCACTGACCTGCAGAGAGATGGCTTTACATACTCATCCTGCTTCTACGAAATCAGAAAAATTGTCGATGATCTGGCCCTGCGTTTCCGCCCGCCATTGAAGGCGAAACGGTACAGTCTGTCCATTCTTTTCAATAATCAATGTCAATCCATCCTCATACGGCAGGAAATCCTTTCCCACAAAGCGCCAACGTTCGCCAACGGAATGAACAATCCCATCGTAATCTTTGAAGTCTGCAATCACGCTGTAGGTTTGTCCGGGCACAAGGTCTGCCGCCGTAAATTTTCGCTTAGAGAAGGACATGGTTTTCTTTGATGAATGAATAATACTTGACTATAAAGGGACGAGTGAGCGCAGAAAAGCAATGTCTCAATTTATCGACATCAGTCCAGCCGGGGGCCTTCCGGGTTTTTTCCTGGACCTGAAAGAGCTCGTGGATTGCTACTGGTTTCAATAATCACCGGAGACAAAAGAATCAAGAAAATTACGGCTAACAATATGATTCCCTTGATTTGTGTCAGGTGTTCTATCATCCATGCCGGCCAGACGGCCTCGCCTACCTTAAACATCAAAGCAAGCAGGGTGGCGATCAAAAATGCGATCAACACGGATAGTCTCCGCTTCACAGTTTGTGCGATCTGCTTTCTAGCCTCATGGTCTTTAACTTGTTTTTGTATCCTGGGCATTTTGCTATCCTCCAAATATTCGCCATTTTGGTTTTCATAGCCTGAATGACCTTATTCAGGACTTGCCACTTGCTAAAAGATGTCTGACCAAAGATTAATTCACCTGCCGCGATAAAGTATAGCACTTCCGTCTTCTGCTTACTGACCACTCAAGCTCCACAGAAATTGAGATTCCGATCGTTTTACGATCCATCTCATCATTATTCCCTCGTGTGTACAACAAGCAGACGAACTGCGTGCGTTTGCGCAGCCTCTGGTAAAGGGTACCGGCTGGTGTATCTCGATACGGCTATGCCAGAGGTCGTTTTACATAGCGCCGAATTAAGACCAGACTAATGATGAGGGGTCCGGCGAAAGCTCCCAGATGGATGATCCAGCGCCCTGGATCCGTCTCGCCCGCGAGCACACTCGGGAAGAACGCTGCTACACCTAGATAGATCAGACTGGAAACCAGCAAGGTCCAGCCGCCATAGCGATTGGCCTGATACCAGCGCTGTTTATCGACCAGGGTCTCAACTGTGCGGATGCCATAGATTCGATTGGGAGGGATGAGTCCCAGAATCAAAGGCAACGTTAAAACCACAATAACAATGGCCGGTATGAAAAAAGGTTGGTTAAACATTTTTCCTCTTCAGAGAATTATAGGCTACTTCAACGATGCTTATTATTACCTTTTCATGACTCCATTACTGACTGAGTGCTTCTCCAGGCGACCCAACGGTCTGCATTTGCGCCGCACACTGTAAAAGATATTCGCGGGTGGTTAGTGAATATCCACTGTGAAATAGCCTCCGAAATTGCTGTTAGCATTGTAAGCGTAACCGATGCCCATTTCTGTTGCGAGTGTGTTAAGCACAATTTCCCAGTGTCCAATGTCAGCATACCACTGATCCATCGCATTTTGCGGCGTGCCGATGGCGATGATCTCTTGAGAGCTACCAGGATAGCCTATTGCATAGACGAGGATTCCGAATCTGGATCCATCTGAACCCTCATGGCCGAGAAAATTATTGCAAGCCATATCAATACTATGGCCTTGCGCAGCCTGTGTCAATAACGGGTTCAGGTTCAAGGCTGATAAACCCGTATCCCTGCGTGCCTGGTTGATCAAGGATGCGAGTTCCTGCACATATCCGGCATTTTCGCTATAGTTGTATCTGCAGTATATCTTTATATCTCCAATTGAAACAGCGGGTGAGCCCGGAGAGGTGGATGACGACTGCGTGAAAGCAGGTGCGTCTCCTAAACCCACAATCACCTTTGCGTAAAATGTTTTTTCAGCGCCAATTGCAATGGATTCACCTGTCGCACTTTGCAGGGAAAAATAGGTTGTATACGTTCCGTCGCCCGTGGGTGCGGTCAGGTCAACGGATAGATCCACAGTCCCGCCTGCTGCAGTCTCCGGTACAGGTACAGAGTCGGGAGCGTTCATGCGTTCACCAGAGGCATAGTTGATCGTGAATCCTGCCCACGGACAGGTGCCGGTGTTCTTGAGTTTCCATGTCTTTGTAAAGATTTTACCGGCGGGGGCATT
>DATGYJ010000548.1:0-25065 GCA_035298105.1 Anaerolineales bacterium | reverse complement strand
TGGGTCCCAGCTGCTTCTTTCGTGATCACTTTTCTGATCGGGGGACTTTCAGAGCCTCCAACGGCACTTATGATTACAGTTCTTTTTCTGGCGGGCTGTGCAGCCTGGTGGTGGAGTGATATTTACCATCGCCGATCCGTTTTGAATATTTTATTGTGGTCTTTGGCAGGCGCCATGGCGGCGTTGATTGTGATGGCTCTGGCGCCTGCCAATTCCATTCGGCTGCAAACCGCTCCTCCCGGACTATTTGAACTGGTTTCAAGAATCATCTACTATCCGGCCTTCTTCATTCTTGATACTTTTCAAGCACTGCCTTTACCCACCCTGTTCTCTATTGTGGTGCCAGCCCTGCTTTTTTATGTAAAATATGCGTATCTCTCTCCAGGACTTTCCAGGGAAGCACGCAATCGCCTTGGGATTCTCATGATTCTCGTCTTGCTGTTGGCGTATCTTTTCATCGCTGCCAGTTTCGCACCCAGTGCTTATGGACAATCTTACCCGATCCCCCGGGCACGCTTCGCCGGAAGAGTCTTGATGACCAGTGCTTTAATGACAGAAGGCGGGCTGCTGGGCGTTTTGCTGGCACAGGTCAGAACAAAGTTCTTTCAATCCATCTATGTGCGCAGCTTCGCGATCCTTGCACTGATGACTCTCGCCATCTATCCCCTTCGAACCGCCTTGCGGGTTTCTGAAGAGATCCCCACGTACCAGCAACGCGCCGCGGCATGGGACTTGCGTGAATCCGAAATCCGTACTCTTAAGGCGGAGGGTGTACAGGATCTCGTTGTGCGATTTTTATCAGATGAACAGAGCCAGGATTTGGGCGATCATGTGGAATTCAGATTGAACCGTTGCGCGGCGGCTCTCTATGGGGTGGATTCAATTATCGCTGTGCCTATGAAACGGAAATAATATGAGCGAATATAATCCCACCCCGATCCTGGTCACAGGCACGCATCGCAGCGGCACCACCTGGGTTGGCAAGATGCTGGCCGCGGATGCGCTGACTGCTTATATCAGCGAGCCCTTGAATGTTCTGCACCGTCCCGGGGTTTTTCACGCGAAAGTCCCCTGTTGGTATCAATATATTTGTGAAGACAATCAGAGCGAATATCTTTCTGCTTTCGAAGAATTATTGGAATTTGACTATCGCCTTTGGGATGAGATTCGTTCGCTGCGCTCACGCAAGGATTTCCTGCGGATGGGACGCGACTTCCTGATCTTTTACAATGGGCTGATGCGCGGTCAGCGGGCCCTGCTCAAAGATCCATTTGCTGTGTTTTCCACAGCCTGGTTTGCAAAAAAATTGAATTGCAAGATTGTGATCACGGTGCGTCATCCTGCGGCGTTTGCCAGCAGCCTGAAGCGTCTCAATTGGCCCTTTGATTTTAAGGATTTACTGAACCAGCCTTTGCTGATGCGCGATCATCTGGAAGCAGACCGAGAGCAAATACAATCTATCCAGGCAGATGACGTGATCGGGCAGTCGGCCCTGCTTTGGAAGCTGATCTACCGCTCGGTCCATGCAACCCACGAACTACATCCCGATTTCATGATTGTTCGCCACGAGGACCTCTCCCGTGATCCGGTTCCTCGATACCGAGAGTTATATTCATCATTGGGACTTGAATTCACACCGCGCGTGGAAAAAACAATCTTGAACTCGAGTAGTTCCGAAAACCCAATCGAGTTGTCACGCAAAAAAGTTCACGCGGTCAAATTGGACAGCCGCGCAAATCTAAAGAATTGGAAGAAACGATTAACTGCCGAAGAGGTCGACCGTATCCGTGAAATGACAGCCGAGGTCTCTCCACTATATTATTCTGATACGGAGTGGTAATCCAGGATTGTCCCCTCTGGCATAGATCGCATAGGAGAACCAAAATTTATGAGCAACAATCAAACAAAATCGATTCAGCGAGATTTGAAACAGGATGATCTAATCGTTATTACCGGGGCCGGTGGGTTCATTGGTGGTTCGTTAGTGCGTTATTTCCACGATTTGGGCTTTACTCGTGTTCGGGCGGTGGACAAGAAGCCCTTGAACAACTGGTATCAACGCGCTCCAGGGGTTGAGAACCTTTGTCTCGATTTAAGCAAGAGTGAAGCCTGTGTCCGCGCGGTAGAAAACGCAGTCGAAGTCTACAACTTCGCGGCAGATATGGGAGGGATGGGTTTCATCGAGCGTTTTCGAGTCGAATGCATGCGCTCATCGCTGATTAACACCCATATGCTGGAAGCGGCTTATCAGGCAGGTGTTAACCGTTATTTCTTCTCTTCGTCGGCCTGTGTCTACAATATTTTGCTGCAGCAGGACCCAAATGTGCGGGCTTTGAAAGAGTCGGATGCTTATCCGGCGATGGCGGAACGAGGCTATGGCTGGGAAAAACTGTTTGCTGAGATGCTCTGCCAGGAATATTGGGCAGAAAGACATATGAAAACATTCACGGCGCGCTTCCATAACGTCTACGGGCCAAAGGGCACCTGGGATGGAGGGCGTGAGAAAGCCCCGGCCGCGATTTGCCGCAAAGTCATCCAGGCCAAAGATGCCGGTACACAGGAAATTATGATCTGGGGAGATGGCACACAGACCCGCAGTTATACTTATATCGAAGATTGTGTCCGGGGAATTGACATGATCGTTCACTGCGATGAGCTAATTGCCACGCCGATCAATCTCGGCTCCAGTGAATTGATCTCAGTCGACGAATTGGTCGGGCTGGCTGAAGAGATCGGCAAAGTGAAGCTCAACCGCAAATATGATCTGAGCGCGCCCAGGGGCGTGGCCGGACGCAATAGCGATAACACCTTTATCAAGCAAATATTTGATTGGGAGCCGTCCACGCCCTTTAAGGAAGGCTTGACCAAAACATATCACTGGATCGAGCAGCAATACTACGCTCGCAAGGCAGGCGAAAGGGTTGTGGAAGATACGCTGTAGTTTGAAAGTAAGAGCTTTGATAGGCCGTCGCGACACTTGCGTCGGAACGCAGTGCAGGTGAGGTTGCTTTACACAGCCATGTTGAACCACTCCAACCGCCGGGATGTTTGCGTAAAGTGCTTATTTGAAAGTGAGAGCTTTTCGCAGCCGCAATCGGAACTTCCAGGGCAACCAGGAATAAAATACCTTGCGGGTGATCATCCGTAACCGCAGCCACGAAAGCCAGCTTCCCCCTTCGCGCTCCAGAACGCGCAACATGTCCGGATAGCACCGGTCGTCATTAACGATGGTCTTCCCCGCGCCATGGATGCGGAACTTTGCCCAGCGTTTGGGAATATACAACAATTGCGAAGCTTTTGCAATCCGCACCCACAGGTCGTAATCGAAGCTGAAAAACAAGGAAAGGTCAAGTGGACCGACCTGATGCCAAGTCTCTGCACGGAAGAACGTGGTTGCCTGAGGAATGTGGACCGAACCGCGCAGCATCTGGCCGTAGCTGGTCTGCTTGGAACCAAATTGCCCCACCGTTTCTCCTGAATCGTCGATCAGGTCTGCATCCGCATACACCATTCCGACCTCAGGGTGGCTTACTAATGCGGATACTGCTTCGGATACCGCGTTCGGGAAATAAATATCATCCGAGTTCAACCAGGCCAGGATTTCCCCTGTCGCGTGGGAGAAGCCCTTGTTCAGTGCATCGGCATGACCCTTGTCTTTTTCAGAGACCCACCAGGTGAGCCGATTTTGGTATTTCTTTATGATTTCCACGCTTTCATCTTTGGAGCCGCCGTCTACAATGACGTACTCGAGGTTAGGGTAGTCTTGTTCCAGGACAGAACGGATCGAAGCTTCCAGGAACTGGCCCTGGTTGAACGATGGCGTGATAATGGAAACTTTGGGGAGAGGGGAGGGTGCGTTCATAGGAGGAGAAAATTATAGCACGCTTGAAATTATCCCTGGCTCTGAGCACGGCAAGACAGGGGGCTTCCAACCCGTGTGGACAGTTCTGTACATCCTTTTCAGGAGCTCAAATCTTGGTCAAAGCATTTTTGAGTAAATCCTATATAATTGGGCGGGTCAATGATGCTCACTTCGATTGTTACACCCTCCTATCATCAAGCTCGCTATCTCGAAGAAACGATCCGGTCTGTACTTTCACAGGATTACCCGCGGATCGAGTATTTGATCGTAGATGGCGGTTCGACGGATGGGACGATTGATATTATCGAAAAATATGCAGATCAACTTGCCTGGTGGGTCAGTGAAAAGGACGCAGGGCAGACGGATGCCATTAACAAGGGGTTTGCCCGTGCAAAGGGCGATATCCTCGCCTGGATCAATTCGGACGATACCTACGAACCTGGTGCAGTTGCCAATGCTGTGAAGTATTTACAAGAACATCCCGAAATTGGGATGGTCTATGGGGATTGTAATTACATCAATGAGCATGGAGATGTGATCGGCAAATTCAAGTCAACCCAGACGAATTATCGGTTACTTCGGCGGGGATATACTCATATTCCGCAACAAACCATGTTCTTCCGGGCAGACTTGTGGAAACAGATTGGCCCTCTCGACCCGTCGTTTTACTTTGCCATGGATTATGATCTGTGGACACGCATCGCGGCGTGTACGGAAATAAGATATGTCCCGCAACTGTGGGCAAACTTCAGGCTACACACTTCGGGAAAAACGATTGCTGCGGATGATCGTTGCTGGCCTGAAATGATCCGGGTCCATTATCGGGACGGCGGCTCACTCTTTTCGGTCATGGTGGCGAAGTATTACATCCGTAAGTTGATATCGCCCCTCTGGAAGCGGCGTAGACGCAGAATTTTAAATCCGACTCCCTCATAGGTAATATATGCACTGGTTATTTTCTCCTCCTTCCATTGATGACCTTGTTCGTTTGCTCAAGGCCTGGCGGTTCTGGTCCGTTGGCGCACTGATTGGCGCGTTGATCGGTGCGGCAGTTTACTATGTTGCCCCGCCTCCTTATCGCGCCCATGCAACTGTGCTGGTTGATTTCAATCTCGAACAGGCCTGGCCAAAGGAAACGGATCGGCAGCAGTTTTATTACCTCGAACGAGAGACGCGCAAGCTTGAGGAACTCGCCTGGTCTGATGCTGTGATCGAGATGGTTGCCAAAAGCAACAACGATATCACCACCCAGGAGTTGCATAATGGCAAGCTGTATCTTAGCCAGCCTGCGGAGGGGGGCTGGCATTTCTATGCAGATGATGAAAACTCGGAACGCGCCGCAGCGCTGGCTTCGACATGGTCTCAGGCGTTCGTGGAACAGGTCCGTTCCCAGGTTGGAACTGCCGAGGGACTGAATGCATTCATCGAAGCGACCCAAACTCAAACTGCACAACTGCCCAGGGACCGCAGTATAGCCATCAGCACATATCTTTTCGTAGGTGCAATTGCATTTCTCGCAATTGGCTCGTTTTTTGTTTTGTTTTTCTCCTTCGCCCCAGACCTCCCCCAAAAAGGAGAGGCGGAGAAGCCTGGATGAAAAGCTCAATGTTCTCCGTGGCTAAAACTACGCACTTTTTGTGGGGTGCGGCGTTATTCGCGTTACCCATTACAAGTTTCCGCTACTTCCCGTTTCTGGGAGAGAGCACCTACGTTCGCCCGTTGTCACTTTACCCGGTTGCCCTGCTGCTCCTGATTCTGTTCATTCAAGTGGCGCGTGGAAAAGCATCCATTCCGGGCGCGGGAACACTCACTCCCCTCCTTGGGTTTGTGCTGCTCGCTTTAATGGCAACCGGTCTCGGGGTTCTGCTTGATCCGCTTCCGTTGCGCGGACAGGAATATTTTGGGCGCGTCATCCGTGCCTGGGCAACGCTTGCCATCGGGCTGTCCTTTTTTATTGCAGCCATTTGGATGAATCGTAATGAAGATGATTTGCGATTTTCCATCCAATGGTTGCTGGCCGGTTTTGTGATGGATGTACTCTGGAGCGGTGTCCAGGGGCTTGCGTTTTATACGCCGCTGCTTAAGAAAGTGACGGTCACACACTGGCAACGCGTGTTCTCCATGCGGGAACTGGTGAGGACCAATCGTGTTTCGGGAATGGCTTATGAGCCTGCCTGGCTTGCCGGACAAATCGCGACCGTTTATTTGCCATGGCTCTTTGCAGCGCTGCTCACCCGGATGCGCGTGACGCGCTTCAAATGGCTTGAAATCATCCTGTTGGGTTTCGCAACTTTATTGTTGCTGGCAACATTTTCGCGCGGTGGATTGCTGACTGCAATTGGCGCCGCGGTTTTGACGTTTCTCTTTGCCGGTCGGGCGGAATTACGTGCCATATGGAATTGGTTTGTTACCGGTTTTCAGCCTGGCATCAACTGGCTAGTGCGCCTGGGTGTGATCGTCCTGATTGTTGGCGCCCTTACCGGTGCAGGTTTATTCCTAAGCCAAAAGGGATATATTGCCCGTTTGTTCAGTACGCACTTCGAAAACCTGGAAGACTTCATCATTGAAAATTCCGCAGGCGCCCGTGCTGCCTATACCTTCGGTGCACTGGGTACTTATGAAGAGAGTCCGGTAACAGGTGTAGGACTTGGCGCAAGCGGTTTTTATATTTACAAGCATCTGCCTGATTGGGCGCTGACGACCGTACCTGAGATCGCCCGTCAACTCAGCCCTGAGAACCGTTTATATCCAAACCCCAAAAACATGTATTTGCGTTTACTGGCAGAGACTGGTCTGATCGGGTTCTTTGTGTTTCTCGCATTCCTTTTTTCGGTGCTCGGTGATGGGCTGCGCATGCTGCAATCCAAAACAAGGATGGGACGCTATCTAGGCATTGCAGCGGTATTCTCGTGGTTCGCGGTTGCGCTCTATAACGTTACTCAGGACTCGTTTGCCACACCGAACATCTGGGTCAATTTTGGCATTCTGGTGGGAATGATGGCCTTCACAATAGAATCAGAAAGAACTTTGCAGGAGAGTCAATGATCGTACTTTCCGTCGGGATGCCGCGCGCAGGCTCGGGCTGGCACTATAACCTTGTTCACGATCTAATGAAAACCACGGGCTGTGCCGATGCACGCGACATCCGTGAAAGGTATCGTTTGCAGAGGATATTGACGGAAGTCAACTGCAATATCGGCGTTCTGTCCACGCGCAGATTGGCGCTGGTGACTTTGCCCGCGCTGCTGGGAAATACATTTGTGATCAAAGCCCACGCGGGACCGACATCTGCTTCACGGCTCTTACAGCGCTTAGGGTTGCTTCGTATCACTTATATCTATCGCGATCCGCGCGATGCTATGCTCTCCGCTTATGATTATGGTCAGCGAGCGCTCGAAAAAGGCCGCCCCAATGCCTTTTCACATCTGACAGATTTTCAGAAAAGCGTAGACTTCATTATGGAGTATGTCTGCATATGGGAGAAATGGATGGCGGAGAGGAATGTGCTCGTTGCCCGTTATGAAGACCTGCTGACGAACTATGATCATGAGGTCGCGCGCTTGATTTCCTCTCTCAAATTAAATGGGGATAGAGCAGACGTCAAGAAAGTGGTCGATAGCTATCGCCCTGGCGCAGCGGAGGGGCAGCAGGGTCTGCACTTCTATAAGGGCAAGATTGGACGATTCCGTGAATTCTACAGTACAGAAGAACAAAAGATTTTGAAGAAAACATTGGAGATGTACTTGCAGCGCATGGGATATGAAGTTTGAGCCCTAATTGTTCTGTAAGTAAGAGTGGGAGTTTCGTTAATCATTTTCGGGTATCATTATCCCATGCGTAGATTTGAAACACCGTACGTTGCCGACTGGCTCGCTGCTTCTCTGCGCTGGATCGTGCTGGTCGGCCTGCTCATTCCGCTGTCCCTGCGCGGTCAGCTAAATGCAAGGCCGCTATGGCCGCTGGCGCTTATGTTTGCCTGGAATGTGATGATGAGCCTGCTGGCCGCTTTCAGTATCAGGACGCGTAATTATCACCGCCAGATCGTTCTTGTTGTCGATTTTCTGCTGGCTGCTCTATTCTTCCAGTTGCAGGGCGGTTTGAACGGCGCGGCAACCTGGGTAGGATTGATGCCTATTCTTACCGGCGCGGTGTACTTTGAAATCTGGGGGGCGTTCGCAGTAGCAGTTTTATTTGCGCTTTGGCAATATCTTGCCTCACGAGAATTATTCTCCGATAACATACCTTTATTTGCCTTGAGCAAACTGGGCTTAACGCTGCTGATTGGTCTTGTCAGTGGATTTGGTGGCCGTTTTGTGATGAGGCACCTGCGGGTCACTCGGCAAACGCGGTTGGACGTCGAGGAGCGCCGCCATCGCATGGAAAGCGAACGCCTGCGCGCGATTTATGAATTGACCTCTACGATGACGGCGACCCTAAGTTATCGGCGCGTACTCGATTCGGCTTTGGACCTTGGATATAACGCCCTGAACCCGAATCCCGACCCTGAGGAGCCAAATACAGACGAACGGTTGGTAAGCGCTGTCCTTTTGTTTAAGGGGAATGAGTTGCGGATCGGGTCAGCGCGGCGATTTACGAATGCCGATCTACGGGTCAATCTGCAGGGGGATGATGGCATACTCAAGAAAGTGTTGGATGGAGGGGAAGCGATCCTGACCACAGATGTTGGTTATGACCCCGAACTTGGACGTATTGTCGCTCTCCGTTCCTGCTCATCTGCCTACTGTTTCCCTTTAAGGAGCGGATTCAACGTCTACGGCGCGATGCTGTTTGCCCATCCGGATCCGAACTATTTCAATAAGGAACGCTGCGGCTTGCTGGATATCATCGGCCGCCAGGCAGTGATTGCCGTCCAAAATGCACGCTTATATCAAGACCTGGTTGAGGAAAAGGAACGCATGGTGGAAGTGCAGGAGGAAGCACGTAAGAAGCTGGCCCGTGATCTGCACGATGGTCCTACTCAATCTGTAGCAGCCATGGCGATGCGTATCAATCTTGCCCGTCGCATACTGACAAAGGATGTCAAAGAAGCAACCAATGAACTGGTGAAAATAGAGGAGCTTGCGCATCGTACGACGAAAGAAATCCGGCATATGCTGTTCACATTGCGCCCACTGATCCTTGAATCGCAGGGCTTGAGCGCCGCACTGCACGCCATGGCCGAGAAGATGCGTGAGACATTCAGTCAGAATGTGATCATCAACGTCGACGATAAGATCCTGGAGGATATGGAAATGGGCAAACAGGGCGTGATCTTCTATATCATAGAAGAAGCCGTGAATAATGCCCGCAAACATGCCAGCGCTCCCCACATCTGGGTGCGGTTAAGATCCTTCGAAACCGGGATCGCATTGCTCGAAGTTGAAGATGATGGGCTGGGCTTCGATGTGGCTGCTGTGACCAAGTCGTATGATAGCCGCGGAAGCCTGGGGATGATCAATTTACGGGAACGTGCAGAGCTGGTCAATGGATTGCTCAACGTCGATTCTGCACCGGGGAATGGGACGCGGGTCCAGGTCTATATCCCGCTCTCTGAAGAAGCCGCAGATCGCCTGCATCACGCCCAAATGTAAGTTGTTTCAAATCGAATTATAGATCCGAACTAAAATCGGCTTCGCATTCATCACCGCCTTTGCCCGATGGCTGAGGCGATTCTTTTCTTCCATACTGAGTTCTGCCATGGTCTTCCTCAATTCTGGTAAAAGGAAAATCGGATCATAGCCAAATCCGCCTGTGCCGCGTTCTTCGGGGATGATCTCGCCTGTGCAGGATCCTTCAGCAAGCTGTGTTTTCCCGTTTGGATGAGCAAGGGCGATTGTGGCATGAAAACGTGCGGCCCACGGTCGAGGTCTGCTTCGAAGATTTCGGATCAAGAACGCGCGGCGTTCCGCATCGGAGAGTTTTCCGCCATCAGGAGAACCGTAGCGTGCGGAATATAAGCCCGGCGCACCGTTGAGTGCCTCTACTTCCAGTCCTGAGTCATCGGCGAGCGAGATCAGCCCGCTGGCGTGGGCGAAGGCAATCGCTTTTTTGGTCGCATTCTCCGCATAAGAGTGTCCGTCTTCGACCACCTCGAGCTCAAGGTCAATTTGCGCCGGCGTGACGAGCTCGATCCGTATATCCTTGAGCAAATCCCGAAGTTCTTGTACTTTCCCCTGGTTGTTCGTGGCAATGAGAAGTTTGTTCATCTGAGATTCCGAGAAAAGATTTTTAGCCACAAAGCCCACTATTTAGGATTCTTTTTCCTGCTCATTTGCTCGCTTGTTGATTTCCACAATCGCCCATTGTGCATGTTCCCGAACCATGGGTTCAGGGTCAGCGAGTGCGCGCTTCAAAACAGGCAAAGCGAGCAGGTCTCCGGTGTTACCGAGAGCAACTGCGACATTACGCAGGTAACCACGTCGCTTGGCACGCCTGACGGGACTCCGCTTGAAGCGCTGATTAAACTCCCCGGTTGAAATAACCAGTTCCTCGGTCAGAGTAGGAGGCGGGCTCTCGATCCCGAAGGCTGGATCGCCCTCCCCTGCGAATCGATTCCATGGGCAGACCAACTGGCAGATGTCGCATCCGAAAACCCACCCACCGATCTTTTCGCGCAGCTCCATTGGGATCTCAGCTTTGAGCTCGATTGTGAGATAAGAGATGCAGCGCTGTGCGTCAATCGTACGATTGGGAAGAATACAATCGGTTGGGCAGGCTTCGATACAGCGCCTGCATGTACCACAATGATCTGTGACGAAAGGCGGATCGGGGTCAAGAGCAAGATCGAGCAGGATTTCTGAAAGCAGGAAATAGGAGCCGTGTTTTGGGTGAATGAGACAGGTGTTCTTGCCAATCCAGCCAATGCCAGCCCGTTGAGCGAGGTCACGTTCAAGGATGGGTCCTGTATCGGTATACCAGCGATTGTCTACTGGCCATCCAACCTGGTCTTCAATAAATTGGATGAGTTCTTTCATTCGTTCGGGGAGAACATCGTGATAATCCTCGCCCCAGGCGTAAGAGGCAACCTCACCACCATCCCTACTTCTGGAAGAAGAGGGGGATGAATAGGGTGTTGCGAGCACAAGAATGGATTTACATTCAGGAAGGATCTCTCGTGGATTTGCACGGCGCTCCCGTGAACGTCCTTCCGCGAGATAGTTCATTGTGCCATGATGGCCTTGTGCCAGCCAGTTTTGAAAGGTGGAATAATGGGGAGGCGCTTCAGGAGTTGTCACGCCGGCCAGGATAAATCCCAGTTGCCGTGATTTTGCTCTTATTCTTTCCTTCAAATCTCTTGGGGGTACCATCGTGATAAGGTTAATCTCTACGTGTAGCGCGCAGTTGTGGCCTATTGTAATCCTTCTCACTCAACTGATCTCAATTCGTCGTTTTGTCCCTGGCGCCTGTTATGCATTTTCATGGGGAGCCATGCGCTCCTGCTCTCGAAAAGTTCATAACAGGTTCTAATATTTTTGCACAGGCTCTGAGCTTATTGATTCGCATTCAATGCCCTAATTCCTGGTTGCCAGCCAGCTAAGAATTCCTTCATTGGCGCCTCCCATTATCACGAAACGTGACTAAATGTATCTAAAAAACCACAAATGGAAATATCAGATATAATCCCTCCATATTTTAAGCCGACAGAGGAAGGAGCGCCTTGTGAGGAACAAAATCGTTCTTACTGTTTTACTGGTATTTGTTACGCTGCTTACCGCCTGTGGAGGCGCTGTCCCGGCGACCCAGGTTCCGGTCACCGGTCAAAATAATGGAGCGCCGCAGAAGGGGGGCGCAATAACCGTTGCTTACAAAGATGATCTTGCGACTTTAGATCCGGCTATCGGTTACGACTGGACGAATTGGCCGGCCGAAAAACTGGTCTTCGATGGCTTGCTGGATTATGACAACAGCACGACCATCATGCCGCGTTTGGCCGAGAGCCTGCCCGAAGTCAATGCCGATGCGACAGTCTACACTTTCAAACTGCGCAAAGGGGTGAAATTCAGTAATGGCCGCGAGTTTACTGCTGACGACGTCGTGTACACGCTAACACGCGTGCTCGATCCCAAGACAAGCAGCCCGGGAGCAGGTTTCTTTGTCGGGATCAAGGGCGCGCAGGATTTCATTGATGGCAAAGCCACTGCAGTTGAAGGCATCAAGGCGCTTGATCCCAATACCGTTGAGATCACGCTCACCGAACCAGATGTCACCTTTCTCAATAAGATGGCGCTGAATTTTGCTTTCATTGTGCCGAAGGAAGAAGTGGAGAAGGCGGGGGAGAATTTTGGACACGCACCGGTGGGAACGGGTCCTTTCCTTCTCAAGGAGTGGAAATCGGGTGAGTCGCTCACCTTCGAGCGCAACCCAAATTACTTCATGCCTGATCTGCCCTATCTCGACAAAATCACCATACAGGTAGGCGTTGCACCCGATGTGGCATTGTTACGCCTTGAAAAAGGTGATATCCAGTTGATGGGTGATCCGCCACCCGGAGCAGACTGGGCACGCATCTCAGCCGATGCAGCCTGGAAGAACAGGTTGGAGAAGCAGCCGCAGGTGAGCACGATCTACATTGCCATCAACACCACCGCCAAGCCTTTTGACAACGTGAAGGTGCGACAGGCGCTGAACTATGCCATTGATAAGCAGCACATCGTACAGTTGCTGAATGGGCGTGCCACGGTCGCCAACCAGGTGCTTCCGCCGCTCATGCCTGGCTATGACAAGTCGTATCCGGGCTATGAATACAACCCGGATAAGGCGAAGGCCCTCCTGACTGAGGCTGGTTTCGGCAACGGTTTTGAAACCAGTATCGAGTGCATTGCAGTGGATCCGCAACCTAAGTTGTGTGAGTCATTCCAGCAGGACCTGGCAAAAGTGGGAATCAAGCTCACGATCAACACGCTGGCAGCACCCAATGTGATTGATGATGCTGGCAACGGCCGGGCGCCGCTTACCTGGTCTGGCGGGCTGGGCTGGATTCAGGACTATCCGGACCCGGATGATTTCTATGGCCCGATCCTTGGCTGTGGTTCAAATACACCTGGCGGCTGGAACTGGTCGCGTTACTGCAATGAGACCATTGACAAGCAGAGCAAGCAACTCCTGGCGATGACGGACCGCGAGGCTCGTCTGGCGGGCTACGCCCCGTTCTTCAAGTCGTTGATGGACGATGCTGTCTGGGTCCCTGTTTACAACGGCGAATATGACATTGCCCATTCCGAGAAATTGCACGGCCAACCAACGCTAACTCATCCTGAGCATCTGTTCACCTACGAAACCATGTGGCTGGAAAAATAGCCGTTCAGGTGATTATCAAAACTTCCCGAGAATCAAAGCTTCGGAAAGTTTCTGCGTGGGAGTATGCAACCTGTTCAAGTAGACACAACTTCACAGGGTAAAACTGCGCCCGAAGGGCAACCTCTCCTCACCCAGGGAGGGGCGCCTGTTGTTGAATATGGATATCTGGCTCTGATCTGGCGCCGGCTCAAGCGGGACCGCGCTCCCATGCTGGGCGCCGGACTGGGATTGATCATCATATTCACAGCTCTTTTCGCGCCCCTGCTGGCGCCCCATGATCCGACAGTTCAATATCGGGATGGATTGACACCTGATGGCCAGCCTATTCCAAGTACGTTGCTGCAGGGCAGTCTGCGATTTCCATTGGGCACGGATGCCAATGGCCGCGATTTGTTGAGTCGCATCATATACGGATCGCGTGTGAGCCTGCTGGTCGGCGTACTGGCGAATGCATTGGCAGTGACACTGGGAGTCATGATCGGTTCGGTGGCCGGCTTTTTCGGCGGGATCATCGAATCGGTGCTGATGCGTTTCACCGAAGTGATGATGGCTTTCCCCACACTGCTCCTGGCCATGACGCTGGTTGCCATCCTCAAGCCGAGTCTGTGGATCATCATTCTGGTGATCGGTATTGTCTACTGGACGTGGATTGCGCGCGTGGTATATGGTCAAGTGGTGGCATTGCGTGAGCGTGAATTTGTCACAGCCAGCCGCGCTCTTGGTGCAAGCCGCCTGACGATCTTGTTTCGCCATATCATTCCGCAGCTCGTTCCCACCATCATAGTCTGGGGCACGCTGGGAGTTGCAACGAATGTGATGCTGGAGGCAAGTCTGAGTTATCTAGGGATCGGAGTCCAGCCGCCGGAACCCAGTTGGGGCGGAATGATCCAGCAGGGGCAATCGTTCTATCGGAGTGCGCCGTGGCTGGTGATCTTTCCGGGCCTGGCAATCATGCTGACTGTATTTGCTTTCAATTTGCTGGGTGATGGACTGCGCGATGCTCTTGATCCTGTCCAAAAAGGAAGACTGTGAGCCATGTGGACTTATCTGGCTCGCCGCATCCTGCAAGCGATCCCCGTCCTTTTCGGGATCTCGATCATCACTTTTGTGCTGGTCTATTACCTACCTGCCGATCCGGCACGTATGTACGCAGGTCCGAGCGCCACTGTCGAGACAGTTGCCCGCATTAGACATGAACTCGGGCTTGACCAACCTTTTTGGATACAGTATATACGCTATGTCGAGCGAGTTATGCATGGCGACCTGGGTTTTTCATATCGCAAGCAGATTGAAGTGACAACCCTGATTCTTCAACGGATCCCTTATACTTTCGCACTGACACTGGGCGGCGTATTTGTTGAACTGATACTGGGGCTGCCCATTGGAATCGCCTCTGCTGTGGCGCGTGGTCGCTGGGCGGATCGGATTGGGATGTTTATCGCTCTTGTGGGTGTCTCTGCACCGCCATTCTGGCTGGGACTATTGCTGCTGTACTGGCTGGGTTATCTCGTCCCAATATTTCCTTTGGGTGGGGCCGGAAGCCCTGCCCACCTCATTCTGCCTGCCCTGACTGCTGGACTTGGTGGAGCGGCCTGGTATGCGCGCATGATGCGTTCCAGCACGCTGGAAATCCTTTCCGCCGACTATATCCGTACTGCCCGCGCCAAAGGCCGCTCTCAAATCATGGTGATCTTAAGACATGTACTGCCTAATGCGCTAAATCCGATCATTACAATGGCTGGTTTGGATATCCCCTGGTTTATTGGAGGGGTTGTATTGGTGGAGCGTGTGTTCGATTGGCCAGGGCTCGGACGCCTGGCAGTCGAAGCCATTGAAACAGTGGACGTCCCTTTGATTCTCGGGACGGTGATTTTCACTGCCCTGGTTGTGGTCATCAGCGGCATCCTGATCGATGTGGTGCAGGGTCTGATCGATCCCCGTATCCGCAATAACTGGTAAAACCCGGTCAGTCCGCTTTCATTCATTATTTCAAAAGGAGTAAATGTATGGCTACTCATCATCTCGACGATACGCAACCGCATGCCTTTTGGGATAACTCATATCCCGCCCGGATTCGCATCAAGCCTGGAGACAAGGTGATCTTCGAAACGCTGGAGGCTTCAGCCAACCAGGTGACGCCTACCTCGAACTCTGATGCGATCAGGGACTTGAGCTTTGAGCCGATCCACCCTCTCACGGGGCCTGTCTATGTGGAAGGAGCGGAACCCGGTGATGGCCTGGAGGTCGAGATTATCAGCATCAAGCACAAAGGCTGGGGCTGGAACGCCGTGCTTGCCAACTTTGGCTTGCTGGCGGAGGATTTTCCCACCCCCTATTTACATCATTATAAGCTTGGACGGACGCACTGCTATTTCAGAGAGGATATCTTGATTCCCTATGAACCTTTCTGCGGGGTGATGGGTGTGGCGCCGCGCGAGAATGGACGCTTCGATACGATCCCACCCCGTGAGAATGGCGGTAATATTGATATCCGTCACCTCACGCCTGGCACCAGGGTCGTGTTCCCGGTACTGGTCCAGGGAGCGTTGTTCTCATGCGGCGATTGTCACTCGGCCCAGGGAGATGGCGAGGTCAACGGCACGGGCATTGAAACGCCGATGACAGTAACCCTGCGCTTCAACCTGCTCAAGGGCGCCAACGTCCCTGAGCTGCGCTTCACCACCCCAGCGCGCAAGAAACTTACGGTGACGGATAAAGAGGGTTATTTTGTTACCACTGCCCACGGCCCCGATTTATTCAAGAATGCCCAGAAAGCCGTCCGTTATATGATCGATCATCTCACCGATACATATGATATGACGCCCGAACAAGCCTATTGTCTGTGCGGCGCGGCGGTGGATCTGAAGATCAGCGAGATCGTTGACGCGCCGAATTTCATCGTATCGGCTTATCTGCCGTTGAGCCTCTTTGTAAAACCGAAAGCAAGGCCCAAATCAACACCCAGGACGAAATCGAAACAAAAGAAGATACGTTAAGACCCCGGTCATGATTACACAAGGATAGTGACTGATACCAATATAGTCAAATCACCTCAAGGGGTATAAGCAAGGGCAGGCTTGATAGCCTGCCCTGTTTCGGTTATAGAGTCTCTCTCAGATAAACCGGTATGCAAGGCCTCTAAAGGTTGCCTCGGCTCGTTGTGAGGCGAAAACCAAATTAGAGGTGGGAATGGGTCGATATCAGCTTTACTGTACAATGACCTTTACATAGATGGCTTCCGGCATGGTGACGCCTTTACTATTCGCCATCTGCCAGGCGCTCAAATATTCGCCGATCTGATCGGGCGCCTTGAATTGTACGGAGAGTTCCACTTCCTGCCCTGGTTGTACAACTTGTGTGAGCGGCTGCCACTGCCCGGCCATTTTATCCGCATAGCCGGCATAAATGAGCTTATAGTTTGCATCCCATGTGCACGAACCCGTGTTTTTCACCCGCCAGGTCTTAAGGAAATCCTGCCCGGGAGACATGTTGGTGCCATCCGGAACATTCACGTCTGCAACAAAAGCCAGACTGTCACAAAGGGCGACGCTCGTGCCCGCAGTACCCGTCACTTGTGCAACGGGCGGCACTGTAGCCGTACCGGTTACCTCAGGGACAGGTGTATCGGTATCGGTAGGCAGGGACGGTGTCGCGGTGAAGGCCGCAGCAGTGAGGGTGAATTCTGAGATGACGGTGCTCGCGGCTGAGGTACGTATCGCAGCGACATCCGCGGTGGGTTCCTGCGCCTGCGTGCTGGGGGCCCCACAGGCAGCGATCAACATAGCAATGAAGGTAACCGTGACAAGAAGTTTTGGTTTCATATAGTCTCCAACCTGTTCATCTGCTTATTTCTTCACTTCAAAATATACGCTGACAAGGGTGCCGAAATAGTACCCCTGATCGTTTTGCATTCGCCAGGTTCCCTGATACTTCCCTTCCGCGAGAGGGGCTGTCAGGTCAATACTAATGTCAATTGCCTCACCCGGTGAAACGAAATCATCACCATTCTTGAATTTAAAATCATAGGGATCAATTGCCCGATCGCCGCCAATAAAAACAAGGCTATATCCTTCATCCCATGTGCAACTGCCGGTGTTTCTGATTTTCCAGGTTTTTATAAAATCCTCTCCGGGTTTCATCACACTCCCGTCTGGAATCGTAACATCACCCTCGAAAGCGCTGTTGTTGCAGGCGTCCCCAAGTGAAGCGGTTGCTGCAGGGGCGGCAGAAGAGGCAATTGGCGTAAACCCCGCCAGCGGGGTGGTATTTGGCGTAATATTAAAGGACACAGTCGGGAGGGCGCCTCCACTTCCGGTGGGCGAGGCGGCCGCCTGACCGGACGGCGCAAAAGTAACCAGAGGGATCGCCGTATTGGTTGGAAGTGAGGTGGAAGTCGGTGCGGCGACGAGGGCGGTTTGAGTTTGTTGAGCAGAGATTTGCGCCATAGCCGTGGCGAGTGCAGCGGTGTTAATCGCATTGATATCAGAAGTTGGAGCAGGCGCGGCCCCCACATTACACGCTGCAAGTGTGAGTGCGGCAGTAAGCAAGATGAGCAGAGTTCGCCGCGGGGGTTTTCGAACAAGCATATTGTTACCTCCATGGAATTTGGGTCAAAATGATGGGCTGGAAGTATGGTGTGTATATCTGCGCCATACTTCCGGTTTCATTATACTTCAAGCAACATGCTTGAGGCGTGTAACGCAATCCGCCAGGCTGGGGCCCATTTCAGGGTGTGCTGGTCGGCGTGATCGTAGGGGTATCGGTGGGCGTTGACGTAACAGTCGCGGTGGGTGTGATGGTCGAGGTAGCGGTCACAGTAGGTGTAGCAGAAACCGTAGGTGTGATAGTGGAAGGCTGAGGGGTAGATGTTTTTGTTGCGGGATGGGCACTTTGACGAGCAATACGCGGGTTGATCCACAACGCAAAGTCCTCATGAGACGAGCCGTTTGCGAGGACGGTCAAAATGAATTTGACCTTTTCTCCACTCAACGTGCTCAAATCGATATTGATCGGATAAGACTGGCCTTCGTATACCTCACGCCACTGGCCCAGAGTCTGGATGGGACCATTTCCAATTTGATATTGGAGGCGGAACACCATATCACAATCATTGGCTTTGTATTCACATCCGATCAGCGCCTGGAAACGGTCACCGGATTGAATTTTGAAAGCCGGGTATTTGCCGGTGATCAGACCGTTGCTGCCTCTCTCGGGATACGTCAACAGACCTCTGCCATGTGATTTGCCATCCTCCATTTTGGGCGAGTCGAGCACAATAACGAAACCGTTGTCATCTCCTTCAGAACCCGGACAGGGCAGGTCGCGTGAATGGTTTTCCCAGTTTGCATCACAGTAATTGTCAATAAGATCATATCCTGTGACCGTGTAGCCTGTGACATTTACATCCACGAAGAAACTCGAATCAGCCTCTGAACCAATGCCGAAGAGCACGTTCGAGGCGTTGCGGAGCTTCCAAAAGCCAAGATAATGACCATGCTGAGTGGGCGCGGTCAAATTGACAGCCAGGTCTACGGTCTGGCCCGGTCCGACGTTCGTGGGCACTGCAACCGCAGCCGGCGCGTCGAACCTTTCTCCGCTCACGTAGACGAGCGCATAAGAGGTTGTCCAGGCGCATGTGCCGGTGTTTTTCAACCTCCAGATTTTCGTGAATGTGCCCCCGAGCGGTACGTTCGAGCCATCGGGATAAGTGACATCGCTGACATAAGCAGCCGCATCACACCGGCTGACAGGCACCGGAGAAAGCGGCGGGACCGACGTAAAGGTTGCGAAAGGGGTCGCGCTCGAGGTTGGTAAAGCGAGCGTACCCGTCGGTGTGAATTGGGTGGCAACCGCCTGGGTGGACATCCCTTCGAGGGTCTGCGCGGCGGCAGTATATAGTGCGTTAAGCGTTGCAGCAGGCTGCGGCGCTGCAGCCGCAAAGGGACTGCAGGCCAGAATGGCTGCCAGAGCAACGATAGGAATAAAGAGCTTCTTGAAACGTGTGCTGTGCATCAATGCCTCCGGTTTATAAACAAGACAATCCATTAAACGTTTCAAGCAGCCTGAAAGTTCCCCCAAAAAGAGCCGGTGGTCTCCACCGGCTCTTGCGGTCCCTTATTTACAAAGGGGAGGCAGCAACTGTTTCTCGATTTCCTGATAGACAGGAGAAAGAATGATCACTTGCACCCAGCGCGGGTTGCTCGGGTTGGGAGAGGTCCAGTTCCCCTGGATCCATTGCCGATTGCGGGATAGAGTCGTGGCCTCGGTAAAGGTCAGGTGATCTTCTGCCCTGTTATTGCCGTCGCTTTGGAGCCAGGAGAAGCGCACAGTCACCGGCCCATTGGTGGTGATGTTGACAGACATCTCGTAGAAGGTGTTGGACTGGACGCAGTTTCTGACGATATTATAGGTCACCGCGGTGACGCCGTAGACGGTCTCCGTCTTTTTGTTCGCTGGGACAGCGCTGCCCACCACGATGGAAACCGAGAGCGGGACATCATACTGACCGACCCCAAAGGTCTTTCCCCAGGGTGATTTAAGCATCCACTCGCCTTTATAGGACCCATCCAGAGTGGGAGCGGCTAAAATGACCGGAACATCAACGGTTTGACCGGGCTGCACCGGCTGTGGCAAGTTATAAGTGGCTGCGCCGCCAATCCGGTCGCCGCCATTAAAGACCAATTGCCAGCTTTTGTCCCAGGCGCAGGTGCCGGTGTTTTGAATGTGCCAGATCTTGGTAAATGTCATGCCCGGTTGCAGGATGGTTCCGTCAGGGTAGTTTTCTCCTACATAAGCGGCGCTGGCTGTGCAGAATTCGACAGCCGCCTGGGTCGCAGGTGTTTCGGCAATGGCCGTGGAGAGTGGAGCAGATGACGAAGGGGTGTCGGTGAGGGCGAAGGGTGTTGGAGCAGGGAGAGTCGCGGATGCGTTCTGCGCTTGCACAGTCTGCGCAACCGCAGTTGATATCGTGGATTCTTGCGGCTGTGATGGAGCACAGGCAGCCATGAGCACGGCCATTGTGATCACCACAACGGAGATTCTATAGAGACGAGAGTCAGACATTAACACTTCCTTTCCATGGGATTTGGGCAGGGCTTTAATTATACCTTTTTAGAAAAAGCGCCCGATCTAGGTCGGGCGCCTGTCAGTCTTTTAGGGGATTGCCACTTGTGGGCTGACCCAGACTGCCCAGTCCTGTCCGGCCGGACCGTTTGCCAGGACAGCCAACTGAAATTGAACGGTCTTGCCTGCGATACTGCTTAGATCGACATCAGTATTTTTTAAAGCGCCGTCACAAGTATCGGTCCATTCGCCCAAATTCTTGAGAGTGCCCGATTCTTTGTAATTGAACTGGAACTTGGCGTTGCCCGTCCCGCAGCTTCCATTGCTCAGAGCGAGAAAGCCAATCTTTGCCTTGAAATGCTCACCTGAGACGACGGTATACGGAGGATAAAGGCCTGTGATGACGCCGTTATCGATCCACTGGGGGTGTGTTTCCAATACTTTTGGAGAAGTTGAACCATCTTCCAGTTTTTGGCTGTTGCGATACATCACAAAGCCATTTGCATCGGTATCAGGTCCACCAAACGTGATCGTCACCGTCCCATTCGACCAGGCTGCATTCGTAGCCTGCGAATGCAGATCAAAGCCGGAACTTGCCACTACCACTTTGATATCGACAAAGAATGTTCTGCCCTGGGTCCCGCCCAGGACCGGGAGCAAAACGCCAGATGCGTTCCGGACTCGCCAGTAGCTGCGATATGAGCCAGGCGTTAGGGGGGCCGTAAAGTTGATCGAAAGGTCAGCATCCTCACCGGGATCGACCGTTGGGATCGTTTGGGGAGAGGTGGCACCCATGAGATCTCCGCTATCGAAGATAAGCTGGTAATTAGACCACGTACAGACACCCGCATTCCTCAGACGCCACGTTTTCGTGAATGCCGCGCCCGGGGTGATCTGCGATCCATCCGGGATGGTCACATCTTTGATGAAAGCCGCCTGATCGCAAACCGGGGTGGCAGAGGCCGCGGGTTGCAGTGTAGATGCCGGCAGGGTTGGAAAGGACACGGACGTGTTGGTGGCGGCAGGCGGCGGCAGAGTAGGCGTATTAAAGGCTACTGCCTGGGTCAGCTGCGCCTGGACCGTCAATGCAGCGGCCGTAAACACCGCATTCGGTTCCTCCGTTGCGGGAGTGCTCGAGGGCAGATTACAGGCCGAGAATATTAAAATAAGAATAGTTAAGATCGAAATAGTGCGGGCGGCTTTGAACATTTGATTCTCCTCTTTGAGTAAAATTATTTTACACCCCGCACGCTTCTTGAAAAAGCATTTTATGAGGCCTGCAGGGTACACGAATCCAGACGGACTGAGATTGCACTTTGTTCCTATAGACTGCCGCATAATCATCCATACCTGAATTTTAGCCTGCAACTTCATTGAAAATTTACTTATTAATGATACAAGCGGCAACAAAAACCCCCTCCTGTTCAGGAGAGGGAAATTTCACTCAGTTCAAGGCAGTCCTCAGGCTGGTTCGTGGACGCCCGCCATCCATAAGCCCAATTGCTCGCGTGTGGCATCCTTTCTGTCTACGGTTGCCACGATTTGGCCGCGGTACATAACGGCAATTCGATCTGACAGAGACATGATCTCATCCAATTCTGCAGAGACGAGCAGCACCGCCACGCCGCGATCGCGCATGACGATAATCTCTTTGTGAATGTATTCAATCGAGCCGACATCCAGGCCGCGGGTTGGTTGTGAGGCGATCAGTAATTTAACGGGACGACTCAATTCACGCGCCACGATCACCTTTTGCTGATTCCCGCCGGAAAGTTTCGAGGCAGATACGTAAGGCGAAGGGGTTCGCACATCATATTCCTTGATCAGTTTTCGAGCGTTCGCATCGACCTGATTTTGCTGAATGACCATGCCCCTGGAAAAACGGGGTTGGTAGTAATCACACAATACCATGTTGTCTGCCACGGTATAGGAAAGTACCAGTCCAAACCGCTGACGATCTTCAGGAATATGTGCCAGGCCTGTCTCAGTGATGGGACGCGGCGGTTTGCCTGTGAGGTCCTTGCCGGATAGTATGAAGCGGCCGCTTTCAATGGGACGTAAACCTGTCAGCGCTTCAACGAGTTCAGTTTGCCCGTTGCCCTGCACGCCTGCAATCCCCAGCACTTCACCCGCTCGCACACTGAACGATACACCGTTCACTGTCTCAAGTCCGCGCACATCCCGCACATGCAAGTCTTCTACTTCTAAGATTTCTTCAGCGGGTTGGGCGGGTTTCTTTTGCACAGTCAGGATCACTTCACGTCCCACCATCATCGAAGCGAGCTTCGCTTCATTGGTCTCCTCCGGGATGGCTGTCCCAACCACGCGACCGGCGCGCATGACGGTGATGCGATCGGCTACCGCCAACACTTCTTTAAGCTTGTGAGTGATGAAGATAATCGAGACGCCTTTTTTCGTTAGCTCGCGCATGATGTGGAAAAGATCTTCGGCTTCCTGAGGGGTGAGCACCGCGGTTGGCTCATCCAGGATGAGGATGTTGGCATTTCGATATAATGCCTTGACGATCTCGACCCGCTGTTGGACGCCTACAGGGAGGTCTCCGACAATTGCATTGGGGTCCACATCCAATCCATATTGATGCGAAAGACCAGTCACCTTTTGCGCCACTTCCCTGCGATCCAATTTGGTGAGGGGAGACTCGTTCGGCGCGGCGCGATGATCTGTTTCTGCACCGAGCATGATGTTTTCTGTCACCGTAAAGACCGGAATCAGCATAAAGTGTTGGTGGACCATGCCAATTCCGTGATGGATTGCATCTTTCGGAGAACGCAGTTCCATGACGTTTCCGTTCACGCGGACTTCCCCCGAATCTGCCTTATATAGCCCGTAGAGGATATTCATCAATGTAGTCTTGCCTGCGCCGTTCTCGCCGAGCAGGGCATGGATCTCACCTTTTCGCAGATCGAATTCCACACTGTCATTCGCCAAAACGCCTGGGAATTTTTTGGTGATGGCCTTGGCTTCGAGGATGATATCCCCTATGGGGGAGAGTGTATTTTCTGGCATAGCATCTTCCTACTTTTCGTATGGTTTACCATCCGCCGCAGGTGGAATGGTCTTGCCGATCAGACCGGTTAAGATCAGCATCGTCAGGATGTAAGGGGCAAGGCCGACCACATAGGAGTTCTGGAGGAACGACAATTGAGGCGGGATCAAGGTACGGAAGAATTGCAGATTGATCTGTAAGGCCTGGGCGGCGCCGAAAACGAGTGCCGCTGCCCAGGCGCCAAATGGCGTCCAATTCCCGAAGATCATAGCCGCCAGGGCGATAAAGCCGCGACCATTGGTCATCAACGGTTCGAAAGATGAAATGGATTCGAGAGTGAAGTATGCGCCGCCCAACCCTGCTAAAAAGCCGCCAATGATCACGTTGATATAGCGCATGCGAATTACGTTGATGCCGACCGTGTCAGCTGCCATAGGATGCTCACCCACGGCGCGTGTCCGCAATCCCCAGCGTGTATTAAACAGCACAAAATGTGTAATGATCACTAAAATCAATGCAGCTACAGTAATGGGTTGTTGTTCAAAGATCCGTCCAAAAACCGGGATGTCGGCCAGCAACGGGATATGGATCCTGGGCAGGATGCCCGGCGAGTGCGGAACCTGACCGCCAAACACACTGCCTGTCCCAAAGAACATTTGGCGATTCAGGAAACCAGTGATGCCAACTGCGAGGATATTGATCACCGTACCACCAATAATCTGATCGACTTTAAAAGTAATGGACAAAGCTGCATGCAGGAGTGCAAATAATCCCCCGGTTAGAATTGCTACAATGACTCCAATAATCAGGCTTGGCATGGGCGGGAAATGGAAGACGGTATTCATGTAGATGGAACCCAGCCAGCCAAAGAAAGCTGCTCCCAGCATCATGCCCTCTATCCCAATGTTGACTACGCCCGATCGTTCACAATAAAGGCCGGAGAGTGCACCCAGGGTCAGTGGCGTAGCAACGGCAATTGTCGTAGCTAGCATGCTGGTGATAATGACCAGAGGTGAACTTTGGGAGTAGCCAACCAGCACAACGGTCCCAAATATAATGGCGATCACCAGTGCAATAACAGCGAAACGGCGCCAGTCCATACTGCCTCCTAGCCGCCCCAGCCACGCGTCAGAACCAGGCGTTCTTCCCGGACGCGTATGCGATAGATGAAACGGATGATGGCATCTGCTGCAACGAATAACAGGATCAGTGCCTGGATAACGGAGATAATGTCAACGGGTATCTGCGTGAGGAATTGCATGCGGGTACCCCCATTCCGCATGGCTCCAAACAAGATTGCAGCCAGCACCACACCGAACGGGTTGGTTTTTCCCAACAGGGCAATCGCAATGGCATCGAAACCATAACCGGTCGAAAACCCGAGCTCGTGGCGGTAATTCAGGGCAGTGACTTCGATCACGCCCGCCAGCCCGGCCAGCGCGCCGGAGAGCGCCATGGTTAAGATGATCGTGCGTTTCACATTGACGCCGGCATATTTGGCTGCATCGGGGTTGGCGCCCACGGTGCGGATTTCGAAACCAAGGGTAGTCTTCGATAGGAGCCACCAGATAAATGCTGCAACCAATAGGGCGAGTACAAACCCCCAATGCAAACGCAAACCGGGAAGGATGGGAGGAATGCGAGCGCTCGTCGCAATCTCCGGCGTGCGAGCGACCACGTTCAATGGGTTGGGATCCTTCATGGGACCGTTCAGCAGAAAAGAGGTGATGTTCAGGGCAATATAATTCATCATGATGGTGTTGATCACTTCGTGCCCGCCGGTATAGGCTTTGAGCGCGCCAGGAATGGCTGCCCAGATTGCCCCAGCCAGCATTCC
>DATGYJ010000547.1:0-10668 GCA_035298105.1 Anaerolineales bacterium | reverse complement strand
CAGCCCTGCAATGCGCCTGAACACCGGCGCAGTCAAGGGGGATGTATATTCTTCTTCTTCAAGTTCAATAAGTTCGTCAGACATGGTTCATTCTCCGTAGCGGCGGGGACAAGCCCGGCCTAATGGGGCGACCGTAAGAGTCGCCCCTACATGTTAATTTACGCTCAAGATTTCCATCTCCAACTCTTCATCAATCCTGGTCTGGATATCGTAAATCCTGCGATACATGCCATCCATTTGAGAAACCAGTTCCCTATGGGTTCCCATCTGAATAACTTCCCCTTTGTCCAGTACCAGGATCAAGTCGGCAATCATGACCGATTGGATCCGATGGGCAATAATAAATGTTGTGCGGTTCTCCATGAGCTCATTCAACGCACCGCGGATCGCGGCTTCAGTCTCAGTGTCAACGGATGAAGTTGAGTCGTCCAGGATCAAAATCCGTGGATTCTTCAGAAGGGTACGTGCAATAGTCACACGTTGCTTCTGCCCACCGGAGAGCGTTACGCCTTTCTCGCCGACCAGCGTGTTGTAGCCGTTGGGAAAGCTCATGATCACATCATGAATAGCAGCCGCTTTGGTGGCACGCTCCACTTCTTCCTGCGACACCTCTCGCCCAACGCCGTATGCGATGTTCTCGCGGATCGAACGGCTGAACAGGAACGGTTCCTGCTCTACGATGCCTATTTGTTTTCGCAGATAGGCACGCGGGTAATCTGTGAGTTCGATGCCATCCAATAGAATGCGTCCGCTTGTATACTCATGGAAGCGAGGCAGTAAATTGACCAGGGATGACTTGCCTGAGCCTGTTGAACCGAGCAGGGCTACCGACTGCCCAGGCTTCACCTGGAAAGAAATGTTTTTCAATACGTGGCTCTCGCCGTCTGAGTAAACGAACGAAACATCCTCGAAAACAATCTCGCCTTGCACCGGGCCTTCCGGCTGGACCTTGCCTTCCAGGAGTGGTTCACGGGTCTGTTTGACGACCTCCATCAGACGACCGTAAGAGACCATACCCGTGGATGCCATGATAATGATCCGTCCCAAATTGCGGATAGGCCAGATCAACCAGACGACCAACCCAACATAGGCAATGTACATGCCGACGGTAATCTGTCCGTTGATCGCCATAATCGCTGCATAAACAAACCCAAAGAGCATCTGCAAACCAAGCACAATATCTGAAAGGGGCCAGAACATCGAGTGCATAAACAGCAGGAGCTTACCTTTCAGGAATTTGCCCCAGTTGTCTTTTTCAAATTTGCCTTTCTCATATTCCTGGCGTCCAAAAGCCTTCACCACGCGTACGCCTGTCAGGTTTTCCTGCAGGGTGGTGGAAAGCACGGCTTCCTGGGCCTGATACTCTTCGTAGCGCTTAGTCACCTGTTTGAAGAACCATAGCGAGACCAGCAGCATAAAGGGGATCACAACCACCGAGACCAGCCCGAGCTTGACATTCAGATTCAGGATCGCAATGAAGTTGATAACGAAGAGCAGAATGATGCGCCCGATGCCGATGCCTTGTTCGCTAAAAAAGCGGCGCAGGGCGTCAACGTCAGAGGTTACTCGCTCGATCAGATCGCCGGTCGGTGTAGTGGCATGATAAGAGAAGCTCAGCCGCTGAATGTGGTCGAAGAGGAAGTCGCGCAGGCGGCGCGTAATCCCTTCGGCGGTGTAAGCCGCTAATCGTCCCGACAGGAATGAGAACGCACCTTCGCACAGGGCAAGCCCGATAAATCCTACGCCAATCCAGAGAAACGTCTGTGTCAGGTTGTTGGCGATGTATTTGCCTTGCGTCAGCACATCGTCCACAAAATAGCGCAGCAATAAGTACGTGCATGTTTTCGCCAGGGCCGAGACAGCGAGAGCAGCGGTCGCGCCAAGATACGGCAGACGATAATCCACCATCATTCTCCAGATCCCTTTGAGGCGATTTTTATCGATGGCTTTGCGGAAATCGAAAGTAATTGCAGGTTCGATCGCGGTCATGTGCATTCTCCTCCCTCGCCTGTTCCAGGAGAGGTGCAGGGGTGAGGGCATTAAATAAAAAGGCTGTGGCGGGTGCGCCACAGCCTAAAAGGACAGATGATGAAGACCTAAGAATGGTCAACAGGCGCACTACGAATAGGTAACATACCAGCTGCTGGACTGGTGAAGATGAAGGTCAAGCTAGAGAAATACAT
This sequence comes from Anaerolineales bacterium, assembly GCA_035298105.1. Classification (GTDB taxonomy): domain Bacteria; phylum Chloroflexota; class Anaerolineae; order Anaerolineales; family Villigracilaceae; genus Defluviilinea. The sequence goes on along the minus strand of DATGYJ010000547.1, from coordinate 8,485 downwards.
GCAGTGCGCTCCTTTCTTTGAAGATTAACGAACCCTGCGAGTTTACCCTGTCCAAGCCGAATATGTCAAGGCTTACCCACAAGATTGCTTCGCTTACCCACAGGGTTGCTTCGCGTATAATCAAAATCATGATTCGAACATGGAAACTCACCAACATTTCAACCGAGGAAATGTATTTTGCCGATATGGCCTCGTTGGATGCGATCGCACGCCAACTCCCTGAGGGCTACTACAGCACTTTTCGAACTTTTGAGGGCGGCACACGCGTACTCGGGCTGACCGCTCATTTGCGACGGCTCTACGCGCCGGTAGCCACACCAGAAGTGAGCGCCGCTTCTCTGCGCCAGCAGTTGCGCCTGCTGCTTGATCTTTATCGCCCTGGTGAGGCGCGTGTCCGGACGATCATGACCAGGCAAGGACAGAGCTATATCGCGATTGAGCCGCTAAAACCATTGCCACGTGAGGTTTATGAAAAGGGTGTAGGCGTGGAGACCACTGAGCTACAGCGTGAGAACCCGCGCTTGAAGTCGACGGTGTTTATCGGTGCAAGCGATCTGGAACGGAGGCACATCGCTCAGGAAGGAATTTTCGAAGCGCTGTTGGTGAAGAATGGAAAGATCCTGGAGGGCATGACCAGTAATTTCTTTTATGTGCAGTATCCGCGCGTTGGGCCTCTCAACCAGCGGGGCTCGGCTTCGCGCGAGCCGATCTTATGCACGGCACGCACTGGTATTCTTCTGGGCGTCACGCGTAAGACAGTCATTGACCTGGCACAAGCCAGGGGACTGCCGGTGAAGTATCGGCCATTGAAGCACGCTCAATTCGAGGCGGTGGATGAAGCGTTCATCACATCCAGTTCTCGCGGCATTGTACCTGTCGTCCAAATTGACAAGGTCACGATAGGGCAGGGGAGCCCAGGCCCAGTGACACAACAACTTCTGGCGGCTTATGAAGCTTATGTGATTGAAAAGGCGGAGAGAATCTAAATTCCCTCGACGTGGACGGTTAGATTATTGATCCATTTGCGTGAAAAATAACGCTTGATGCCAAGAAACCATTTTGTGGTTTCTTCGGACATCGCGCACAGGTAAACCAAATATACCGGGAGATTGAATACGAACGCCCCGAGATAAGCCATAGGCACGCCGACAATCCAGATGATGATTCCATCCAGGAAAAGGGAATAACGGGTATCACCGCCGGCGCGCAGGATCCCAATTACTGTCGTCATATTATTAACGCGGATCCACAGGAACAAGGAAACTATGTTGATAATACCGCTCGCGTCCGCAATTACTTGCGGAGATACTTTGTAAAGCGAGAGCACAGGGACCTTTACCAGTTGCAGAACGATACCCAGGACAATACCACCCAAAATCCCCAAGCCGAGAGAACGACCGGCGTAGCGATAAGCTTCCTCTTCATGCCCTGCACCGATCCGATTTCCAACGAGCACAGAAGTAGCATTCGAAATTCCAATGAAGATCACAAATGCCACCTGTTCAATCGTCGAAACGATATTGATCGCAGCGTAGGATTGCGTACCCATATGACCATAGATAACGTTGTAAGTTGTGATCCCAAGGGACCAGAACAGTTCATTCAACATGACTGGCAGCATTGGCTTGATGATCTTGCGAAAAAACACCCGATCAAAACCCATCAGTTCACGCAGAGAAGCCGCGACAGGCGACTTACGTGTGTAAATAATCGCCAACAGTGTAATCGCTTCAAGGAACCGGGCAATTACCGCGGCAACTGCTGCGCCTCGAATGCCTAGTTCTGGCAGACCGAATTTTCCGAAGATCAGGGCGTAGGAAAGAAAAGTACTGATCAGAAGCGCACCAACACTCACTGCGGTCGGGGTTTTAACATTACCGGTAGAGCGCATGACCAGGGAGTAACTGTACGTAATTGCGAAGAAGAGAAACGTCCATGAAAAAGTACGGATGTAACTGGTTCCCAATCCAATTACTGCCGAGTCCGCTGAATAGATGTGCAGGATCTGGGAGGGCCATAATTGCGAAAGTGCAAAAAAGATCAGACTGACTGAGATCACAAGGATCAAACACAACCCCAGCACACGGCGCAAATTCGGGACATCACGTTTCCCCCAGAATTGGGCAGTAAACATCGCCGCGCCGCTGATGATCCCAAAGTGAACCAGGTTCAATAAAAATGCAATTTGCCCGGCAAGACCAACGGCTGCCACGGAGGCGTCACCCTTTTGACCCACAAAGACAACGCCCAGCATGTTCAACCCCGAAAACACCAATTGTTGAATAGCAATCGGGAGAGCTATTTTTCGAATATCGCTGAAATATTCAGGGTCTCTGTAAAACTCCACAACTCTGCGAAAAATGGACACATGTCCTCCAGTGAAGTTCGATTATAAGCGCCCACCAGCAAGAGGGCTGCGCCAGCTTTCGCCATGTACAGCGTGAGCGTCCTACTCAAAAGCAGTGGTTTTATTCTTGCCACTGTCCTTTGATTGTTTTGCCGCCTTTTCCACCGCCAGTAGTAATTCTTCGACCGTAGTGCCGTTGAATGGATATGTTGAAATCCCGATCGAGATCGTAATGGGGATTTCCCAGGCCTTTGATTTGGACTCAACTTCAGAGCGCAGCCTTTCTGCCACCACGAACGCATCATGTGGAGTTGTCTCCGGGAGCAAAACCAAAAACTCATCTCCTACGCGCCAGCGAGCAATAAAATCGCCCGGGCGTAGATAGCTCGAGAGTAAGTCAGCCAGTCGTCCCAGCATACTATCGCCGGCTGAATAACTGATGTCGTTGTAGAAGCGTAAATTGTCGCCGTCAATGAACAGAATGGAAAAGACCTTATTGGCATGTTGTGATCCTTCGAGAATCTGATTCAATTCCCTTTCGGCTGCGAGACTGTTCGGTAGGTGTGTCACCGGATCCAGGTATGCAATTTGGTGCGTGGCGTCTAAGCGGTTCGCGAAGGAAAGCAGACGCTCGGTTAGCATATTGATCACCCGCAGTTGATAATTATTAAAGGCTGAAGCATGAGCATACGTATTCACCAGAAAGCCACGCTCGCCATATATTTTTACGTCGAAGAGAGCATCGCTGATTGCCACCCATAGATCGGCGATCTCAAGTTGTTCATCCTGGAAATGAATGAGCATGACCGAGGCGGGTCTGTCGAAGTTAAACTGTTTGCCTTCCCGGTTGATTCGTTCGAAGACTGATTGTGCCAGCTGGTTACGCTCCTCACGATTTCCCTGATCAAATAGTACGAGGAATTCATCGCCTCCGATACGATAAACCGCAAAGCCCGTATCCCGCAATACAATGCTAACCCAGTGTAGAACCCCGTCCCCTTTGGCATGTCCATGTTCGGTATTGAAAGCACCGAAGTTATTTAGGTCGATCAGCAGCAGAGAGAAAGCAGCACCTGTTTCTGAAGCGAGCCGCGTTGAAAAGGTTTCCAGAAAAGACAGTAAATTGGCGCAGCCCGTCAGGGCATCGACACGTTCAACGTGTTTGTCATAGTTCATTTCTATTTCCTCACTGGCCTCAAGATATTCTCCCGTAGTTTTATCATAAATCGAGGGTGGATAAGTGACCATTTGCTCAATCAACTGCTTGTGCTCTACCTTTGCCTCCGTGATCAAGTTTAGATTTCTGTACTAATCCTGTACTAGTCCTGTACTAACGCAGAGCTGGTTCAGAGCTCTGCCTTCGAGCATTCTCTCAGCATAGACGCAAGAGCCCCGGAGAGGTTCCCGATCTTTCCGGAGTTGCTATCCCAGATCTTTTGCTACAAATCCTAGATTTATTGTCTCGATCAGTGGGGGAGGAGCGCCGTCCTCTAATGTTCGTCTTTACGGCAGCAGCACAGGCGTTGGCGTAAATTCGGGTTCGAGCGGCCATTGCGGACATGTAGCCCGATATTCATCGTTGGGAAAATATTGTCGCCATTCATCGCGTGTAAGATTGCGACCTACCCGCTGGCAGGTTTCTTCGATCCATGATCCCGGATTTAGATCCCAAAGGTTGAAGATGTTATCTCCATATATTGATGCCAGGGTTTTGCCATCGGGGCCGAAGGCGATACTCCTGATGGAGCCGTGGTGAGCGTCCAGGGGCTGGCCGATGGGCTCGCGGGTCACCGCATCCCATAAGATGATGATCCCCTCGCTAATCGCGCTCGTGGCGACACTGGCGCTGTTTCCCGATGCCAGGATTTTTCCATCCGGACTGAAGGCCACGCTTAGGATATCGCCCCTTTGTCCCTGGAGGGGTTGACCGATCAGTTGATGGCTTGCTACATCCCAAAGCTCGAGGGGTGTCCCATAACCCGCTGCCGCCAGGATTTTTCCATCCGGGCTGAAGGCCACGCTCTCGACAATGTCGCTTTGCCCTCCGAGGGTCAGGGGATCAGTGATAGGTTGCCGGGTGGCTACATCCCACAGGATAATGGTTTTATCAGCGCTGCCCGAAGCCAGGATTTTTCCATCCGGGCTGAAGGCCACGCTCTCGACAGAGTCGGTATGTCCCTTGAGCGGTTGCCCGATGGGTCGGTGGCTGATCATATCCCATAGGATAATCGAGTGATCCAGCCCGCCGGATGCCAGGGTTTTCCCATCCGGGCTAATAGCGACGCTCAGGACCGAGTTGCTGTGTCCTTCGAGCGGTTCTCCGATGGGTCGGCGACTGGCTACATCCCACAGGATGATGGTGTGATCCTCACTTCCCGAGGCCAGGGTTTTTCCATCCGGGCTAAAGGCGACACTATAGATAGCCAGGTTGTGCCCTTTTAGCGGTTCTCCGATGGGTCGGTGGCTGGCCATGTCCCACAGAATAATTGACTTATCAAAACTTCCCAGAGCCAGGGTTTTCCCGTCCGGGCTGAAGGCCACGCTGGTTAGATAGTCAGTCTGGGCCTGGATGGATTGGCCGATCGGCTGGTCTGTTTCCATATTCCACAGATAGACGAGGCCATTCACCCCTCCCGAGGCCAGGGATTTGCCATTCGGACTAAAGGCGACAGTGCTCACAATGCCAGTTGCCAGATTCTTGTCCCCTCTGAGGGGCTGGCCAATCGGCTTGCCCGTATCTATATTCCACAAGATGATGGAGCCATCATAGCTCCCGGAGGCCAGGGATTTCCCATCCGGGCTGAAAGCAACAGTATAGACCGAGCCGCCGTGCCCGGTCAGCGGCTGTCCAATACGGCGGCGACCGGCCACATCCCAGAGGATGATACTCTGATCGCCGCTGCCCGAGGCCAGGGTCTTGCCATCCGGGCTGAAGGCCACGCTAAATACAGTCTTGTCGTGCCCTTTGAGCGGCCGATCGATAGCCTGGCGGCGTGCGACATCCCAGAGGATGATGGTCTGATCACCGCTGCCCGAAGCCAGCGTTTTGCTGTCCGGGCTGAAGGCCACGCTATTGATGAAATCAGAGTGTCCCCTGAGGGGTTGACCGAGGGGCTGGCGGCTTGCCGTATCCCACAGAGTGACCGCCTTATCGTCCGTTCCGGCAGCCAGGCTCTTGCCATCCGGGCTAAAAGCAACGCTGCGTGCATCGCCGCTGTATCCTGTCAGCGGTTGCGCGGCCGGTGGGTGGCTCGTCAGATCCCAAAGGAGGATGCCACGCTCAGTGCCGGCGGCCAGAATTTTTCCATCCGGGCTGAAGGCCACGCTCTCTACCGCGCCGGTTTGTCCTTCGAGGGGTCCGCCAATCGGCTTATCACTTGCTAGATCCCACAAGATGATGGTGTTATCCTGACTTCCCGACGCCAGGGTTTTGCCGTCCGGGCTGAAGGCGATAGTATGGATCCAATCCGTGTGCCCTCGGAGATAATGGGCCAGGCGTGGATTCGTTTGGAGGTTGCCTAATAATACATTCCGCGTGCCGATCGTGTCGCTGGCGCGTAAAGCTTCCACCGATAATAGCAATGATAGATCAAACTGTGGTTCACGTTGAGAGACAGCTTGCGCTGCCAGTTCGCCGCCCCGGGCAATTTGAGCCTGTTTTTTTGCTTCCTCCGCCTGGGCAACCGCCAATGTGCTAGCCGCCTGGGCCGTGGCTGCATTATTGAACGCCAGGGTACTGGCTGCCTGCGCTGCCGCGGCCTGGGTACCGGCCGTTTGGGCATTTGTCGTGGCGTGTCCTGCCTGCACCCACCCAAAAATTGCAAGAGCCAAAAGGGCAATAGCCGCGATCGTGACAAAGAGGGAGGTTGTCCTTCTTTGCCTGTCCGAGGCCTGCCTGCTGATCAGAACATACTCGCGCTGCAAGTCGGTGGGATGTGGTTCCTTAGATGAGTTGGCGGCAAGTTGTAGTTCGGCAGCCTGCAATTCGGTGCCGCGTAATAGAAAACTATTATCCTTATTGCTCCTATCCCATTCCAGGGCCTTATTCTGAATTTCTCGATGCGCCTGGACCCAATCGTAATCCGTCTCGATGGCCGTGATCAGTTTTCCAAAGGCAGCTTGAAAATCATCGCTCTCTCGCAAAAAGATCCAGTTCAAGGGTCCGAGCTCGGGAGGCGCTTCTGCGGCAGTGACATCCCGAACCACGATTGGAATCAGACGTTTGCCATTCCTGGCGGCATGTTGGATCTCCTGGTTGCAAACTTTTGAATGGACAGAGTCGGGGCTAAGTAAGAAAAGGAAAACCCCGGCCTTTTCGATCCCGTTTTCGATTTGCTTCCACCAGTCCACGGTGGGTGGGATGCCTTCCCAGTCGATCCAGTATTCGAAGTTCTGGGTACTGAAGGCTTCAGTCAGTTTGCGGGCAACATCGATATCCTTGCGCGAATAGGAAATAAACAGACTGGTCATGAGTTTGGGTTACCGCCCTGAATGTCTCTGGCACTGCTGGCATTACCGATAAAATTTCGTCCCATCAGAACATTTCCATGAGGAGGAAGACAAGGCAAGTATACTCCAGTCATCCTGCTGCTTGCATCTTGGCGAACTTTCCTGTATAGTCGAGTATACGGGCGAGACGCGAAAATTCTTTGCGAGGAGATGACAAAATGCCAGCTACCTCTGACTCGTTTGAAAAGAAATCCATCCAGGTTGAAAATGGACAATCGGCGAAGATCCTGACCATCCGGCAGGCCCTGGATGTGGCTGAAATATGGAAAGCCCTGGAAATCCCTGAATCGAAGGCGGCGATCCTGGTCGCAGGCAGCACGAAGCCCATTGCGCCTCGCCTCAAGAACCGGTTGATCGACCTGTTTAGCCGCGGCCTAGCCCAGGCGGCGCTGGAGTGTGATGCGCTCCTCATCGATGAGGGCACGAAAGACGGCGTGAGTGAGATCGTTGGGACCGGGGCAGCAGCTCGCGGTCAAAGCACGAAGCTCGTCGGCGTTCTTCCCGCAGGGAAAATCACCGAGGCGAATGGGTCTCCATTGACAGGTCTGGATGTCAATCATCTCCAGTTTGTCCTCAACGAGCAAAAACGGCCCGCAGAAACGATGTGCCGTCTGGCCGAGGCAGCCAGCCAGAACAAGGACTGGATCCTGACGGTGCTGGCCGGTGGGGAAATCGACGGAACTGCTATGGAGCTGGCCTTAGAGACCGTCCGCCGAGGCTGGCGCTTGGTGGTGATCGAAGGCAGTGGAGGCCTGTCCGATGAGATCGTCCGTCTCGAAAAGCAGATCGCTGCGATCGAAAAGAGTACAGGAAACCTTTGGAGACGAGTGCTGCCGTTCCCTTCCCGTAATCCACTGGCGAATTTACAAGAGACAAACCCGCGCCTTTATGAAGTGATCAGCGATGGCCGGATCATGATCGTTGGGAGAAGTTTCGACGCCATCCAGCTGCGCAATCTGATCAAGGGGGTATTCAAGCACCCGCCGAAAGAAAGCATTTTGTGGAGTGCCTGGCAGCAGTTTGCCGAATACGATTTGAATTCCTCCCGGCATCGCCAACAATGGCGGCGCCTGAAGAATATTCCGTTATATATGGGCGTGATCAGTACCTTACTGGTTCTTATTTATTCCGCCAGTAATGCAACCTCGAGTCCCCAGGGAGCGCAAGGGATCCCAAACGTGCTCTGGGTCCAGACCTACTCTACCTTCATGAGCAGCCTGTCTGGGATCCGCGCCATTCCGATCCTGGATCTACTCTTCCGTTTCACGATCATCCTGCTTCCGATCACCTCCTCGCTCATTCTGAGTATGGAGACACGGCAGAAGCCTGGCAGTAAATACATCCTTTTACGGGGTGCAGCCGAATCGATCAAACGGGGAATTTATAGCTTTCGGGTCCTGGAGAATCGGGACGGGAATACCCCGGACCTACTGGTCCCCTACAATGAGCAAGGATTGTCCGCCCACATGGCAAAGATCAGCAAATTGCTGCTGGAATCGGATGTCAATGAAGCCGCGTTCATGCCATATGAAGGTAGTATCCCGCCCAACATGTTTGGAGCCGAGTCCTATGATGACGGTTTTTCGCCACTGGACGCGGATACCTATGTAAAGATTCGGATCGGCGACC
>DATGYJ010000546.1:0-11403 GCA_035298105.1 Anaerolineales bacterium | reverse complement strand
ACACAAATGCGGCCAAGGCAGCTGGTGATCTTGTGCAATGACATTGCGCGCGAAACGATCCGAGCCGGGAAGTTCCCACGCTTTCAGAGCATCCCGATCAATCAGTCGATTGCGCGCTGCGAATACGATCTCGCCGATGAGGTATTGAATTCATACGATCTGATCTACCCGCGGGTCGCGGACATCGTGATGGCGTTGACAAACGCACCCATGACCTTCAAGGGAAGTTTTCTGGACCAGGTGGCAAAGAAAACCTCGGACGTTTGGGCTGAAGGATATTCCTTATCCAGTTTTCGTCGGCTGGTGGCAGAGCTTGGGATCGTAGGAAAGGTCAGGAAGAAAAGCAGCGAAGCTGGCATTATTGAAGCGGATTTCGAATACGCCATGCCAGACAGGCTGGTCATTACGAATGATGATGATTGCGTCATTCATCCGATGTTTTATTCGAAACTCCAAGTGCTGAAGAACGGTTACATTGTTTATCCGTTCCCCGATCATGAGGATTTCAGAGATTTGCTCTAGAGAAGCGGATTGCTCTCACGCGAGGGAACAGCAGATGAAGAAGATACTGAGGTCCCTCAAAGACCCTGGAAAGGTGGTTTCCGAATCAGAACGTTCTCTAGGATTTGCAGTGATAGGCCAGTAGATATGGCGGCGGTTCGATTTGTCCCTTTGGGACAAATCGTGCAGCCCACCAGCAGTACAATCGTATCCCCTTTCGGGTGCCCCGCACGCGGCTCTCCATATTCAATGTTTTTCTGATAACGCGGGTCAGAGGTGATTCGGGCGATGATCTCTTTCATCGATCATTATTATAAAGTCAGCGGGCATTGACAAAATAACCTGCTCAGCCCTTTGTTATAATCCCAACATGGATTTCAAGAAAATCGTTAAAGATGGCTATAACGCCATCGCGGCTCGTTATCTTGCGGCACGGACCCGCGACTCGGAAGATGTGCGCTTGCTCGACGATTTTATGGAGCGGCTGCCTGCCAACGCCAAAATTCTCGACGCCGGCTGTGGCGCCGGTATTCCGATCAGCCAAATACTGAGCGAACGCTTCCAGGTCACAGGTGTGGATTTTTCTGAAACGCAAATTAAGCTGGCAAGGAGTTATCTTCCAAACGCAAGATTTATTTGCATGGATATGACAAAGCTGGGCTTCCCGGATCGCACATTTGACGGGATTTGCTCTTATTATGCCATTATTCATATCCCGCGCGGAGAACATCAGGCCCTGCTGGCGAATTTTTACCGATTGCTGAAGCCAGGTGGGGTCGCTTTGCTATGCCTGGGCGCCGAGCACCTGGTGGATGACATCGAGGAAGACTATCTGGGGGCGCGCATGTACTGGAGTCATTACGATGCGGAGACGTATCTCAAAATGCTGAAGGAATGCGGCTTTTCCTTGATTTGGTCAAAGCATATTGGAGACGAAAGTTGTGAAGGCGCCAGCCATCTGTTTGTGTTGGTACAAAAGGCATAACCTGTAGTGAAATCTGTCAATAAGAATATTGGTATCGAGCTTCATTAAAATTTGCAAAATCATAGGCCGCTGATCAGACCATACTGAATGAGATGACGGAAGAGTCTTCTTCATCCTCCTTTCCCAATCCGGGCTATAGCAAGATCCCAAAGGCAACCGGAAGAAGGCTGCGAGAGCAGTTTGATCGTTTTCCGATTCCGGCCTACATATGGAAGAAAAGCGGGAATGAATTCACATTAGTAGACTACAACCAGACAGCCAATCTGGCCAGCCAGGGGCGCGTGGGCAGCTATATCGGCAGGACTGCTCGAGAGATCTACCAGGATAGACCTGACATCCTCGAACAAATCTTTGTTTGCTTTCGAGAGCGATCGACAAGTTTAAAAGAAATGTCTTATACGATACCGAACACGAATGAGAGTTATTCCCTGCGTGTCTATTACGTTTATCTTCCGCCCAATCGAGTCATGGTTATCACAGAAGACAATACTGAACCTGTACGCGTCCGGAAAGAGATCGAGCGACGAGCAAATGAATTTTATGCGCTGTATGAAAACAGCCAAATTCTGGGATCTCAATTCGATCTATCTGCGCTACTCGAAGTCATCGTGGATCGCGCGATTGCGCTGCTCAATAGGTATGAAGGCGGTCTTTTCTTCTTCGACTCTGAGCATAAGGACTTACCTGTCGCCGTCTGGCATGGGCCGCCGATACCACCGAATACTCGACTGGCTGTGGGTGAGAGTGTGGCAGGCCAGGTGGCACTGACGAAACAACCAATCATCGTAAATGACTATTCCCACTGGGAACACAGCTCGTCACAATTTGATTGGCTGAAACTTAAGGCAGTCATCGGCGTGCCTCTATTATTTTCAGGTGAATTGATAGGGGTATTAGTAGTCTTCGAGAGGGACGTAGCTGAACGTGGATTCACCCAATCAGATATTCATTTACTTTCCCTATTTGCCAGCCAAGCCGCGGCAGCAATCAGGAATGTCAGTATGCATGAGGAGATGCGACACAGAATCATTGAATTGGAAGCCGTAAATACTATTTCAAAATCAGTCCGTCAAGCGGACAGCCTGAACGATATGCTTGCCATTCTTCTTAAAGAAACCTTGAAGGTAATGGGAACGGAGGCAGGGATCATCTGGCTCTATGAACCGCATAAAAGTGAGCTGGTCAGTATTGTTGCACGCGGGTGGTGCAAAAATTTGGCTGCTGAGCCAGTGCCGACTAACGAGGGAATCGCTGGATATTTATTCATAAAGGGAGAACCTTATTTTAGTCGCGAGTTTCGTTGGGATTTAGAGACAAAGGATATCAATCATCATAAAATCCCAGCAGGCTGGGGAGGCGCCTGTCTGCCAATTCGAACGGCTCATGGGGTTGTAGGAGTCATGATTGTGTCTGTTCAGCTTCCGCGCGAAATCAAGGGTGAGGAAATGCACCTTTTGACTACTCTGTCAGAGATTGCCGGAAATGCGATTCACCGTATGCAATTGCATGCGAATACACGCCAGCAAGCCGAGGAGCTGGCCTTAGCCTATGATACAACGCTAGAAGGCTGGGCCCGTGCATTGGAGCTGCGCGATAAAGAGACCGAGGGGCATTCCAGGCGTGTGGTAAATTTAGCCGAGAACCTGGCACGCAGGCTCGGTCTCCCTGAAGAAAAAATCGTTCATCTTCGTCGAGGAGTGCTTCTTCATGATATTGGAAAAATGGGTATCCCCGACCACATCCTGCTGAAACCGGGTCTGCTGACCGAAGAAGAATGGGAAATCATGAAGCAGCACCCACAATACGCATTTAACATGATTTCTTCAATAGATTTTCTACAACCAGCCCTGGAAATTCCCTATTGTCATCACGAACGCTGGAATGGTACCGGTTATCCTCGTGGCTTAAAGGGGGAAGAAATTCCAATTGGGGCACGAATATTTGCCGTTGTAGATGTATGGGATGCATTACGCTCGGATCGCCCTTATCGACAGTCTTGGTCAAGGAGTAAGGCAAGGAGGTATATTCGATCACAGGCAGAGCATGCGTTTGATCCAAAAATAGTGGATGCCTTTCTCAAGATGATTAAGACGATTGATCAATGAAGTGTTCTCGCAGACGACTTATTAATTTGCTGTTTGACACGACTGCGAGAATTCTGTTGAGTTTATAATGATTGCATGAAATCCTTCCAGAAATATTGGGCCATCTTTCAGATCACTCTGGTCAACAGCCTGGCGTATCCCGGCGAGCTGATCGGGCGCAGCCTGGTCATTATCCCTTTCATGTGGATTTTCTACCAGCTATGGAAGGTCACGTATGCGGCCTCGGGGAGTGAGGTCATCAATGGCTTGAGCCTGCGCGATGTGCTCTGGTATCTCATGCTCGCCGAGACCATTGAGCTGGGTCGTCCCCCACTGGCCCGCACCATTTCGGAAAATGTAAAAGATGGCTCCATCGCGTATTTGCTCAATAAACCGTATGATTTTCTGCTCTACCAGTTGAGCACGGTGATGGGAGAGACGATTTTTCGGGCACTGTTGAATGCCATTTTTGGAGGGGTCGTCGTCTGGTGGCTGGTGGGGGCACCGGAACATCCGGAGGGCATCCTCATCGCTTTGCCGGCGATTTTCGGCGCCTGGATCCTGCATTTCTGCGTGACGGCGATGATCGGTCTCTCTGCTTTTATCGCGGAGGACGTCTCGGCGTTCATGTGGATCTACCAGAAGCTGGCATTTCTTTTCGGCGGGCTGCTGATCCCGCTGGATTTTTATCCGGGCTGGCTGCAAACCATTGCGAAAGCGCTCCCGTTCTCGAGCGTTACGTATGGACCGGCGCGCTTGTTCGTCACGCCGACGGCTGAATTGTTCATCAACGTGATGGTGCTGCAAATCATCTGGATCCTGGTCCTCGGTCTCCTGCTGACCTATGCCTACCGGCGTGGTGTGGCGTATTTGACGGTGAATGGAGGTTGAGATTATGAAAGAACTTAAATTCCTGCTCGCGGTTTGGAAAGCCAACTTGCTCTCTGTCATGGAGTATCGGGCTGCGTTCCTTTCGCAAGCGATCGGCATGATCGTCAACAATTTCCTTTATTTTGTGATCTGGATCATCTTCTTCGACCGTTTCAAAGAGGTACGCGGCTGGGGGGTGAACGACATGTATTTGACGTTTGGGGTCCTGGCAAGCTCATTCGGCCTGGTGAGTTTATTGTTTGGCAATGCCTTCAACCTCAGCGATATCATCAGCAAGGGCCGCCTGGATTATTATCTCTCGATGCCACGGCCAGTCCTGCTCCATGCAGTGGCCAGCCGTATGATCGCCAGCGGGATGGGTGATTTCAGCTACGGATTTTTGAGTTACGCCCTCTCCGGATACTTTACCTGGGATGGATTGCTGCGCTTCGTGTTGGCGATGCTTTTAGCGGCTACGGTATTCGCGGCCTTTCTGATCCTGATCCAGAGCCTCGCGTTTTGGCTGGGAATCATGAGCAATCTCAGCCAATTGGCGCTCAACGCCGTGTTGACGTTTGGGATTTATCCCATCACACTGTTCGATAACTATGCCAAGCTGATCCTCTTTACGCTCATCCCCGCCGCCTTGATGGGTGCTGTCCCTGCGGAATTCATCCGCGCCTTTACCTGGCAGACGCTGGCGGAACTCCTGGTCGGGGCCGCGGCTTTTCTTTTTGTCGCAGTAGCGGTTTTCCGGCTGGGCTTGAAGCGCTATGAGTCAGGCAGCGCCATCCAAGTGGAGGTTTAGCCTCCGTTTTCTGGTATAATCTTGTCCCGTGACTGGTCCTGCCTTACGGTCATTCCCTAACAAGGAATGGAGCTGTGGGCATGGAGACCTGCATTATCTATACCATGCCGCATAATCAACTCCACCTGACATTCGAGATGACTGGTTCGGAATGAGAGAAGCGGCGAGAAAGGAAAGCATACGTCATGCCGCTCGCGAAAGAAGTTAAGACCAAATTGATCACGGACTATCATCGCCACGATGCGGACACCGGTTCTCCAGAAGTGCAAATCGCCATCTTGACCGGTCGCATCCAGCAGTTGAACGATCATCTTCGGCTCAACAAAAAAGATCAGTCCTGCCGGCGTGGATTGCTCAAGCTCGTTGGGCAACGCCGCCGCCTGTTGGCTTACTTGCGCAAAGTTGACTACCAGCGTTATCTGGGCGTCACCGAAAGCTTGAACTTGCGCCACAAGTAAGAAATTGGGCCCTAAAGGTCTTTGTCCCCCGGCGGGGGTGCTTCGCAAGGATCTTTAGGGTCTTATTCATAGAATCGTTAGAGGCTTGTTCGTGCAATATGCGACCGGCACGATTTGTCTCAAAGGGACAAATCGAACGGCCGGTCGAACGGAAGACGAGCGAAAAGCAACCGCCGTCAGGAATTGAATAGTGTTGACAAGGTAGTAATGGCTGAGGCCATTCATGTTTAACGACTAAAGTCGTTACTACAGTCATTACTACAGCTTGCCGCCGCTCTTCAGTCCCTGACCAGGCGGAATTACAAATAATGGCTGGCTGATTGATTCACCGACATAAAACACATTTCAAACTTACGCAGCTTGCCTGCGTAAATTGTGGATTACCGCGGACGCCATGGGTGGATGTCAGCTAACAGGAGACAAAATGAAACCTGAATCAAAGAAATACTCAACCACCGTAGGGAACCAAACCCTCACCTTCGAGACCGGCAAATTGGCTGCTCAGGCGGGCGGCGCAGTGACCTTCGGTACCAGCGAAGCCATCGTCTTCGCGGCTGCCACCATGGGCGATGTGCGCGAAGGCATCGACTTTTTCCCACTCCAGGTGGAATACGAAGAAAGACTTTCCGCCGGCGGAAAAATCCCTGGCTCGTTCTTCCGCCGTGAGGGACGCCCCGGCACGGAAGCTATTCTGGTATCGCGCCTGACCGACCGTCCGCTGCGACCCTTGTTCCAGCACGGTATGCGCAACGAAGTCCAGGTGATCATGTTTTCACTTTCCGCGGATGGGGTCAACCCCCTGGATGTTTTCGCCATCAACGCTGCCTCAGCGGCGATCATGATCTCAGATATTCCCTGGGGTGGACCGGTGAGTGCGGTTCGCGTCGGGCGAGTGAACGGCGAATTCGTGATCAACCCCACCTTTGCAGAAATCGAAACTTCAGACCTTGATCTGCGCATTGCCGGCACGCGGGATGCCATCCTGATGGTGGAATGCGGCGCGAACGAAATCCCTGAAGAGGCGATGGTCGCGGCACTGGAACTGGGCCACAAATCCATTCAGCCGCTGATCGATCTGCAACTCCAGATGCAGGCGGAAGTTGGCAAGCCCAAACGTGAAGTCAACCTCGCAATTCCGGATGCTGAGCTACAAAAGAAAGTGCTTGAGCGCGTCAGCACGCAGATGAATGAGTTGCTTGACAAGCCATTGACGAAGAACGAGTTCTACGGCGGGATGACAGAACTTAAGGAAGTGACCGCCGCGGAAATGTGCTTCGTCCCGGAAGGAGCCAGCCCCGCAGACTACCCGTCGGCTGCTTCGGTCCGAGAGGCATTTGACCTGGCCGAGCAGTCCATCGTGCGCGAACGCATCCTGAGTATGGGCAAGCGCCCGGATGGACGCAAACCGACAGAGATACGCCCGATCTGGTGTGAAGTCGGCGTCTCGCCGCGTGCGCACGGTTCCGGCTTGTTCACCCGTGGCGAGACTCAGATCCTTTCCTTTGCCACGTTGGGCACTTTGGGCGAATCGCAGGAACTGGATACGCTTAGCCCCACAGACAGCAAGCGTTATATGCACCATTACAACTTCCCGCCGTACTCCACCGGTGAGGTCAAACCTCTGCGCGGCCAGAGCCGGCGTGAAGTGGGGCACGGGGCGCTGGCAGAACGCGCCCTGGAACCGGTGATCCCGGCGGAAGAATCCTTCCCCTACACGATCCGCGTCGTCTCCGAAGCATTGGCATCCAATGGATCGACTTCGATGGGCTCGGTCTGCGGCTCCACGCTGGCGCTGATGGACGCCGGCGTACCGATCAAAGCTCCGGTCTCCGGCGTGGCAATGGGACTCGTCACCGACACTTCGGCTGGCTCAGGACAGCCTGGTCGGTATCAAATCCTGACCGACATTCAGGGCGCTGAAGATCACCTGGGCGACATGGATTTCAAGGTCGCCGGTACCGCACAGGGAATCACCGCCCTGCAAATGGATATCAAGATCAGCGGCTTGAGCACCCAGATGATGAAAGAAGCGCTGGAGCAGGCTCACACGGCCCGCATGTTCATCATGGGAAAGATGCTGGAGGTGCTGCCGCAGTCGCGCACCGAATTGAAGCCACATGCCCCGCGCATTGTTACGGTGAAGATCCCCGTCGACAAGATCGGCGCGTTGATCGGGCCTGGTGGGAAGAATATCCGCTCACTGCAGGAAGAGACCGGCACGAAGATCGACATCGAGGAAGATGGGACTGTCTACATCGCTTCGATAGATGGCGTAGGCGCCAAGATTGCACAGGAACGTGTGGAATCACTTGGTGAAAGTGCGGTGATCGGAAACATTTACACCGGCAAAGTAGTCCGCATTGCAGATTTTGGCGCATTCGTCGAAATCCTGCCGGGCGTAGATGGCCTCGTTCACATTTCACAGCTGGATACGGAGCGCGTCAATAAGGTGGAGGATGTTGTCAGCATGGGGGACGAAATCACCGTCATGGTGACCGATATCGATCCGCAGGGCAAGATCAGGCTCTCTCGCCAGGCTGTGCTCGAAGGTTGGACAGCCGAAGAAGCCCGTGAAAAGGATCAGCGCAAGCCCGGTGGCGGTGGACGTCCTGGTGGTGGGCGCGGCGGTGACCGTGGGCGGGGTGGTGATCGTGATCGTCGTGGGGGCGGTGACCGGGGTGGACGGGATCGGAGATAAGGCCCGGCACATAAGTAGACAAGTAAACAGGTATACAAGACGGATGGAGGTAACTCCATCCGTTTTTGTTAGGCGGAGTGCGAAATCCCCGAACTGCTTAGCTTGTCCACAGGACCGCTCCGCTTGTCCACAGCACTCCCGAAGAGCATCGGGACCATAGTGCTTCGCTTGTCCACAGCACTGCTTCGCTTGTGTTAGACTCGCCCAGCTATGAAGCCATTCAACAAACTCAAATTTCTCTACCATGAATATCCTCGCCAATTCTGGCTGATGATCACCGGCCTGGTGCTCGCCACTGCCGGCGGCAGCATGATCTGGCCCTTTCTATTGATCTATGCCAGTGGAAAACTCCACTTACCGCTTAGCACGGTGGCAACGCTGATCTCCATCAACGCCGGGACCGGATTGCTCTCCTCTTTTATCGCGGGGACGCTTGCCGATAAGATCGGTCGCAAAGTAGTGATGAATTTCAGCCTGACGATGACCGGTCTCGCCTACTTTCTGCTGATGCGTGCCGAAACATACCCGCAGTTCGTCGGGCTGATGATCATGATCGGGTTGTCGAACCCACTCTATCAGGTGGGCGCGGATGCGATGCTTGCCGATATGATCCCCTCCGAAAAACGGACAGATGCCTTTGCGATCAACCGCATCGCCAACAACGCGGCGTTCGCCATGGGTCCTGCCATCGGCGGGTTTCTCGCCACGCGTTCGTACAACCTTGCATTTTACGCAGCGTTTGCAGGGTTCCTCACGTACAGCCTGTTGCTTTTTGTCTTTGCGCGCGAAACACTCAATACGAAGCTGAATCCGGAGGGCGCTGACAAGGATGGCTTGAAAAACAGCGCGGTGCCGTTCAAGCCCTTCAACGCGCCTCTTGGTCGCAGGACAGCGCCATCGAGACAGTCCAGGACCTTGCAGGCTGAAGGTTATAGGCGCGTGTTTCTGGATAAGAACTATATGACTTTCGTGGCGGTGACCAGCATTGGTCTGATCGCTCCCACGATGCTATGGATCCTGATGCCCGTCTATGCCAAGACGAATTTCGGAATTCCGGAGGCTTTATATGGCTGGATCCCCACCACCAATGCCCTGATGTGTGTCTTTGTGCAGTACTTCGTCACAAGTATTACCCGGCGACATCGTACGCTGCGGGTCCTCAGCAGCGGCATGTTGATCTATGCGATTGGCGCAGGCAGCGTTGCATTCATGAGCAGCTTTTGGGGTTTCTGGTTGAGCATGGTGATCCTGACCTTCGGCGAACTCACGCTCGTTCCGACTGCCAGTAAATACGTTGCCGACCTGGCGCCCGCCGATCTGCGAGGTCGCTATATGTCTGTGTATTGGCTGGGCTGGGGGTTAGCGCGTACGCTGGCTCCCATCCTCGGTGGATTTCTCAATGATAACCTGGCGCCACGTGCCATTTGGATTGGAGGTCTGTTCGTCGGTCTGGCCAGCACCCTGGGGCTTTTCCTCCTCAGCCGCGTTTCCGCGCCCGGAAGGACTACAGTCAGCGAGGCTTAGCTGGGTACTGTCCAAACTAGCGCATGGTCTTCTCAAGGTCCCTTCCGCGAATCGTCTTATCCACTAATCCGCGCTAACACTTGCACCTGCACGGAAGATTTACAAGTTACTCCGAGCATAGAGCAGGTGCAGTGCAGGTGTCCTCACGAATTGTCCAAACGATTAGCGAAAACACCTGCACTCCCTGGCACCGCCCGCCAGGGCAGGTGTGCGCCCGGTGCAAGTGTTCGCGGAGATTAGTGGATCTGTTTTCGTTCTTGAGTAAGCCATGAAACTAGCAGAAGCACCCCCTACGGGCAGTTCTGCACTCCATAAGACAAGCGTATAATTCCCGGAGAAAGAAATCATTATGACAAACAACGTCGAACTCCGCAATGTGATCGCCACCGACCTCCCCATTTTCTTCGAGCAGCAGCTTGACCCTGACGCCACTCAGATGGCCGCCTTTCCATCCAGAGACCGGGATACGTTCATGCTGCATTGGAACAAGATCATGGTGGATGACTCGGTGATGATCAAGACCATCCTTTTCCAGGGAGATGTAGCCGGAAACATCGTTTGCTTCGAGCAATTGGGTGAACGCGAGGTGGGTTACTGGCTGGGAAAGGAGTATTGGGGTAAAGGCATTGCCACTCGGGCGCTGGCGGAATTCCTGGAAACAATCAGGACGCGCCCGCTCTTTGCCCATGTTGCCAAGCATAATATCGGCTCGAGGCGAGTTCTGGAAAAATGCGGGTTTATCGTTTCGGGAGAGGATAAGTTTTTTTCACAGAGCCTGGGCGATGACGTGGAAGAATATGTTTTGGTACTGCATGATATCGATCTATAGGAGACTAGCATGCCCTCTTTCAACCCCGGCGATAAAGCCTCTCGTACTACCAGCATCACCGACGAAATGATCCATGCCTTCGCAAAGCTGACCGGCGATACCAATCCCGTCCACCTGGACGATACCTACGCGGCGGGCACGCGCTTCGGCCGCCGGATTGCACATGGGATGATCGCCGCCGGGCTGATCTCGGCTATGCTTGCCAATGACCTGCCGGGTCCCGGCACGGTCTATTTGAGCCAGACACTGCAGTTCAAAGCACCCGTCTATCCGGGCGATATGATCACGACAACGGTTGAAGTGAAAAGCGCCCGCCCCGATAAGCCAATCCTTACTCTGCGGACGGTCTGCACCAATCAGGAGAACGTGGTGGTGCTGGAGGGCGAAGCGGTCGTTTTGGTCAGCCGGTAGAGGATAAGAGCACGTTGTATGTCAACGGTCCCCAGAATAGGTGGAGACCTACGGTCGTGTTTCGGGGGGGTCGGGCCCACTCCGCTACACTCCGGGGCGCTGCGCACACCTGCCCTGGCGGGCGGTGCCAGGGAAGACCCACGCCGAGCTGAGCTGGCACTCTGCCGGACCCGGACAAAACAATGAGCATTCAATGCAACTCCCTTGAAATACGGCCGGTTTCTCAGGATGATTT
>DATGYJ010000545.1:0-43438 GCA_035298105.1 Anaerolineales bacterium | reverse complement strand
GAGTGGTGTGCCTGCCTCGCCGACCGAGGCTTTGCCGTCTCTTACTCCGACTCTGCCTCAGTCCCCAACTCTTCGCGCTACGGCAACTCAAACGCTGCTCGAACCAACCCTGACGCCGGTCCCAACGAATTCGCGACCTGCAACTTATACATTACAAAAAGGCGAATATCCTTACTGCATCGCACGGCGCTTCAACCTGGACCCGGGTGAATTGCTGGCATTGAACAAAATACAAAACGGCCAGACTTTCTTTGCGGGCACCGTTTTGCAGATTCCCCAATCCGGAAACCCATTTCCGGGCGAACGGATATTAAGAGCTCATCCAACAGCCTATATGGTTACGACAGCAAACCAGACGATTTATACGATCGCCTGTGAATTCGGCGATCTCGATCCGCAGACGATTGCGCAGGCAAACAATATCTCGGTGGATTCTGCACTGTTTCGCGGAGAGCAGTTGAACATACCCTGACCCTGGGCTGATGACCTCAATAGCGAGATTTGCTGATAAGATTGGGGGACAAAACTATTTCTAAATAGCGAATTTGCCTCTCCATGCTTCGAGAATTTTACAAACAACGCATCAAACGCGGACTTGTCCGCCGGCTCAATAATTTCAAAATTGAGGGGACTGCCAGACTTGTCAATCGCCATTCGCCACCTGCTTCTGGCGCACCGGTTGTCTTCTTCAAAGCCTCGACCGGGATCGACGATCTTTCGTGGAATAGCGGTTTTCATCTGCTCGCCTCCTGGGCGCTGCGGTTGAAAGGGATTCCGGTCGCTTATTTTGCCTGCCACTCAGGCATGACTCATTGCGTGTTGGGGACAAATCGAGACCGCGTTCACCAATCGCCACCGTGTAAATCCTGCATTTATCAATCGCGGACCTTGTATACAAATCTCCCGGCCTCACCAATTCCCAATTCCCAATTTACCGATTCAGGGGTTTACTGGTTCGGTTATCAACACGATCTGCAGCTCGCCGCAGCGATCCAGCCTCTTCCTTTGCAGGACCTCATGACGTTCGAATGGCAAGATCTGCCCCTCGGCGCATTATGCCTGCCCGGCTTGCGCTGGATCCTGCGGATCCATCATTTGAAGGATGACGAACCGACGCGTTATCTTTTGCGGGAATATATTTCGTCCGCCTGGAATGTGGCACAGAAGTTTTCAAAGTTTCTGGATGAAACAAACCCGCGGGCGGTCGTCGTGTTCAACGGGCAGTTCTACCCGGAAGCGACCGGACGCTACCTCGCCCAAAAGCGCGGCATACGTGTCATCACTCATGAAGTCGGGTTACAACCCGCCTCCGCTTTCTTTACCGATGGGGAAGCGACTGCCTATCCGATCCATATCCCCGATGATTTCGATTTGAACGACGAACAAAATGCAAAACTGGACGCCTATCTTGCCAGGCGCTTCCAGGGTGACTTCACGATGGCAGGGATCAAGTTTTGGGCGGACATGAAGGGGCTCGATCAGTCGTTCCTCGAAAAGGCGGCGGGATTCAAGCAGATCGTGCCGGTCTTTACAAATGTCATTTTCGATACCAGCCAGCCGCATGCCAACACCGTCTTCGAAGATATGTTCGATTGGCTCGATCTGACGCTGGAGGTCATCCGTGCCCATCCTGAAACGCTGTTTGTGATCCGTGCCCACCCCGATGAGTTGCGCGTGCGCAAAGCCAGCCGTGAGACAGTGGCAGCCTGGGTCGAAGCCAGCCAGGCGGACAGAGAACCGAATGTAGTCTTCGTAGCCCCGAACGAGACATTGAGCTCTTATGAATTGATCCAGAAGTCGAAGTTCGTGATGGTCTACAACTCGACAATTGGCTTGGAGGCTTCCATTATGGGCGCGGCCGTACTGTGTGCAGGCAAGGCGCGCTTTACACAATATCCGACTGTGTTTTTTCCGCAGACGGTGGAAGAAGTAAGAAGAAAGCTGCAAGAATTTTTGGGGGTAGAGAAAATCGAAGTGCCTGTGGAATTTAAACGTAATGCCCGCCGGTTTTTGTATTACCAGTTATTTCGCACCTCCCTGCCGTTTGGCGATTTCCTTGAACCGTCGGTGCGTACGACGCAGACGCGCTTGAAGTCATTTTGGCTGGAGGAATTAATGCCAGAAAAATCAAAAGCAATCAAAGCCATATTCGAGGGCCTGTTGAACGATGGGGATTTTTTGTTGGAAGAGGTTTAAAGACTACAGATCCCTCCGCTTGCTTGGAATTTGGAGCTCAAAGTATTACTTCTCTTCGTAGACAAAAAAGTTATCGACAATCAGGCGATAACCGCCGTTGCCGACAAATACTCCCACACCGTTAGATCGAAACGGATCGTGATCAGAAAACTTGGCCCCTAGATTGCCGTTAAGATATAACTCAATATTGCCGACATCAAAGTAAACACTGAGTGTGTTGATCTCGGGATAAGGGTTCAAAAAACCTTGTGAATAAGGGACAAGCAGATCCCATTTTCCGGCATGGTATTTTAAGAGTCGGAAATCTCCTGTCGTGGGTGCTACGTCAAACAAGTAAAAGGATCCGAGGGACTCATTAAAGGCAAAGAACAAGCCGTAGCCATAGGCTTTGTCGGTGTCCATCGTGAAGTCTGCCTGGATATAGTACTTTTCTCCAGAAGAAACAAATTGCCGACTTGTCCCAAGTGCAAATTCATTTAGCTCATTGGATTGCAGAATTAATTTCCCATTGATGATTTGTAGTTTTCCGGACGGGTATTGTAAACTCCACTCACGGCTGTTTGAAGAGAAATCTTCATATTCAACCGCACTACTGTTCATTGGCTGATGGACAAGCATATGAGGCGTAGGAGTCAAAACGGCGGTCGAAGTCGGAGCATTTCTTGTTGCAATCTGCTTATAGCTAAAGACGCCGGCAACGCTAAAGAGTAC
This sequence comes from Anaerolineales bacterium, assembly GCA_035298105.1. Classification (GTDB taxonomy): domain Bacteria; phylum Chloroflexota; class Anaerolineae; order Anaerolineales; family Villigracilaceae; genus Defluviilinea. Next base: position 40,531 of record DATGYJ010000545.1, on the reverse strand, counting down.
TACACATAAAATTACCAGATATCCACCTGCAAGAATCGTTAACCATCTGGGCTTTGGTCTTTCTTTGGTTATCTCTTCAGTCATCTCATTGCCCTGCCGTTGTGTGTAGGCTTAAGTTATCGACAGCCAGTTTGAAACCCGAATCGGATGCCAATAAACCGAGGTAACCTGATTGAAATGAATAGCCGGACTGTTGATAAGAATCGACAATTCTTCCGTTAATATAAAGCTCTACGGTATCGAGATTGATGTAAACACCCAGGGTATTCGTGGCTGGAAAAGATTTAATTTGAGCGCTCTCGCCTGCTGTGCAAAGCGACCAATCTTCTTTGCCGCGATGAAAAAGATAGTAGGTCTTTGTCTCTGTGTTGATCTGAAATAAGTAAAAGCTGTAATCAATGTGGCTTTTATTGAAGACTAGTCCAAACCCTTCCGCAGTCGCGGCCGTTGTGGCAAAATCCGCCTGAAGGTAATAAGGTTCCTTTAGATAAGGACACGAACTGCATTCTACAAGCGCGTACTCATGTTCAGTTCGGGATTCAAACAATAATTTACCACCACTCACTTTCTCTTGCACCCCCTCTTGATCGATGGTCCATTTGTTCTTGTTATTACTGAAATTATCCTCAAAAACTTTAGAACTGCCCAATTTCTCGATCGAGGTGATGTGAGGAACAGGGGTTGTCGCAGGAAGGTTCGTCGCAAAAACGTTGACCGCCGAAGGAGGTTTCTCAGAGCGGGTCAAATAATAAAAGCTAAGACAAAAGACGGAAGCGAGGCAAAAGAAGATAATATACCCGGCTGCGACAACGTATTCTGCAATGTAATTTTTCTTTTTCATTTAGAATTTTATTATAGCTGCCTGTTCTTTTGGCGAATTTACAGATTCCTGACATTTTCATGTGCTCCTGGATGGAGGGCAAGCATATTAAATTGTTAATTACTCCCAGATTTTACGGACCACACTTCCACACATACGTCGCTTTATCCTTCGCATAGGGATAATCAGGGGAAGAGAAGGATGTGCCTACTTGTGAGCTTTCAGGCAGGAAGACAAAACGCAGATCGCTTAGCTCAGCCGTACTGGGAATATCGAAGCGCAGCCAGGCACCCAGTTCCTGATTTGGGAAAAGGACTGGTCCCAACGCCGTGTAATCCATGAATCCCTGGCGATGACCGTAGGTTGGCTTCAGCTCCGCGGCCGCAAAGAGCACGCTAAAGTGTTCAGCCGCGGGAACGTCTACCTGAGCTTGACCTGCATTTTTGAGCTGAATATGCACCCATAAAAATTTCTGCCCGGGGGACGGACTTCTGGTAGACCCGTAATCAGTAACGTAGTCTTCAGTGACCTCAGTTGCCTGCATGGTCACTTGCAAGTTCCGCCAGGTAATTGAATCCCCGGGCGAGGCGGGCGTAGGCAGTACCCTAATCTCTGTTGCAGCAGACTGGGGGGAGACGGTGGTAGTGGCGGTTGTGACAGGGGAATTCGCTGTAGCAGAACAGCCCACCAAAATGAGCAATCCAATGAATAGAATGTACGATGTTATTTTCATGGGAAATCCATCCAATTCTAATACGTATCCATGCCCCGCTCGTTTCCCCGGATGGAACATTGCTCATCGGAGGTTTTCTAACGACTTATCGTTTTGTACGCCCTTCCAACCACTTTTTGAATGACTTTTGACTCTCACCCGACGGCTTGCCTAAAATTAGATTTTCCACGCTGATATCTTCGTCCAAGTCGGGCCAGTGAATTCCTTCGCCGTCACCGATCAATCGCCACTTGTTGCGCTCCGTTGGTGTTCCATGCAAGAGGCGCGGAAACCAGGCTAGTGGTACAGAGACAGTGCGGCCATCGCTTAAGTCTACAATCAGCGCATCGTCTGTCACATTGACATTTTGTGCTGAAACCATGCGAAGTTCAATCGCTAAAGTAGTCATTCCATTTCTCCAGCAACATCTTCTGATTATCCTCAATCAATCTCTGAATGCGATTAATTTCACTTCGGCTAAATCCGCCGCTATTCTGCAATCGTACGGGGTCGAGCCAGAACTTTGCTTTGTTTCTTTCACGTTCTACATGGGTGTGAGGCGGTTCATCTCGATCGGCAGAATAGATAAAGAACCGATAGGGGCCATGTTCCCAAATTGTTGGCATGGATGAAATTTCCTAAAAGAATTATAGCACTATTGAAAAGCCAAGTTCCCAATGGATCCGAGTGCCAGGAGAGTGATGGAAAGTTGCTTTTACCTTCTCTTCCAGGCGAACCACATCATAAGAAGCAGCGGAAGCAACATGGCTGATCCGCAGATAGGCGCTGGCTTCTGTGGAACAGGGGTCGTATTGATTGGAGTGGGACTTGCCTGGGTAGGTTCTGGCTGGGGTGCACTCGTCCCTGTGGGGGCAGGAGTAGCAGGCGGGGTGGCAGTGGTCTCATCAACGGGGACAATGGTCGGCGTAGGCGGGAGCGTCGTCGGGGTTTGAGTCAGCCATGGGAAGTCGAATTGGTCGCCATTTTGAGTGATGCCGCCCTCGATCAGATACGTGAGGTTTTGGGCGATCTCGCGGACGATGGGATCATTTGGCGCCAGCTGCAGGGCAGCATGGATTTCGTTCAAGGCGCGGAACATATCGGCGCTGGGTCCGCTCATCCACCGGTCCCAATAGTAACGGCTTGCCAGCAGATCGGCAAAGCCGGCGTGCCACTGGGCATCATCCGGTTTGAGCGACAGGCACTTCTCATATGCCTCCACACTCATCTTATAGAGTTCCTGCCCGCCAGCGTCCTCACGGTAAGACTTGTTCATCAGAAAGATTTGTTTGTACTCTTTCGCAAGGAGGCCCCAGGCTTCACCGTCATTCGGATGCTGCTCGGTGTTCGCACGCGCGAGCAATACATTTTGCCAGGCCGAGGGGGCGACGAGGGCAAACTCCATATTTTGGACGGGCTGATTTTGCCCCGGTTCAAAATTGTCAAAATGCCAGCGGACCTCATTGCCCTGGAACACGCCGCCAGGAGTGGTATCTGCCCAGCCGATCGGGAAATCGATCACCACATTCTGTGGATTGGCTTCATAGGGCAGGCGCAGGATGACATCCGCGCTGCCGATGGTATCTTTCCAGCCAGCTCCGGTTTCCAAAATGTAATAGAAGGCTGAGTATGGATAATACCCCGACCCGTGGAGATCATATGCCACCCGGACAGAAACATCCTGCCCGGCCGGGAAGGTGACATCGAACTCCGCCCAGGGGACCATATCAGTGTATGGGTAATGGAAATCCGGATAACTGGCGCGCCGGTACTGGACCTGATGCCTGTTGACCGTTATCAGCAGGTTGCTGATCTCCGGATATTGTCCCCGCCCATCATTGCTCGAGATGGGAAAGCGGGCCGCCATGCTTTCATCTGCCGTGCCGAGATTGTGCATCGTGAAATCGGCCGTGACACGCGCTTTGCCCAGGCTTTCTGGAGTGATGTCCCTGTGCACCTCGATCATGACCGTCTCAGCCGCCATACGTACCTGGGTCACTTCAGTACCCGGCTGCGGGTTGCTGCCTGGCGGATAGATCGGCGGCGCCATATCCGCCCGGACGCTTGATGGGAAGGCCAGTAGAACGAAGACGAGCGCGAGGGAGCAGAGACGTTTCATGATGACCTCACATAATTCGCGTGGAGAGTTTTGATTTCATTATAGCATTTGGAGTACTCACTTTATCGTGTTTGGCAAGGCACCTCCCCCAAATCTCGTGCTCTTCCATATTTGGGGGAGGCCGGGCAGGGGCTTGACAAACTTACTTACCAGTAAGTAAAATGAGACCATAATGGTCAGAAATACCAATACACAAAGAGCTATCCTGGATCTGGCTGAATCCTTCTTACAGGAAAAAGGGTTCAATGGCTTTAGCTATGCTCATATCGCAGCCGAACTGGGGGTCAAGAATGCGGCCATCCATTACCATTTCCCATCCAAAGAGGCGCTGGCATGTGCGGTGATCCAGCGCTATCGTGACCGCTTCCAGTTGTGGATCAACAATTCACGCATCAAAAACCTGTCTCCTCAGGAAAAACTGGATTGGTTCTTCAGCATCTACACCAATACCCGTGCCGATAACGGCAAGGTCTGCCTGGCCGGTTCACTGGAGACCGAATTCAATTCCCTGCCTGCTGCGTTACGGGAACAGACCGAGGCATTGACCCGTGAATTGCTTGGCTGGCTTCAGACTACTCTAGATGAGGGTAGAGAGGCAGATGTATTTCACTTTAGCGGCAATCCCGCCAGCAAGGCAGCTTTGATCCTTGCCAGCCTGCAGGGTGCTTTGCAAATGGCCCGGGCTTTGGGAACTGGTAAATTCCATGCAGTTGTGGAACAGCATAAGGAAGATCTGCTGTCTTTAGCATAAATTTTTTTATCGTCAAAACTTACTGGTTAGTAAGTTTCTTCAAGGAGAAGCAATGACAACCTTAGAATCTTCAAGAACCAAACATCAAGGCATCGTAAAGAAAGTCTATCAGGCATTTTTTAGCCCAGCGCGCTATGAAGTGAAACAGGCAGATCGTGAGGTCATCGAATGGGGCAAAAATTATCGCATCCCTTTTGACGAGGGCGAACTGGCGGTCACAGCCTGGGGCAGCAACGGTCCCACCGTTTTGCTGATGCATGGCTGGGGCGGCGCACGTGCTCAAATGACCAGCTTTGTCGATCCCCTATTGTTTTCCGGATACCGGATCGTGGCTTACGATCAGCCGGCGCATGGCGACTCGGGCGGAAAAATGACCAACCTGCTGGAGATCGCTCCCACCATGGATCTGATCGCTCAACACGAGGGGCCCATTCACGCCATTATCGCCCATTCCTTTGGGACCTTGATCACTTCCTATGCGCTGGTGCAACGGAATTTCCCACCGCCCGCTCGACTGGTCTACTTTGGCGCGTTCAACCAGCTGCTGGAATCATTACCACGTTTTCAAGTACAGGCGGGTCTATCAGATGAGATCATGGACGGTTTTCGTGAGATGCTCTATGAAAAATTTGGGCGGGATGTATTGGAGTCCATTACGAATGAGATTTTGACGCCTCACATCGATATCCCGGCGCTGATGTTTCATGACGCGGCCGATAACGTGACTCCCATTGAGGACAGCCGCGCCATCGCACGGGTTTGGAAATATGCACAGTTCATCGAAACGGAGCGCTTGGGCCACAGAGGGGCGCTGCAATCGAAGTCAATTCATGAACAGGTAGTGAAATTCCTGAAAGAGGAGCATTGAGTCTGCAACAGAAATTCCCGTTGCAAAGAAATCACATCGGCCCGGTAACTGAAAAACTGAAGAGTGACTGTAGGGTTCTCCCTTGATTGTGCAAAATATAATTATTGCTGACATCATAGTCTCTAAAGAGGAGAATGCATCATCATGGGATACACATTCATCAGTTATTCGCGCAAACAACTGTACTTTGCCGAAGCGATCACACTCCACCTGCAAAAATATGGAATCGAAGCATGGTTCGACCTCCAGCAGCTGGGTGCCGGGACGGACTGGGCTTCGACCCTAAAGTCTGGATATGAGAACTGCGAGCGCCTGGTGCTGGTGGCTTCTCAGACTGCGCTGGCTTCCCCATACGTTGAAGTGGAATGGGATACGGCCTTGAAAAATGGGCGTGAAGTGATCCTGGCCGTGGTGGAAGATGTGAGTATCCCTGAAGAATTGCGCAACTGTCCCATCATTGATTTCCGCAGTAGTTTTAGACGCCCGATCAGGCGCCTCGTTTCCTATTTGACCGGAGAATCTCCGTCGCCGAAGGATCCAATCCAAGCACCGGGACGCTTCCCTTATCCATTGCGCCTACCCCTCATGATCTGGCTGACATTAGCTGTATTGATCCTGCCTTACCTAGGGATGTTTGCGATAAGCCTGGATGGCGTGCGAAGCGTGCCTGCAGGTACAGCAGCGATTCTGATCATTGGCTCGCTGCTTTTGGGAGGCGGTGTGTTCGCTGTAGGCACTCATCGCTTTTGGACCCACAATCTTAATTACCAGGGGCTGCGCTATCTGTCGGGATTTGCGCTGGTGGTGCAGCTTGCTGTTCTCGCCCTGGCCTCATACACCGGTCGACTCCTGTCTTTTACAGAACCCGTATATCTCGCGTTATTAGCCAATGTTCTTCTGAATGTCCTTTTCTATTTATGGATCATGGACCATTCCGCTGCGCTCCTGCGCTGGTATTCAGCAGGACAAGTTCCCCAAAAATTGCGACGCCGGTTCCATGCCCCGTTGTTAAAGAAGGGCAGCGTTCTTCAGGATGAGACCATTCAATTGGCTCCGGTTAGTTTTGCCGTGCGTTATGACCGGGCCGATAAGCCTCTGGCAGCCTTTGTGGCACGTGTGTTGCGCCAGAGTGGCCATACGGAAGTCGAAGATGTCTCGCAGGCGGAAAAGCAGATTTACATTATCACCAATCGCACCACGCGTACGATGATCGAGGAGGCCGGGAAGAAAATTAACAATGACTCTATTTTCCTGCTCGGTTCCAGTGTGGATTGGTGTGATAGTTTTGCCTACGCTGCCCAAACCCAGTTCGTGGATTTCAGGGAGAATGACCCGCAGGATTTGAAGATGCTCGCCAAAAGCCTCTCCAACATGGATGCCTGGAGACGCCAATATGCTCTGGAAGCTACTCCGAAGAAATTCGAAGTTTTCGACGCTCCCACGGGTGTTCAGGTCTATCGTTTCTTAGGGTATATGCAGGCGGCCACGATGATCGGCGCAGCCATAGCAGCGTTCCTCAACGGACCGTGGTACAAATTTGTTTTCCTGCTGGCCTGCGGCATGGGTCTCTTCGTTCTGGTTGAACGGGCTCTCCAGCGCAGGGTCACATTCCGGGTGGCATTTGGTGTTCTCGTTGGTCCCGGCTTGGTAACAGCTATCTTCACTGGACAGTATTTCACCTTTATACCGTTCCTGCTGATGGCCTGGGCTGTTTTCCACACGGGGCGTTACTGGTTCCCCTCGAAAGCACCTGTGGCCGGAGATGCGGTTGGAATGGATGCCGCCGGCTTGATCAAACGCTGGGGGCGGGTGATCGTAGCCGTAGTAGCGGTCTTTTCCGCGTTTGTGACGATCTTGATGGTACGTATTGGAGCGATGTGACGGCTCCCCACGCCTAACACCTGTCCTGGCGTATGGTGCCAGGGGGTGCGATGAAACAAGGAGCTTTAGGGTGCGGTTTAGTAAGCAGGCGCTTGCTTATACCTGCCAAAACTCAGAAGTCAGCCCCAGCTCGCTGAAAATCTCCTGCACTTGAGCGACTGTCCGGCCATGATATTCTGGCGACATGCGGTTCTCATACCAGCGCTGCGAAAGTTCCCAAAGCTGGGGTACAGACAATACAGCACCGGACCTGGCATTGCGCGAATTAAGCCATTGATGTAGTTTTTCTTCCGACTGGAAGAAGAGCATGTTCATTCAGGTAAAGACCAGGTCGTTATACCATTCCCGGAAGGGGAGCAGGAAGTGCACCAACACGTCTGAATTCTGGACTTGTTGGCCGGTCACACGTAGCCGGATTGGCTCGCCGCTCTGTGCACAGGCGGTTTCGATCTCCGCATCCAGATGCAGCACCGCAGGGATGCCCAACGTATCCCAGGCGCAGTTGGCAAAATAGGTCTTACTGTTCGCATGGACCTTGAACGGAGTTTCCACGCCAGAAAACGGGTTGGCCATCAGGATCTCATGTGTGCCCGGTTTGAGGAACAAAGCATGGCGTTGGTGAAGCTCTTCGTAAGCCGAAGCAACTTCCTTGTGACTGAGAGCGAAGTGAGAGGCAACGTCATTCACAAGAGGCGGATAAGTCGTCTCGGCAAAGTGCTGGTAGACAAATGCCCGTAGATCCCAGAGTTTGTTTTCGTCCATTAGATTATTTCTCTGCTAATCAGCCTCCCGTGAGCCAAGGATTTCCCAGCCGCGTTCGAGGGCGATCGCTTTCAGCCTGTCATCGGGATAGACCGCGACCGGATGAGCGGCATGTTCCAGCAAAGGGACATCCTGAACAGTATCACCATAAGCAAAATCGAGGCGGTCAACACTCAGGCGGCTGAGGACCTGTTCGATCTTGCGTTCCTGCGCGACCAGCCCCCCTGCCACACGCACGCGTCCAGCGGTGTATTCAACGGGCGTACCGATCGTCTGCGCGCCAATACGTTTCGCAAAGGGCTCGATGATGGGTTCGACTACGCTGCTAGCGATATAGACCTGTCCGCCTTGCCCTGCATGTCCTTTGAGACGGGCGATGACATCGTCACGGCGCTGCTTCCAGAGATCATGTTCGACGGCCCACTCGCCGACGGCTTTCATCTTTTCAGGTGTCGCTCCTTTGACCATCTTCAGGCTGTCCACCATTAATCCCTGGGCCCACTTCTGCCAGTCGATCCAGCCGCGTTTGGCAACAAAGTAGGAAGGTGCGATGGACAACATATAAAGCCGGGCTTGCAACTTGCTTTGGTTGTGTCGCACCCAATCTACCAGGCCAAGCACCGGCGAGCCGGTCGTCAACGTACCCATCATGTCTGAGACGATGATCATGTTTGCTCCGAGTTGGTCTAATTTTGAAAAGTGAAATTATAGCATTCCCCCACCATAAGCCTACGCGGATATAGAGAGGTTCTTCAGGAGTTGCCGTGGTGGCCCAGCATATCTGGCGATGTGGCGTTGGTCGGATTGCCAATCCGACCTACTGCTGACTCTGAGTAGACCTCTTTATCCCCTATCCCTTGTGCCCTACCCCTTACTCCTGCTTCACAATGCACATCGCCTGGCGGATTTCACCTAAATGATAAGCCGTATGCACGGCAATTGCCAGTGCGCCGCCAATCGGGCGTTCATCGTTCCAATTTTCCACACCTTGGAGCAGAACCAGGATTCGCTGGTAAGTTTCCTTGAGTTGATCCTGATATGCTTTCCATTCCTCAGGTGAGACCTTACTGATGCGCCGCCAGATATCGCCCCAATCCACGTTACTGAGTTCCTTCTTCAGAATATAAGCTTCCGTCACTTCAAGATAAAAATTGACGTGCGCAACCTGCGCAGCCAGCGTGGCACATTTTCCGCCAACGGGAATGGAAGCCTCGGCGGCTGTGATCGTCTCCAGTGTTTCGAACAGCGAAGTGCCCTTATCGAGGAATACGCCATGATGAGTTACAAAGGCCTCATCGAGGACGTCGAATAAATCCTGGACGACATTTTCCTGGTCAATTTTGGTAGACAAGCGATTATTCATTACTCTATTACTCCTCGGGATTTGCTACATTTTAAATAACTTGCTATAATTTGATTGACGGTTATATAGTAACATAGAGACTTATAACCTGTCAAGATGTTTTTGATAGTTAGAAGGAAACTGTGATGCAGAATGTGGATCTCGGTCTGAATCTCGAACTGAAGTCTGGGCACCCCGCCCTGGAATTTACCAACACCGTCAACAATCATGCCAGTGAGCAGCCCGGGGAGACGCTATATCAGTATGAGGATTTGCTCTCCTGGGCAAAGAGAGTTGGCTTGCTGCGTGAAGAGCAAGTGCAAAAGTTGAGCCGCAAGGCATCGGCTCAACCGGATGAGGCCGCTGCCGCGCTGACCAGGTCACTTGAGTTACGCGAGGCGATCTACCGGATCTTCGTCGCACAGACCACGGGGAAAGCCCCCGCGGATAGAGACCTGGCGATCCTGAATTCGGCGCTAGCGCGCCTGACCAGCGGTGCGCAAATAGCACGCCGCTCAGGTCGTTTCGAATGGCAATGGAACCTGGATGAAAATTCCCTGGATTTGCCACTGGGGCTGATCGCACTCTCCGCGGTCGATCTCATGACTTCGGAATATTATCAGTGGCTGGGCCAATGCGCGGATGAGGATGGCTGTGGCTGGCTATTTGTCGACACCAGCAAAAATCATAGCCGCCGCTGGTGTGACATCAATGATTGTGGTAACCGTGCCAAGCAACGCCGGTACCAGAAGCGGCTAAGTAACCTGTAGGTCACGTCTGTGACGGGATGTTTTCTTGTGATGTCACGCTGGAAGCGTGACACACTCTCTGTTGAGAGGAGATCGCCTCGGATCCAGTCACGGCGCTTGCGTCTCGATCAACAGCCCGCGTAATGCGGACTTCCTCTTAAGAATCCGTTACAAACTGCTTGATCACCCCGTAGAACTTTTCGGGTTCTTCCACTAACGCAAAATGACCGGAGTCCTCAAAAATTTCCAACCGGGCGTTCGGAATATGTTTGACCATCTCCTCCGCCATCGCGACATTTGTGATGAAGTCATGCCGGCCAACCATAACAAGTGTCGGAACGGTGATCTTCTTTAAGTGCGGGCGCAAATCCATGGTCGCAGCTTCTTTATCGTTGAACGTTTTGAGCGGCGCGATGCGTACCGGCAAGTCTTTGGTACGCGCATGGTAGGCTTCTGCCCGCGCATCAAACAGCTTGAAATAAAACTTCATTTCATCGATCCACAAGCGCGCCATGTCTTCATCTGTTTGATATTCGCCTGCCCATTCGGCTTTTAGTGCTGCAAAGGACTTCTCGAACCACGGTTCATTTTTGAACTCCTGGACAGCACCTTCAATATCACTCAGGAATTCACCGAAGTAGGCCGAAGTATCTACCAAAATTAATTTGGATAACGAATCTGGGTACGTGAAGGCAAATTGCATCGCGACCATACCACCATGTGACCACCCCATGAGGATCGGTTTGTCCAACCCCAAGTGGACCCGCAGGGCTTCTACGTCAGAGGCATAATCAGGCAACAGGTATGCCTCCTCAGCTGCAGATCCCGAAAGACCCGAGCCACGGGGGTGGATCATCACGATGGTGACGAACTCATCTATTTTGGCAAAGTTGTCCCAGCCGCGTGCATCCATACCGGGACCTCCGGAGTGAGCGATCATCACAGGTCCTGAGCCCTGCACCGTATAGTGGATTTGAACACCGTTAAGTGTTACGTCATATTCACCTGCAATGAGCTGGATCATAGCACCTCCTGGTTGGATGAAATCATTATACCCACAATCATTTCCATGGCAAAAAAACATACGATACCAGACCAGCTTTGTTCGAATCTTTCGTCTGAGGTAAAACCTGTTAGTTTTACCTCAGATAAAGGCTGGGAAGCCAGGCATCGGATCACCCCGGGCCCGGGCAAAGCAGCTCTAAAGCGGAATAGGAGCGAAGGAAGGATATAGGGAGGATATAGGCAGGATATAGCCACCATTTAGCCACCTCTTAGGCAGAGCGACAGAGAAGCGAATGAGCAACGATGAAGGTCTGAGGCAGCCGGGCCGGAACTCCCGGTCATTTAATAGGATCGACCCCCGGTCTGACCAGTCTCGCCGGGGGTCGATCTTCTGCCGCTCTGTATTCACTAAATTCAGAGTGGATCATCTTTCGTGCAATAATGGAATTTGATTAAGAGCCCGTTGCTGCGAACCAGGAGCCATTGGGGTTGGTGACGAAAATAATCGGCGCAATACAAGGCTGTGGCAGGCTCACATTTGTCTCAATATCAGCATTTCCACCACCTGCGGAAGCCGGTCCGGTCGTAGCTGGGAAGGCGTCGGTGAGAATGTTCTGGAAGGTACCATCACTTTTCACGCAGCTCACAATCGCCCGGAAGCTTGTAATCGGGTTCGAACCGGCATTTGCTCCCGCAGCCAGAACTAATCCCTCCACCTCAATTTTAAGATGACCGCCGGCTGTCAACTGGCCTTTGGCAGAGGCAAGGGTCCAGGGTAAACCGCCGCCACTAATACCGCGCAGCGGGATCTGGCTTTGGGTCCCGGTCAAAGCCTGTGGGACTCCAACCATTGTGTCAAATGCCAGGATCTTGGATGCCCTGGCGCTCGCAGTGGATACTGAGCCTGCAAAGAAAGCACTAAGAACCAGTATCGCGGATAGGGTAACGAAAAAAGTCTTTTTCATCTATTCTCTCTTTCTGTTTGGTTTGGGGGTTGATAAAGTCTTACATTGGTTAATACGCTTTCCCGGTTAGGTTTGGATTTCAATTTTAAGAAAATCCACAGGAAGATTTGAAAATGATTACAAGAAACATTAAATTCGGTACAATGGGAGCGTGCCAGAGATTGACGATGACCAATTGGTGAAACGGGTTGTTCAGGGTGATGAGCGCGCTTTCCTGACGATCTATGACTGTTATGTCGGTCGCGTGCATGCCTTGACGTTGCGCATCCTGGGTGAGCCAATGCTGGCAGAAGAAGCTACCCAGGATACTTTCCTCAAACTCTGGAGCCGTGCGCATCTGTACCTGGCGGAACGGGGTTCGCTGTTACTATGGCTGTTGACCATTGCTCGCCGCACCGCTCTGGATCGTTTGCGGCTGGAAGGACGCCGTCCAACATTGTCCGACTCGGAAGATCCCAGTGAGGTCTGGCAAACCATCCCGGACGGTGAGAGTCTTTCTGATGAACATCGCTGGCAGAGCATGCATTTTGCCGTGCAGGCACTTTCTCCGGAACATCGTCAATTGATTGAGCTGGCTTACTACCAGGGGCTGAGCCAGAGCGAAATTGCTGAAGTGCTGGGTTGGCCGCTCGGTACCGTAAAGACCCGCCTGCGGGCGGCCATGGAACGTCTGCGCCACGAATGGGGCCCAAAGTAAATACAATATGGAAATGGCGACGTATATAGTAATATAGAGCACCAAGATGACTTATTTTGAGCATTTACCGTATTTGGAGAACATACCCGCTTATGCGCTCGGAGCATTGGATGCGAAAGAGGCTGCCGCTCTCGAAGCTCATCTGCAGACTTGTACATCCTGCAGTGACGAGTTGGCTGCCTACCGGGCCGTCAGCGATAACCTGCTGCTGAGCCTCCCTCCGCAGATGCCCTCTACTGCGCTGCGCAAACGTTTACAGAAACGCTTGCCAAGTGCACAAAAGACTGCCCGTCCACGCCTGAATTGGTCATTTAGCCGTCTGGCAGTGGCCGTAGCAATGGTATTACTGCTGGCTTTGAATGTCTTTTCCATTTCGCAGGTACGGGCGCTCCGAAGCCAACAAGAGCAATTGATGGATCAAATTCAGAATGGACAAATGGCTCTGGTCATGCTGTCCTACCCGAACACCCAGAGCTTTCCGATCAAGGCAGCAAAAGTAACCGGGTCGCTGCTTCTGGATAAAGAATACAATAACGCTGTCCTCATCCTAAGAGGCTTGCCGCCCATCTCTGAGAATCAAACCTATCAAATCTGGTTGATCGATCCAAATGGGGATCGAACCAGCGCCGGCTTACTACGCCCGCAGGCGAACCTGCCCTTCATATCACAGCCCCTGCATTCCATGAAAGACCTCACCAATTTTGTCGGTGTGGGCATGACGGTTGAGCCAGCCGGCGGAAGTGACCATCCTACCGGCTCGACAGTCTTCAGAATTAATTTTTAAAGATCAATTTGTATTCGATCAGCAGTGCGGGGTTTTCTAATCAGACCTTAAGATAAGGTCAATCCAAATCTACTCAGCATAACGTACTCCTTTTTGAAGACCACCTAAGTTCAAAAGGAGAGAAAAATGAAGGCTACTCGTCTGATATTCAGCGCGCTGGCAGGGCTGGTATTGCTGGTCACTGCCTGCAGTCCACAGGCTACTCCCACCGCCGCTCCACCGACGCAAGCCCCTGCCGCTACACAGCCACCTGCCACGGAGCCCGCAGCCGTGCCCGTGACCGGCGGGGCCGTTGTAAACATGGGGAAGAATGACGCACTCGGTTCCTTCCTGGTTGACGATAAGAACATGACCCTCTACCTCTTCACCAAAGACACGCCGAACACCTCCAATTGTTATGATAAATGTGCCACCTCTTGGCCTCCACTCCTGACCACGGGCAAGCCTGCTGCTGGTGACGGCATTGATGCGTCCATGCTTGGCACCACAACGCGTACCGATGGCACCACCCAGGTGACCTATAATGGCTGGCCACTGTATTACTTCGCAAAGGATAAGGCAGCCGGCGATGTGGCTGGGCAGGATGTTGGAAGTGTCTGGTTTGTCATCTCGCCTGCCGGCGATAAAGTTGAATCGGCCGCCGCGGCGACCGAAGCACCTGCTGCATCAGCCGGGCCTGCGACCGTCAACCTGGGAAAGAATGACCAACTTGGCTCTTTCCTGGTAGATGGTAAGGGCATGACACTCTATCTCTTCACCAAAGACACGCCGAACACCTCCAATTGTTATGAGAAATGTGCTACCGCCTGGCCGCCGTTACTGACGACAGGCGATCCGGTCGCCGGTGAGGGCGTGGACGCTTCCAAATTCGGTACAACGACTCGCACCGATGGTACGATTCAAGTCACATATAACAGTTGGCCGCTCTATTATTACCAGAAAGACAAAGCAGCCGGTGATGTGACTGGGCAGGATGTCGGCGGCGTCTGGTATGTGGTTTCTACCGCGGGAGACAAGGTAACCACTCCATAAGTCTTTGACACGGTGATCAGATCAATGCCATGTACTGATGTGAGTACATGGCATTGTTGTATCTGCGCTGCTCATCATGGATATGCTACAATCATCTCATGGGTATCCTTTATCTTGTAGCGACCCCTATTGGCAATCTCGAAGACATGTCCCCGCGTGCGATCCGTATATTGCGTGAAGCGAGTTTGATTGCTGCGGAGGATACGCGTCATACCGGCAAATTGCTCAAGCATTTTGAAATTGAAACACCGCTCACCAGCTACTTCGAGCATAATAAACTTAGCAAGCTGGATTTCATTCTTGATAAACTTTCGAAGGGGGATGTGGCATTGGTCTCAGATGCCGGGACCCCGGCAATCAATGATCCCGGTTATGAGTTGGTGAAAGCCGCCCTCGCTTCAAACTACGATGTAAGAGCTATTCCTGGAGCATCGGCTCCGATTGCCGCTCTGACCGTCTCCGGCCTGCCTACAGACTCATTCCTCTATCTCGGTTATCTGCCCCATAAAACCAGCGAACGTCACAAGCGATTGGCAGAAGTGGAGAGCCAGCCTTATACCCTGGTGTTCCTTGAATCTCCCTACCGGATTGTGGAAGCCCTGGAAGATATGGTCAGTATCCTGGGAAATCGCCGGATTTGTGTGGCACGCGAAATGACCAAGCTGTTCGAAGAATACTGGCGTGGAAGTGTCAGCGGAGCCGTGGAGTATTTCAAATCCCAGCCGGTGCGCGGAGAGTTTACGCTGGTGGTGGAAGGCAAGAATAAAGACGAAAGAGGCGTGTGGACGGAAGAGGAATTGCGGGCTGCGATTGAAAGCGAATTGCTCAACGAGAAGTCTGCCAAGGAGATTTCGGCAGAGTTAGCGGAGCAAAGCGGCTGGAAGAAGAAGGATGTTTATCGGTTGATCAACCACAAGGAGTAAGAACATAAGTGTTGAAACCGTGGGAATGGATGGTAGCTTTAGAGCTGGTTGTTTCTGAAATTGATTCGATCTTGCAGAAATGTATACAAATCAAACGTAATGGACGCCCCGCGTAAACGTGTTCGGGAGTTAGGGATTACTCCAGGCATCTTGCCTGTTGGGAGATGGAATGCCATTACCGATGTGCTGGGAGTGAAGGTTGGGCATCTTACGTTGATCGCAGGAGAGGATATTCGCACGGGCGTAACTGCCATTCTGCCGCACGCTGGCAATTTGTTCCAGGAGAAGGTCCCCGCCAGCATCGTTGTTGGAAATGGGTTTGGAAAGATCATCGGGTCAACGCAGGTGGATGAACTTGGTGAAATTGAGACTCCCATCGTGTTGACCAATACATTGGCTGTCCCGCGGGCAGCAGAAGCCATCCTTGATTGGACGCTGGCCCAAAAAGGGAATGAAGAAGTGCAAAGCGTGAATCCAGTTGTGGGCGAGACAAACGACGGCTACTTGAACAATATCCGCGCAAAGGCAGTTACGAAGCAGCATGTCATGGAGGCAATTGATAAAGCCTCATCAAAGCCTGTTGCCGAGGGATGTGTGGGTGCGGGCACCGGTACGGTCTGCTTTGGCTGGAAAGGCGGTATAGGTACAAGCTCACGCCTCTTGCCGGCGCAGCTCGGCGGCTACACTATCGCGGCTCTGGTGCAAACGAATTTCGGCGGTGTCTTGCAGATGGACGGAATAGCGGTTGGCAAGCAACTCGGTCAATATGATTTGAAGGATAAACTTTACGACTCAACTGACGGCTCGATCATGATCGTGCTTGCGACGGATGCACCTCTCTCAGACCGCAATCTCAAACGACTCGCCAAACGTGGACTGACAGGCCTGGCGCGCACAGGTGCTTCGATGAGCAATGGTTCGGGGGATTATGTCATTGCGTTCAGCACCGCAGCAGAGGTCCGGCGGACAAGGGAGAGGAGATCCAAAGTCTGGGCATATCCGGAGTTGCCAAATGATTTGATGTCCCCGCTGTTTCAAGCTGCTATCGAAGCGACCGAGGAAGCGATTTATAATTCCCTGTGTATGGCAGAGACGATGATGGGTTATCGCGGAGCCAAAGTGGTTGCGTTGCCATTTTCCTTCGTTGAAAACGAATGATCAATTTCTAAATCGAAATCCAATCAGGAGAACAATGAACACAAACCAAGAAAATTCGCCCTTATTTGCAAGTGAAACCAATGTTTTTCGTATTGTGTCAATTGCAAAGGTCGTATCATGGATCATACTGGTCTTCTATCTGATCAGTTTTGCCAGCGATTTGAGTGGTCTGGTACGCGGCCAAACGAATTGGCCAACACAGCTGTCTCAATGGCCCATTGCAATCGCCAACTTGTTTTTTGCACCTGTGGTTGGGTTGTTCTACTTCCTGGTTTTGCAAGGCGTGGCGCAGGGGTTGAACCTGGGTCTTGATATCTATTATGAGCTTCAACCGGAAGGGGACGAAGAGGAAGAAGCAGGAGAGACTGAATTATGACCGATAAAGACGAAAAGAAGCCCGACGAGAAGAAAGTCGACGAGAAGAAGGATGAAAAGCCCATTCCCAAAGATAACCTCGTTGTAACACAGCACAAGGTGCGAATTGGAGGCAAGGAGATCAAGTACACTGTCACAGCGGGGACGATGGTCCTTAAGGAGGAAACCCCGGATCGAGAGAAAGAAGCGGAAGGTGAGAAGCCGCGGGCGCAGATGTTCTTTGTAGCGTATACGAAAGATGGCAATGGCGCTACGGCCGCTACCCGATCGGCAGCACTCGCGAAACGTCCCATTACCTTTTCGTTCAATGGCGGACCAGGCTCAGCATCGGTTTGGCTGCACATGGGCGTGCTGGGACCGCGTCGAGTCGTGATGACCGATGAAGGGGAGTTACCTCCACCACCGTTCAAGCTAACGGATAACCAGTATTCACTTCTCGACGAGACCGATCTGGTTTTTATTGACCCGGTCAGTACTGGCTATAGCCGCCCGGTGGATGGACAAAAGTCGAAAGAGTGGCATGAGTTCCGCAAGGATATTGAGTCGGTGGGTGATTTTATCCGCCTGTACACAACGCGTTACAACCGCTGGCTCTCGCCGAAATTCCTCATCGGTGAAAGCTATGGCACCACGCGAGCGGCAGGTCTTTCAGGGTATTTGCAGGAACGGCATGGACTATATCTCAATGGCCTGATGTTGATCTCGGCCGTGTTGGATTTCACCACAATTCTGTTCAATCCAAACAATGAACTACCCTTTACTTTATTCCTGCCAGGTTACGCCGCGACTGCCTGGTATCACAAAAAAGCTGGGGTGGGCCAACCACTCAGAAAATTCCTGAAGGAAGCGGAAGACTTTGCCAGAGGCGAATATGCGACTGCGCTAATGAAAGGAGATTTGCTTCCGTCAGAAGAACGCCTCCATATCGTGGGAGAGTTGGCGCGCCTGACAGGGCTTTCAACTGACTTCATTGAACGCACGAATTTGCGAATCATCGATCAACACTTCTTCAAGGAACTCTTGCGCGAAAGTGGACGAACAGTCGGGCGCCTGGATAGCCGCTTTTTGGGAATCGATCGCCTGGGTGTGACGGAAGCAGCAGAATATGATCCGTTGCTTACGAATATCATCGGACCATATGCCGCGGGTTTCTACGACTATGTCCGGGCTGAGCTCAATTATGAGTCTGATCTCCCGTACGAGATCCTGACGGAGAAAGTCTGGCCATGGTCTTATGCGTCGTTTGAGAACCAATATGTCAATGTGGCTGAGACAATGCGCAAGGCAATGACGTATAACCCGCACCTCAAGGTCTTCGTCGCCAACGGATATTACGATCTCGGCACGCCTTATTTCGCGACAGAATATACATTTAATCATCTGGGCTTGAATCACGGTTTGCAGCAGAACGTCAGCATGGAATATTACGAAGCAGGGCACATGATGTACATTCACATACCCTCCTTGAAGCGGATGAAAGCGGATTTGGTAAAGTTTATCAGGGGTGCGATGTAGGAGTTTTGTCATAAATAAAAGAGGAGCTGGAACTTCCAGCTCCTCTTTTTGTCTGATCGGCGAGGCGACGACCAAAGCCAATTGTTATGGCTCCCAAACAATCGTAACCATACTATAAAGATAAGGCTGGTTGTCAATGTACTCAAACCCGATTAGCCAGGTGCGGAAATCTAAATCGATGCCTGGTGTGCCAGGTTTATAAAGATTGTAGTAGCGGATATTCGGGTAAGGCCATGGGTTCGCAAGGTTGAACACTTTTGTCAAGTTATCACAGTAGGTTTCCATATTTGGCGCATTCAAGACTTCCAGTAGTTTGGGTTGGATCACGTCTTTGAATGTCCCGGAGTCCGGATTGCTGCTGGGACCTGTGCCCCAGTTATAGATATTTGTGCTGGTGAAAACAGTCCTTGCTGTTGCGGCGTTGAAATTCACCGCAGGTTGATAGGCCCATAAGCGCACGTCAATGCCATGTGTAGGGCTTGCCAGCGCGGCAAACATATCGCCGTTCGATTGGTTCATACTGCCCTTCAGCTGTTCGATCAGGCCGGGGATGCGTGTGTCGGCGCAAAAAGCATCATGCGAGATTGCGCCGGGTGCAAAACCTGTCGGTGCGATGAGAACGCTATGCCAATACAGATTTCCAGCTGGGAAACGTGTGACGTATAGGATGGCTTCACCCTTGCCATCCAACCCCCACCCCGAGACAAACAGCGCCTGCGAGTTGGCTGCATCCAGGCCCATGATCGCGTAGGGATTCACTCCGCCCAACAGGGTACTCAAATCCTTGTTCGGGTCGGGTGTAAGGACTGTGGCTGCACCGATGTAATTCGCCTGCAATTGCTGGGCGGCAAGATCAGGGGTATAGGATGTCCCCTCCGATTGCCAGAAGCCCATACCAAAAGACTGACCCATACGGCTCTTGGCGAGATCAAAGTTGTGGGTGTTCAATGCCTCCACAATAGACTGCTCGAAGGTATTGAAATCCTGTGGGACACTGGGGTTGGGGGTGTTGGTTGGGCATGCCAGTGGCGGCGTTGGGACGGGTACCATCTCGGAACGGGTATTGTTCGTTTCGTCGCTTTCTGTGACGGCGCTGGATGAGTCAACCGTTGCCGTAACCGGGTTGTTGCTGTTCGGAAAGAACAGAGGCGCAGTTTCTCCAATCCCAAGTGTTTCCACAGTTTGTTGGAGGCCGTTGACATTGACGGTGAAGGTTCCCGCAGCGGCTTGACCATTATTCTTAACCCATACTCGCACTCCCATTGAATCGCCTGGCATTAAACAACTTGTGTTCTGTAACTCAATGTTCATCTGCGTAATCGTGAGATCGGGCAGTTGGTTTGCAGATATGTTATTGAATAGCGCGATCCAGGTCTGACCGCCATCAGTTGTGCGATAGAGGGCCCTATTCCCATTCAAATCGATCTTGAGCGCCCACCCGGTTGTGGTGGAGACAAAATCTATCTGGCGCAGGCTATCGCCGATGTTAACATTTGGTGTTACTTGTCTCCAATTTGTACCGGAATCATTGGTCACGTGGGAGAAGCCCGCCTCATCCCAACTGAAAGCATCTCTCACTGAAACGAGATCGATCTTAAAGCTGGCGGGCGCAAAGGCTGGTGAGAGACTCCAGGTTGCGCCGCCATTATGAGTGACGTAAAGAAATAGATTTCTCGTGCCTACCCCAACGTTCATCCAGACTGGAAGGACCGCGTCATTCGTGCTAAAGAAGGTTGGCGCAGTCGTGCTGGTAACCGCATGTTCATATCCGGCAGGAAGGCTGAGTGGTTGTTGTGCCCAGACTACACCGCTATTCGTTGTTTTGTAGAGATAGACACCGTCTGTTGGTATATCACCACCAACCCAACCAGTCGATGTGTCGCGGAACGTCATCCCAGCTTTATGTCCGCCGAAGGGCAAGGTGTTGTTGGGCTGGGTGGGATCATTGGCATACTTGAGGGTCCAGGTCGCGCCGCCATCCGAGGTCTGATAAAGAGAGACGGCCTGCTTTTGCATGCCCGATCCCTCTCCGGAGAGTACAAAGCCATGCAGGTCATCGAGGAACTGGGTGTAGCCGCCATTGAACGGGACATTGTAATGTGCCCAGGTGAGGCCGCCGTCTGTCGTGCGATAGATCGAATCAGTCGTCAGCACCCAGGCCTTACTGGCATCGCGGAAGAAGCCATTTCTAAGGGAGGCGATGCCCGGCGCAGTGACGTTATACCAGGTCACGCCGCCATCGCTGGTCCGCAGGACGTAGCTATCGCCCAGCGCCCAGCCATTCGACGAATCAATCATGAACAGTTTTTGGATCTGTGGCGATGAAACGACTGGTAGAGGTGCAGCGGTCGGCGGAGCGGGCGTGATCGTGGGAGGCGGTGGAGCAGTCCACGCAAATGTTGACATGACCTGCTCAAATACAGCAGACTCAGCGGCTTTATCGAACTCAGGTTGAGGGGGGTCAGAATTGCCGGCGGCGAGAGAATGGAGGACAAAATCCATACTGATGCAGGCATTATTCTTGAGGGTGGAATAGCCAACCCATTCATGAAGATGACCTACGCCAGCGTCTCCTCCTATCTGTTTGAAGAATGGTATCCCATTAAACACAACAGTTTCAGTGGGGGAGCCGGGCCGTGAGGTATCGGATAAAGGACTCTGGCAGGGACTGGCATTTTCAATGACGGTCGTCTGCAAATATTTCTCACGCAGATTTGTGCCTGGCGCGATGGGCATTTTGATCAAAATACTATTGTTTGTTTCGAAGAAGCGCTCTGACCCCGGCGGATATTTGAACTGGAAGCTATAGGTTGAGTTGAGGTATGTTGGCCAATTATTGGTCGGTGGAATTGGCGTGATCGTTGGCGGCACGCCTCCTGAACGGACGATACGCGGTGTTCCCCACAGGGCGCGGTCATTAGTTGCAGATCCAGTTGCAAGGGTGGTCAGAATGAAGCGCACACTTCGGCCTGCCAATGGGCTCAGGTCAATGTTCGCAGTGTAATATTTTCCTTCATTCTGTTCACGCCCCTGCCAGAAAGTCCCGATGAAGCCACTGGCAGTCATGTAATCAAGGCGGAAGGTTGCATAACAAGCTGCTCCATATTGACAGCCAACCGTTGTCTGGAACTTATCACCGGGTTGAACAGTAAAGGTTGGATAAAAACCCTGTATATATCCGTTATATCTGTTCTGGGGAACGGTTAACAAAGCGGACGTCCCGATTGAACCATCTTCCAGTTTGGGAGCATCCACCTTGATCACGAATCCATTTGCGTTCCCATCTGTGCCGGGGCAGGGCAATCCTCCCGCGCCGCTTTTCCATTCTGCCGAGCAAACATTGGAGATGAAGTCATAACCGGTATCAATTGGTGATTCGCCTGCGACGTTGATCTCCACCCAAATCGGCTTGGACGCGTCCGTACCGATGCCAAAGAATTGTCCGTTGGCGTTACTTAAGATCCAATAACCGCGATATTTGCCGGCAGCAGTTGGAGCAACCATGTTTACGCTGATATCAACCGTTTGACCGAACGCGGCGCTCCAGGGCAGATTCACCGTGGTCGGCGAACTCATTTGCTCACCACTGTAATAGGTCAATTTATAAGCTGTTGTCCATTGACAGGAACCGACATTTTTCAAACGCCAGGTCTTTGTGAACGCTGCACCGGGGGAGAAGACCGTTCCATCCGGCACAGTCATATCTGTAACAAAGGCTGCCTTGTCACAACCGGAGGGCGCAATGGTAGGCGGAGGTTGACCTATCGGTGTCGGAGTAGGCGGCAATGGTGGCAGTGGGGTCAGGGTAGCAGGCGGGGCAGGAGGCTGTGTTGTCCCGGCACGCACGATACGCGGCGTTCCCCAAATAGCACGGTCACCGCTTGCAAATCCGCTTGAAAGCAACATAAAAACAAATCGGACTTTTTGTCCTGCCAGCGAGCTCAGGTCGATGTTAGCCCGATAAAAACGTTTGTCGTAAGCTTCCTTCCATGACCAGAGCGTTTTTTGGACCCCGTTGGATAAGAGGTAATCAATGCGGAAATTGACATAGCAATTTGTCGCACCGAACTCGCAATTGACCAGCGTTTGTAAACGGTCGCCCTGCTGAACTTGAAATTCAGGATAGGTGGCCTGGATATAGCCATTGAATTTGTTTTGCGGAACTGTTAGCAAGCCTGGCGACGCATCAATCGAATCATCTTCGAGATGCGGGTTATTCAGCTGAGAGCTAAAACCACGACTATCTCCACTCGTACCAGGAAAAGGTAATAGACCTGCGCCACTCTTCCATTGAGCATAAGGTGCATTCGTAACGAAATCATAGATTACTGCGTTGACCTGGACGACGTTAATATCCGCCCAAAACGGATCACTTGCCGAATCGCCAATGCCGAATTGTGTGCCCGAGGCATTGCTGATCTTGAATAAGGCTTTGTAATGTCCGCCATTTGCAGGGGCGGTCAAATTGACTGACACGTCCACCATTTGACCCGCTGGTACCTCAGCCGGCAATTTGACCGAGAGCGGCGCACCGATTGAATCGCCACCGGCCCACACAAGGTTGTAGGAGGTGGTCCATGGGCAAGTGCCAATATTCATTAAACGCCAGGTCTTGGTAAATGCTGCACCTGGTGCGAAGGACGAACCATCCGGAGCAGTTAAATCAGATATGAATTGTGCCTGATCGCAATAGGTCGCGGCCAGGGCCTTGGGAACTGATTGCGATATTAACATCCCCATTAGCAAAATCATGCTAAGGAATCTTTTCCAAAACATGCAAACTCCTCCAGATCCGCCCTGGAAATCCGTATTGTTCGTCAGCGCTAGCGAATCTGTATGTCTATCCATGTGATCATCGCGCAGACTCCCACCCTATTCCCTGACAATTTCAATACAGAAATTCGTTCAATTTGCTGTAGAATAGCCGGGTAGTTCATTTATCTTTATGGGAGTTGTGGAATGAATCTTGACGACCTCGATTACTTCAAACAGTTGGATACACTCAATATGCTGGGCGAAATTGATGGCTTGCCTGATCAACTCAGCTCTGCTTATCAGCTTGGTCTGAAGCATGATTTGCCTGAGTGGAAGGACTTTAAACAAGTTGTCATTGCAGGTATGGGCGGATCTGCGATTGGTGCGGACCTGCTGGCCTCATATTGCGCTCCCCTGGCCCCGATTCCGGTTTCCGTTCAACGTGACTATGGACTGCCTCTCTTTGCCCGCGGGGCAGAAACACTTGTCATCTGTTCATCGCACTCCGGCAACACGGAAGAGACACTCGCTGCCTTCGAAGCCGCGCGCAAAGCGGACTGCCGTATCATTGTTGTCAGCACGGGTGGTGAACTTGCCAAACGGGCGAAAGAAAGTAATATCCCGGTCTGGACCTTCGAGCATCAGGGGCAGCCGCGGGCGGCGGTCGGATTCTCCTTCGGTTTGCTGCTGGCGATGTTCCAAAGGTTAGGGATTATCTCCGATCAAAAAGAGACGCTGGAAGATGCGATCGCTTCGATGAAGCGATCCCAAGTGGATTTACAGCCTCATGTTTCGGCAGTGAATAACCCTGCCAAGCGCTGCGCCGGTCAGTTGATGGGACGCTGGGTCACCATCATGGGCGCCGGTCTGCTCACCACAGTTGCACGTCGTTGGAAAGGACAGGTCAACGAAGTTGCGAAGGCCGGTGCGAATTTTGAGTTCCTCCCTGAAGCCAATCACAATACCCTCGCCGGGACAATGAACCCTGAAGAGGTGCTCAACCCTCACACCATGACGCTCTTTCTGCGTGCGCCATCTGACCATCCCCGCAATCGCCTGCGTTTGGAGCTGACACGTAACGCATTTATGCTCGAGGGCTTGAATACAGATTTCGTCGATGCGCGTGGCAACACTCCCCTCGCCCATATGTGGACTTTGATTCTCTTCGGCGACTATGTGGCCTATTATCTTGCCATGGCCTATGGCGTTGACCCAACCCCAATCCCGGCACTTGTCGAATTCAAGAAGGCAATGGCAGAAGCTAAATAGCTTTGGAGTGCAAGACGCCCCGTAGGGGTGTGCTCTTGTCAACCCGGACAGCTTGCTGGCCGACTCCAAAGTTCGTTTGGCTGAATAAAAGGGCGGCCCTCACGGGTCGCTCTTTACTTTTCGGGTTCTAACACAATATCAAATATTCCCTGCGCTTGTCCATTGGAGGATGGCTGTTGACATCGATCGTTCGGTAATAAGACGCTTCTCCTCAGAAATCAACAATTCACTTGACATGTTCTTCAAGCCACTGAACCATTATTTTGTAATACCCCTCATGATAACCAGGAGAGTATGGTATTTCATTGAACAAGCCCTGTGTAGTTTGCTGTAAATTGTGATCGGCATTCGGGAGAACAAAATAAGAGAAATTGGATTTGCCCTGTGCGATGATCCCCTTGAGATTGCTCTCACTTTCAAAGGCGGGTTCGCTTTTATCCTGGTCACCCCAGATCCATATCGCCGGTTGGTCCAGCCCCGCGATGACCGGCGTGGAGTCGAAACCTGAGTGCGGTGTGTCGGCCAGCCGCTTTGAAATCTCTGCCTGTGAATAATCCATTGGGGTATCACCGTCATTGGTATAGGAGCTGTAAATGTCTTCATGTCCCACTGAGGTGACGGGACCCGAGAGGATAATAAAATAAGCGATATCTGCTGACTGCGAGGCGGCGAGCGGAATGACCCAACCTGCCTGGCTAAAGCCGATCAGCCCGATCCGGTCAGCCTTGATTTCCGGCCGGCCTTTGAGAACCTCGACACCTGCAATTGCATCCTGAGCGATCAGTTCGAGATTGCTTTCTGAAGCAGCCTCCACATAAGTGCCTTCTGATTCGCCGGCACCGCGCTTATCGTACGTCAGGATAGCGATCCCCTGGCTTGCCAGGAATGCGCTCATTTGCTGGCTGCCAAAGTTGTCCTTTGTCCCTGGCTCGGAGCCATGCAGCAGCATAATCGCCGGATGTGGTCCGGGCGTGGCAGGGAATGTCAGCAGGCCCGCCAGGCGGGTACCGTCTTCGCTCGTGAAGTGAACTACTTCCGATTTTAGATCGAGGCGGGTGGCTTGTGCCGCTTCACCAGGCTCTCCAGTCATCGGATCACGCGCTTGCCAGGAGAGACCCGTCACATTCCCTTTTGGGTCGCGTTGAAATATGATCTGTTCTTCGAATGGATAGCCGATCGCCCGCGCTCTTCCCACGAGGAACGTATCCCTGGCAACGCGATACAAAGCCCGGATGGCTCCTGTGCCAAAGTGCGTGACCATCAATCCCTGTCCGAAAAAATAGAGTCCTGAACTACTGTATTCAGGCGCAAGATTGATCAGCAGAGACGCTCCTGATTCAAATTGATAGGTGCCGAGAAATTGATCCAATGGATCCTTCGGCTCCGTGAAGAGGGGTAAAAAAGTGAAGGAGTCTGTTTGCCCATTGTGTTCGACCCGACCCGTGATTTGTGAACCATCGAATGTCCCTGAGAAATTCATCTCATCTTCGAGTGTGACCTTGAACGAAAGTGTTGGGCCAGAGCGTTGAAGGTCTGCGAGCTTGTATGTCTTTGTTTTTGGCTCAATGGTCAGCTTACCACCTGTCTCAGCCAGATGGATCGTGACAGATTCGATCTCCCTATCTGCGTGAGTAATGCCTCCGGCCCAATCCGATGGAACCGGGACTTGCAACGACTGTGTTGGCTCACTGACCGCTGCCGGTGTGGGCCCGGGAACACAGGCAGAAAGACTGATTATAGATAAGACAAGCATGAGTCGGTACACTTGATTCTCCTCAATTTTCTAAAGCCTTCTCTGAATACGTCTTATTCCTATGCTTATAAATGAACTCTCGTCTCCAGTAAATCCCTCTCTCGAATCGTTTTCAACTGCGGTATGCGGAATGCCGAATATCGAAATTATTCATTCGATCCTTCTTGAATCTGTTGCTTTTCTCTCGCCGATCCTGTGCTAATCCTGTACTGATCCTGTACTCATCCCGTACTGGTCTCTTTAGGAAGTGAGCATGGTCTATCGTGTTCCTTAGGATCCAATCCTGCCTTTCCCCTTTGCCAATTGCTGCCCCCAAGCATCATCGTCTCAACCTTGAGACGCTTCATGCCCGTGGAATGTTCCAAGTGTGGTTTAATAACGGCTATGGATCTGAAACCGTTTCTTCGTTCTTTGGTTTACCAAACGGAAAAAAATTTTCAGCTTGCCCGTTTTCCTTCCAGCGCCGCTCCTGAAACGGGCTGGCCCGTCCTGTTAGGCATTTCCTTCCCCAAGAGCGGCACCCATTTGCTCGATCAAATTTTGCTTGGATTCAACCGGGTCGCGCCGTTCTCCCGGCGGTTGCATTCTTTCTACGCCGAATATGAAGGGGAAAGCGGGCGCAAACGTTCACCTGAACAAGCCCTGGCATGGTTGGATTCGCTGCGCCCACGCGATATTGTCTCCGCTCATCTTTTTGCACGTGAGGAAGCCCGAAAACGAGTTTGCACGCCTGCCTTTATCTCTTACTTTATTTTTCGTGACCCGCGCGATGTGGTGGTCTCGCATGTTTTTTATGTGACTGATATGGAAGCGCGCCATGTTCATCACGATTACTATCAATCGCTGCCCGATTTCAACGCCCGCCTCAACGTCAGCATTCTAGGAAAACCTGAGGCAGGCATCGAATTTCCGAATATCGCGGATCGTTTTGCCCCCTATCTTGGATGGCTGGAGCAGCCCGCGGTTATGAAAATCCACTTCGAGGATTTGATCCATGACCGCGCCGGGACGCTCAACTGCATTATGGACCATTTCCTGGCCCGTGTCCCGCTGCAGGCGCCCCATCAGTCGATCCTGGAGGCGCTGGAGTCGTCCATCAATCCCGGGCGCTCGCCTACCTTCCGTTCGGGGAAGACCGGCGAGTGGAAGAAGTACTTTACGGAGGAGCATAAACGGATATTCAAGAATGTAGCCGGTGATCTGTTAGTGAGACTGGATTATGAAAAAAATAATGATTGGTAAGGTTGTAGATAGGTAAACGGTACACAACTTGTCTACTTGTTTACCAGCTCACTTGTATACTTATTTCATGAACTGCTCCATTGTCATCCGCGCTTATAACGAAGAAAAACATATTGGACGTTTGCTTGAAGGGGTCCGACAGCAAACGCTCAAGGATGCCGAGATCATTCTCGTCGACTCAGGCTCGACCGATGGAACGGTTTCTGCTGCTGAATCCTTCGGAGCGCGGATCGTCAGGATCCCGTCCACTGAATTCACCTTCGGGCGTTCGCTCAATTTGGGGCTTCAAGCTGCAAGACAGGAATTGGTCGTGATTGCCAGTGCGCATGTGTATCCAGTCTATTCCGATTGGCTCGAATCGCTCCTGCGCCCCTTTGAGGATGACGATGTCGCCTTGACCTACGGCAAGCAGCGCGGACCCGCAACTGCTCAGTTCTCAGAGAGACAAATTTATCATCAGTGGTATTCCAATATCAGCAAGCGACGGCAGGCAACTGCCTTCTGCAATAACGCGAATGCCGCCATCCGAAAGAGCCTGTGGGAGAAGCATCCCTACGACGAGACCTTGGCCGGCCTGGAAGATTTAGCCTGGGCACAGTGGGCCAGGGATGAGGGCTATGATATTGCCTATGTGGCGGAGGCGGAGATCATCCATGTTCACAACGAGACTCCTGCTGGCGTGTTCAACCGCTATCGTCGCGAAGGCATGGCGTTCAAGCAGATCTATCCCGAGGCCCATTTCAGTTTATATGACTTTATGCGCCTGATGATCATGAATATCCTCAGTGATCTGTGGCACGCGGCGCGTGAAGGCGTGTTATGGAAGAATGTATCTTCGATTTCGCGATTTCGCTTTATGCAATTTCATGGGACGAGGATGGGCTACCGCGAGTCAAGTCTACTCACGCCGCAATTGCGCGAGACGTTCTATTACGCACGTGAGAGGAAGCCTATGGACAGCAAACAGAGGGACATCGAGCCGATTCGGTATAATGGGGATTGATGGCAATTCCTAATTTGCCAAGAAAACGTGTCATTTGTTGTGGTAAAAGATTAGAATATTGCGTTCAGAGTGTTGAAGATGGTTACTACCAGCCTAACTCGCGATCTTGAAACCACCCGTAAGATTGTTTTGAAACATCTGATAGGCTACCACGCTAAAGTCTATTTATTTGGCTCGCAGGCGAAGGGCAAAGCTTACCGATCATCTGACATTGATGTGGCGATCTTACCGCTTCACCCCTTTCCGACACAGGTGTTATCTGAAATTCGTGAAGACCTGGACGAGAGCGATATTTTATATCCCGTGGATCTTGTAGATTTGTCTGAGACAGATGAAAAATTCCGTCAACGGGTCCAGAAGGAGGGAACGTTATGGAAAGAGTAAGAGAACGGATTACAATCGCGCGGCGCGCACTTGCAACTCTAGAAGCCGTCGTGGGAAAAAGCTCTCCCAGTGATATTGAACGTGACGCGGCAATCCAGCGCTTTGAATATACATTTGAAGCGGTCTGGAAAGCTGCACAGTCTTATCTGCGCGAGATGGAAGGATTAGATAACGCCTCTCCACGCGCCGTTATACGATCTTCTTTCCAATCACGCTTGATAGATGAGAAGACTGCTCGCGCTGCAATGAATATTGTGACGGATCGAAATCTCACAGTTCATACCTATAATGAGAAATTTGCAATGGGGATTTACAAACGTTTGTCAAAACATGCCAAGGTTATTGAAATATGGTTGAGCGCAATGGAGAAACAGATCATAGACTTATAGCCTGAGATCCTTTTTATGTTCCTTTTTTATAAGGCTACAGGAGTCGCAATAAGCACCAAAACGATCGTCCTCATCCATGGTATGGTCATGATTTCCTGTGTCGGAAGAACCAGATTCCCCATTACGAGGGGAGCACAGAGGGAACACTCAAAAGATGTAAGGGGCACGCTCACGCCGCCGTCACCGGCGGCGATGTCAAGGTACAGCCTGCGCCGTCCTCGGCGCAGGGAGCACTTTTGCTAACAACTTTTTAGCGCACCCGAGCACAGAGGGCATGCGAAGGGATATGCAGCAGATTCGGTATAATGGGTGAATTCCGTAAAAGCAATGAAAGAGAAAATCATTGAGCAACTGCAAAAGATCGATGTAGAGGACGAAGTCGTTGTTTTTTATGCCTGTGAAAGTGGCAGCCGTGCCTGGGGATTCCCATCCGCTGACAGCGATTATGATGTCCGCTTTCTGTACTTACATCCAATAGAATGGTACTTGTCGATTGCGGAGGGGCGGGATGTCATTGAACGACAGGCAGATCAACAGCTCGATATCAGTGGCTGGGACTTGAAAAAAGCTCTGGCGCTGTTTAGAAAATCCAATCGCTCAGCAGCAGTATGAAAACAATCTCGCGCCGATCGATATTCTTGATGATTTGTTTCGGCAAAGTTTGCATACAGTGTGGAATATGAAGCTGTAGAAAGTGTTCACCACCCCGATGATTGATTTATCCCCTATTTACCGTTAAGGAGTCTCAGCATGAAAACGATTGTCCTCATCCACGGCATGTTCATGAATCCCCTCTGCTGGGAGAATTGGATCCCGCATTATCAGGCGAAGGGCTATCGCGTGCTGGCTCCCGCCTGGCCAGGGCGAGATCAACCCATCGAGACGCTTCGGAGAAATTATCCTGACCTTGAATCAGCCAAATTGAAACTGAGCGATGTGGTGGAGCACATGGCCAGATTCATCCAGGGCCTGGATGAAAAGCCTGTCATCATCGGCCATTCGATGGGTGGGCTGGTGGTGCAGTTGCTGCTGCAGCGTGATCTGGCGGCTGCCGGTGTGGCAATTGACCCCGCGCCGCCTCAGGGCGTGTTCACAACGGAATTTTCCTTCCTGAGGGCGAACTTCCCAGCGATCAATCCGTTTTTGATCAACCAGCCGGTAATGATGTCATTTGCGCATTTTCAGTATGCCTTTGTCAACAGCCTCTCATTGCAGGAACAACGCGCTGCCTACGACCGGTACGTTGTTCCTGAATCGCGGCGTGTGCCAATCCAGTCACTGAC
This sequence comes from Anaerolineales bacterium, assembly GCA_035298105.1. Taxonomy (GTDB): domain Bacteria; phylum Chloroflexota; class Anaerolineae; order Anaerolineales; family Villigracilaceae; genus Defluviilinea. The sequence goes on along the minus strand of DATGYJ010000545.1, from coordinate 9,995 downwards.
CTCAGCGGGCCGGGTGGATTTCAAGAAGTCGCACGCGCCGCTGTTAATCACAGCGGGAGAAAAGGATCATATTATCCCGGCTTCGTTGAATCGCACGAATTTTAAGAAGTACAAGGCTTCTGAGTCGCAAACAGACTTTAAGGAATTCGTGGGGCGCGATCATTTTTTAATTGGCGAGAGAGGCTGGGAAGAAGTGGCGGATACTTGCCTGGCGTGGTTGGAGCAGATCACATAACTATTTGAACAGGCCATGTTGTGAGATCTGTTGGATTGAAAGATCGGAATTGGTATGAAAAAGGATTCAAGGTGAGGCAAGGGAACCTGAGAGAGGCAGCCTTATTCCTCCTGCCCCTGGTTTTGTTTTGGATGGTTTTGTTAATTAAGATTCCTGATTCGCTGAGCCATTATTTAAGCGCTTATTCTTTGGCTGCATTCTTAATTATTTTATTGCTATATTATTTATGCTACCGATTGCCAGGCCGGTATGGCATTTTGACCGGTTTAGGCCTGGGTATGGTGCTCTTTGCCGTGGCTCTCTCCTCTAGATGGGCATCGGCTTATTCAGATAACTTGCTGATCGGGGGATTGCTTCCCTACAAAGACGCCAGGAATTATTATTCCGGCGCGCAGCTGATCCTGCATGGACTTCCCATGGTAAATGTTAATCAGGCAACGGAACGGCCGCTCTTTCCTGGTTTTTTGTCAACTTTACTTTTATTAACAGATCAAAATCTTGAAATTGTGCTGGCGATGATTACCCAACTGGCAGCGCTTGGATTATATCTGTCAGCTCGCCAGATTCGTAATTCCCTGGGGATCCTGGCAGCCAGCTTATATAGTACATTCATGTATTTCTATATTCGGCCCCTGATTGGCTATACTCTCAGTGAATTATTGGGTTTCATCCTGAGCTGTTTTGCTTTTTGTTTACTCTGGCGCGCCTCATCTAATTTGAAATGGTTGGATTTGATCCTGGGTTTGCTGACTCTCTTGATGGCTGTCAGCGCTCGGGCGGGCGCCTTCTTTATCTTCCCTATGCTGATCTTGTGGATTGGTTGGATCTTGCGAGGCGAAAAACGCTTTTCGCTCAAGGCGGCGGCCTGCGCTTTTATCATTGTTTTGATCGGATACTTCCTGCTCAATCGATTCTATGCTCAGCTCCTTGGCATCCCTCCCGGATTTGCATTTGGAAATTTCTCGTATGCAATTTATGGCCAGGTGAGAGGCGGAACAGGCTGGCATAGTGCCATAGATGAATTGGGAACCAGAGACCCTGTAATTGTCTATCGCGCCGCGCTGCAATTTTTTCTGAAACATCCCATGAGCTTGTTGATCGGCTTTGCGAAGTCCTATCGGGATTTTTTCCTGCCCGGCGATCGGAGTATTTTCCCGTTTAGATCCAATGGCTGGCAGGGCTGGTTCGATCTGGGATTGTGGCTGGGAGCGATGATCCTGTCCCTTTGCGGGCTTATCCGAATAACCAGGAGCATTTACACAAGCAATTCAGCCCTGGTGGCTGCCGGTTTTGCAGGAGTGTTTTTATCTATTCCATTTCTGCCACCCATTGATGGGGGAGCACGTTTCTATGCAAGTACCATGCCCTTCTTTTTCGTGTTGCCGGCCCTTGGAGTTGCCTGGATTTCAAGAGAATTAGACCGGAACAGCATCTCAAAAGACGATCTACAGCAGGAACCGTTCCTCCTACGTTTTGGTTCCATGACTTTAATTGTCCTTATCCTGATTGTTCCAATTTTGATCTATACCGTTGGTCAAAAACCGGTTTATACTACACCTTCTTGTCCCTCTCAACAAATTCCTTTTGTCATAGAAACCCCGCCCGGATCCTACATTGATCTTGTTAAAGACGGAACGGCTCAATGCGGGTTCATTCCGGAGGTTTGTTTGAGCGATTTCCAGGAGAATAACACTGAGAAGTTAACGGACGATTATTATCAGATGTTGATGTCACTTGCCAAGGCGGAGGCCGGCAGCGCCCGGATCATTCCAGCCAACAATTTGATTGAGGAGAAATTTCATTATTTTTTTATTTCTAAGGAGAGACTTCCAAACGATCCGGCTGTCGATTCTCTGTCAGGCTGCGCAATTGAGATCAAGACGCAAAATCAAAGCATTTATCAGGTAGAATCGATCCTCTCCACTGGGAAATGAATTTGATCAGGCCACGCACATGAAAGCTTTTAAACTTGTCGCTCTCGTCCCAATGCGCCACCACAGCCAGCGTGTGCCCGGTAAGAATTATCGCATGCTTGGCGGAATGCCATTGTTCCATCATATTATTGAAACCCTGCTGGCTGTTCCCGAAATCACTGAAGTTGTTGTAGATACCGATTCCGCTCAGGTGATGGACGGCTTGCGCCAGTATTTCCCCCAGGTAAAGATCATAGACCGTCCTGAACATTTGCGAGCGGATGAAGTTTCGATGAACGCTATCCTGATCTATGATGCGGATCAGGTGCCGGCAGATTTTTATCTGCAGACCCACAGCACGAATCCTTTGCTCAAGCCGGAAACTGTTTCGCGCGCCATTCAGAGTTTTCTAGCCGAATACCCTGCTCACGACTCACTTTTTTCGGTGACCCGCTGGCAGACCCGACTTTACGATCAGCACGGGCGCGCCATTAATCATGACCCGGCAGTTCTGATCCAGACCCAGGACCTGCCTCCGGTTTACGAGGAGAATTCGTGCCTTTACATTTTCACCCGTGAGAACCTCGTCAGGCGACGTCACCGTATCGGTGAAAATCCGCTGATGTTTGAAATAGATGCAGAGGAAGCGTGGGATATTGATGAGGAACTTGATTTTGCAATTACAGATTTCCTTTTGAGGAGAAAGAATCAAATTGGGTCACTTTAAAGTTATCTGGAACAAGTTGGGCAAATGGTTTTCGATCCCCTGGTATCCTCTCGTGATTAGTATCTATCCCGTTCTAGCTTTGCTGGCGGCGAATACCGGACAAGCCAAGTTCGAGGCGGGTTGGCGCCCTCTTCTCGTATGTGTTGCTTTTGCAGCTATTCTTTTGGTTCTATTGAGGTTGATCTTTCGGGATTGGAAGCGGGCCGCCTTCCTGACTACCTTATGGATCGTGCTTTTCTTTTCCTATGGACATGTTTATATTCTGCTGACCGAAAAATTCAGTCATTTCGACTTCACGCATTGGCTGCCAATTGCCTGGCTCCTGCTGGTAGTGGCCGCGGCTGTTTGGGCTAGATGGAAAGCTCCCTTCCCGGCGGCGTTGAACGTGATCGCACTTGGGCTGGTGATCACTTCATTAAGTCAGATGGATCTCGGGTCAGGATCTCAAAGCGGGCATGTAAAGCGCGCGGCCGCCCAACATGCGCCGCTGCAAAATCTAACGCCCTCGCAAAATCCTCCGGATGTCTACTACTTCATTCTGGATATGTACACACGCCAGGATTTATTGAAGAGCGCTTATGGTTACGATAACAGCGGCTTTGTAAATGATCTGGAGAAGCGTGGTTTTTATGTGGCACAGTGCAGCCAGAGTAATTACACCCGTACTGAAATCTCGGTCGCATCTTCTTTGAATTTGTCTTACTTACAGGATTTGGATTCCAAGTTTACGAACCCTGAGAGCACCGCGCGCGCGCATCTGTGGGATACGCTCAAGCATAGTACGGTGCGCTACCAACTCGAAAGCCTGGGGTATAAAACCATTTCATTCGCGAACGGCTTTCCATGGAGCGAACTGGATGACGCGAATCTATTTATGACGCCTCCACCTTTTTCTTCGGGGATGACCGAATTCGAGACTTTGTTCATGCAAACGACCTTGGCCCGCACTTTGCAGGATTTTGGCTGGATCGATCTCGATCAGATCAGTGGGCAGAACTTTCGCGATCGGGATATGCTGGTTTTTAATAGTATGAAGAATGTCGCCAGGATGCAGGGCCCCAAGTTTGTCTATATCCATTTGATTTTGCCGCACCCGCCTTTTGTCTTCGGACCTGACGGTAAATATACCGACCCATCAGATTTTTGGAACGCAAAGAAACTTTACCCGGCCAGCAAATTTCAATTGGGCTACACCAATCAGTTGACATTCCTGAACGGTAAATTGCTTGAAACCATAGACACTATCCTTTCCGAATCCAAAACCCCTCCGATCATTATCCTGCAAGGGGATCATGGTCCCTGGCTCCAACCCAACCCGCAGCACTTTTTCATTTTGAACGCCTACTATTTGCCCGGGCATGAAAAAGAATTGTATCCAACCATTTCGCCGGTGAATTCGTTTCGCCTGGTTTTCAACGATTATTTTAGCGGCAAATATGATATGCTCAAGGACATTACCTATTTCTCACCGGTGCCGAAATTATATAAGTTTTCAGAAGTGCCTTATCCCTGCTCGAATTAATTTTCTAAAAAATGTCTTTGGAGCTTCGATATTCATAAGGCTTTGCCAGCATGCCAGGTTCGTTTCCAAACTGTTAAGCTGGATGCTCTCATTCCGCAAAAGTGCTCCCTGCACCGTCCCTCGCGCACGCCCCAAAGCGGCAGCGCTCGAAGGAGTGCGGCGCAGGCGTTACTCTGTAATCGCCGCCGGGGACGGCGGCGTGAGCGAGTTTTGCGTGTTAAAAATTAATTTTCCGAAAAAATCCGTGAAGCTTGGATATTTATAAGACTTTACACGTATGCCGGGTTCGTTTCCAAACTGTTAAGCTTAATGCCCTCATTCATGAAACCCTTAGCAAACCTTTCAAAAGCAACCTTTATCTCTGTTCTGTTTATGGCGTTTATCCTGGTATCGTATTTCGCTGGATCCTGCCCTGGAGAGCTATCGTTGGTGGTTATATCAGGCTGGAAAAAATTGCTACGTCAGATAGCTGCTATCCACAAGCCAATCATCCCTAGCAATGGAACGGACAATCTGCAGGCATGAAGCCAAATAAAGTTTTATTCACTGCTCCCTACATGGTCCCATTCGTGGACCGCTTCCGACCCGTATTCGATCAATACAACATCGAATTGATCATTCCGAGAGTGCTGGAGCGCCTGGAAGAAGCCGACCTACTTTCGTATGCAGGTCAATTTGACGGCACGATCTGCGGGGATGACCGCTATACTGCGCGCGTGATTGAAGCCTGTGCGCCGCGCCTCAAAGTGATTTCCAAGTGGGGTACCGGCATCGATTCAATCGACGCCGAGGCCTGCTCCCGTTACGAGATAAAGGTCTGCCGCACCCCAAACGCGTTCACCCTCCCGGTCGCCGATACCGTCCTGGCTTACATATTGGCTTTTGCCCGCTGCCAACCCTGGATGGACAGAGAAATGAAAGCCGGCAAGTGGGAAAAGATTCCCGGCAGATCACTCAGTGAATGTGTGCTGGGTGTGATTGGTATTGGCAACATTGGGAAAGCAGTGACACGCCGGGCCCGCGCCTTTGGCATGCAGGTTTATGGCACCGACATTATCGAGATCGACCATGTCTTTATCGCCGAAACCGGCATCGAAATGACCGATCTCCAAGCTTTGCTCTCTCGTTCCGATTTTGTTTCCTTAAACTGTGATTTGAATCCGACCAGCGTTCATCTCATCAACCGCGCTACCCTGGCCCTGATGAAGTCAGAGGCAGTGCTGATCAATGCTGCGCGCGGACCCATTGTCGAGGAGGAGGCGCTGATCGAAGCGTTGCAGGCGAAACGTCTCGCGGGAGCCGCTTTGGATGTCTTTGAACACGAACCTTTGCCGTTAGAGAGTCCCCTGGCGAAAATGGACAATGTCATGCTCGCCCCGCACAACGCCAATTCCAGCCCGGCAGCCTGGGAAAGAGTCCACTGGAATACGATCAGGAACCTGCTGGATGGCCTGAGCATCCCTGCGGCTGATTTGACGGATAGATTGAATGTTTAAAAAACTGCCTTTCTATCCAATTCTGTTTTTAGTATTTCCTGTTCTCTCGTTAGCAGCCTATAACGTTGACCAGATTTCGCTCGAGGTTGTTGTCCGTCCGCTCCTGGTATCCTTATTCCTGGGTGCGATCTTGTTTGGCCTGATGAGGTTAATATTTCGAGATTGGCAGCGAGCCGCTCTTGCGACATTGACAGTCACATTTTTCTTTTTTATGTACGGGCAGGCCTATAACCTCCTGGAAGATGTGACGTTCGGGGGCTTATCGATCTTCAGGCACCGCACATTACTGCCGCTCGCTGGCATATTATTAGCAATCTCTTTATTTCTGATTGCACGGCGTCTCAAGCAGCCTGGGGCATTTACGTTTTGGCTAAATCTGATCTCGATCTTTTTATTGATTTATCCCACAGAGCAAATCATATCCAATGTCCTTCAGCAATGGTCAGCGGATCGTGCCGTGCGGGCTTCTTACAGCAAGGTCGCTGCCAGGGCCGATCAGCCTGATATTTACTATATTATTTTGGATGCTTATGGTCGTGAAGATGTTCTGAAGAATTTGCTCGGATATGATAATAGTGGATTTCTGAATTCCCTGCGCCAGCGAGGCTTTTACGTTGCCGATTGCAGCCAAAGCAATTATGCCTATACGGATTTTTCAGTTACATCTTCCCTCAATTATGATTATCTTGACAAGCTGAATGTCGCTCATAGCCGAGTCGATCGCATCGCCTTACTCAAGCACAACGCGATGCGTTCATTTATGGAAGCAAATGGTTATCAGATCGTTGCTTTTCCGACCGGTTGGCCGTTTACGGAGTGGACGGACGCGGATCTATACATAGACTATAAGCATCCTGTGACTGCTTTGACGGAATTCGAGACCCTGCTTCTCAATACGACCGTCATCCGTGCGGCTTATGATTACAGGTTGTCGAACCAGACTGACGATACTCACAAGGATCTCAGAAGATTGCGGGTTTTTTCCCTGCTGGACAACATCAAAAAATTACCTGAGCGGGAAGGAAATCTGTTTGTGTTTGCCCATCTGGTTGTGCCGCATATCCCATACACATTTGGCCCGAATGGGGAAGTGCCTGCCTACCAGACAAAGAATGCCACGTATCAACAAACCGCAGTTGCGTACGCCAATCAGGTCAGGTTCATTAATAACGAAATCCTAAAGGTGGTCGATACTCTGATAAAGAATTCGAAGGTTCCTCCGGTCATTATTGTCCAGGGAGATCATGGCCCCTTGCCTGATCTTGCAACGAAATATTCGGACAGAATGCCGATTTTGAACGCCTATTACTTACCCGGGGTGCAAACGGATAAAATATTGTATCCTGGGATTTCGCCGGTCAATTCGTTTCGGGTCGTCCTGGATTCTTATTTTGGACAGAATCTACCGCTCCTGAAGGATCAGAGCTACTTTGGGCCACCGGAAGCGCGCGATGAATATCATTTGGTACCGAACTCGTGCCCAACCACACCATGAAAGATGGCTGGGATGTTCCATATTTGTACACGGGTTTCACGGAAAGCACGGAGAAGATCTTTACTTGACGGAGTTGTATCATGGAAGTACGCAAGAAATTTGAGGGAAAACATTCGGAATTGACGGGTAAAATATTGGGTGCTTTCTTCCAACTGCACAAGGAATTGGGGTTTGGGTTTTCTGAAAAAGTCTATGAATCTGCGTTGGAAGTTCTGTTAACAGAACTCGGAATGATTGTCGGAAGACAAAAGGAAATTTGTGTTTATTATCATGGAAAAGTGGTGGGCGAATACAAGGCAGACATGATCGTTAATGGGATCGTTTTGCTTGAAATAAAATCAGTTGAAAAACTGATTGAGGCTCATGATGCTCAATTGCTCAATTATTTGAAGGCAACAGAAATCGAGGTTGGTCTTTTATTGAATTTTGGACGTCAAGCAGAATTTCATCGCAAAATTTATGATAACTTGCGCAAAGGTGCTCTCTCTTGGACAACGATTCCGTAAAGGCTAATTCCTTCTCCGTTGGGTCCGTGCTATCCGTGTACAAAAAGAAACAAAACTTATGACAAAAACTGTACTCATCACTGGGGCGGGGGGCGGCATCGGGCGTGCCACTGTAAATCACTTTGCTGCGAAAGGCTGGCTTGTCATCGGCGTGGATCGTACCGAGTTCGGTGAAGACTTTCCGCAAGAGGGTCGTTTCATCAAAGCGGATATCTCGCGCCCCGAATCGACCGAGCAGATTTTTGAGCAGGCGCGTGCATTCCACTCCACTCTCGACGCCCTGGTCAACAACGCGGCGGTGCAGGTTGCCAAACCTTTGGTGGAAACAACTGTCGAGGAATGGGATGCGGTCATGGCTTCCAACCTGCGGTCCGTTTTCCTGTTCGTCAAACTTGCCCATCCGCTGATGAAGGCGGCGGGAGGTGGTGCAATCGTCAATGTTTCGTCAGTTCATGCCATCCAGACCTCCGCAAATATTGCTGCTTATGCAGCCTCGAAGGGCGGACTACTGGCTCTGACGCGTGCCATGGCGATTGAGTTTGCTCCCGATGATATCCGTGTCAATGCCATTCTGCCCGGCGCGGTAGATACACCCATGCTCCGGGCGGGCCTAGGCCGAGGGCACGCCGGTCACGGCGATATGCAGGAGCGCCTGGATAACCTTGCCCGTCGGACCGTCAGCGGTAAGGTTGGCAAACCCGAAGAGATCGCGCATGCGATTTATTTCCTGGCCGATAACGAGCAATCATCTTTTATGACCGGACAGGCCCTGGTTGTGGATGGCGGCGCCACCGCGAGGTTGAGTACAGAGTAAGTCTCTTTGTATATTTCTCTATGAAACAAACACTAAAGCAATTCACCCCCTCTTTTTTATGGAATATCGGACGCGAGCTGAATGACTCTATTCGTCGCCTCCCCGAGCTGCCCGCCGCTTATCTTCACCCCTGGCGGTGGGAGAGTATCCGTCGCCTGGGGGCACTTAAGAACATTCACAAGGGAAAGCGCGCCTTTGTGATCGCGAATGGACCCAGCCTCAAATACACAGATATGAGCAAGCTCAGGAATGAATTTACCTTCGGGATGAACCGCATTTATCTGATGTTCCCTGAGCTTGGTTTTTCCACGACGTATTTGACCGTAGTCAACGATCTTGTGATCGAGCAAACAGCGGGTGATCTGGCTACCCTTTCGCTGCCCAAGTTCCTGGCGTGGCGCTCCCGCCGTCACTTCCCAACCAATTTACCAATTACCAGGATGCCAACCTTCCTTTATACCTCCTATACCAGCCCCCGTTTTTCGACCGATGTGCGCGGGCGTGTCTGGGAAGGCGCCACAGTTACCAATGTCACGTTACAGCTTGCTTTTCATATGGGGTTTAAGCAAGTGATCCTGATCGGTGCAGATCATAACTACACCGCCACAGGCAAGCCGAATACTACGGTGATCTCGCAGGGAGATGACCCCAATCACTTCTCGCCTGCCTACTTTGGCAAAGGATTCCGCTGGCAATTGCCTGATCTCCAGACCTCCGAAGTGGGATATGCGCTGGCGCGTGAAGCCTATCGAAAAGCCGGGCGTGAGGTCCTCGATGCCACGATTGGCGGCAAGTTGACGATCTTTCCGAAAGTAGATTACGACTCTCTGTTTTAACAAACCTGGCGCTGAGGCTGCGCAATCGAAGCGCGCATCACAAGGATACTTCAAATCGGTATTAAACCTGTCCTTGCCACGGGCACGCTACGCAGTCGACTTCGCTCGACGAACACTCGCTCCGCTCACACCGTCCCGGTGCTCTTCGGGAGGACGAAGAGACCGCTGCGCCGAGTACTACGCCATCGTCTGATATCATAGGAGATTGCTTCTCGAAGACTCACAATGACGTAAATCTTTCCATATGAATCTCCTTTCCATCATCACCCCTTCTTACAATCAGGCTCCTTATCTTGAGCAAACCATCCAATCTGTGCTATCGCAGGATTATCCACAGATTGAATATATGGTGATCGATGGTGGCTCAACCGATGGCTCGGTTGAGATCATCAGGAAGTATGCAAAGACTCTGGAGTCGGGCAGCTTGCTGCCCAATCAGCGGCAGCAAGCT